>DHJA01000256.1:3226-3660 GCA_002404095.1 Planctomycetaceae bacterium UBA4732 | reverse complement strand
GGCGAGCCGGCGGCCAGGTGGTAGTCGAAGCCGCCGCCGCTGACGTAGCCAAAACTGGTGACCTTGCGGTCAGTGGAGCCACACGCGGTCACGCCCCAACCTGTCGGATTCAACGGTATGAAGAGGTTGTAGGAGTAGCTGACTCCAGCGACGCAGGGGAAGTTCATCATCAGGTTTCCTACGAGGCGCGTCCCCGAGAAGTTTCCGTTCCCGAAGATCACGCCGGTGTTCTCGGCAAAGGAGTTGTTGCGGATCAGCAGGTTCTGAATGGGGTTGTCGACGTCGATGGCGTCGCCGCGCGGGCTCGACCCGTCCCGATCGAGCGGTGCGGAGAACCAGTTGTTCTCGAGGGTTACATTCTGTGAGGCCGGAAGGCCGCAGCAGTCCTGGATTCGAACGTGTGTGACCATGTTTCCGCGGAACTTGGTGCGCCG
>DHJA01000256.1:0-3059 GCA_002404095.1 Planctomycetaceae bacterium UBA4732 | reverse complement strand
AGGTCGCTTGACGTCGAGCCGAAGATCGTGGCACCGTCGACCAACAAATTGTTCCCAATCAGCTTCGTCGTGCAGCCCTCGTCACGGGGAGCCTGACAGGGGCCAAAGGTTCCCCCGATCACGGAAACGTTCGACGAGGGAGGGTAGGGAGACCCGGAGTTCGACAAAATTTCGAATGTGCGGCCGGCAATGTTTCGCCACTCGACGTCTGCCGTCCCGTCCCATGCGCGCAGATAGCCGACGGCCATGTCGCGCACTGTCACGTGCTGCGCCGCAGGAATCGTCAGCTGCGCCTGTCCAAAGTCGATCTGAGCAACATTCACGCTTGCTCCTGGTGCAGGCTTGAACACCACGTGCGCAGATGTCTTTCCGGCATCGTAAGCAAGGCGCTGATACGGATAGCTTCCCGACCCGATCTCGACCGTCTGACCCGGAACCGCGACGATGTAAGCACGACCGAACGTCTGGCACGGGGCAGCCTGCGTGCAAGGGTTCGTGTCGCTGCCCGCCGGCGAGGCTGTGGTGGGGGCTACGAATAAGTCGGCCGAGGCACCCGTCGGGCAGGGCGCGGTCGACCCGCTCACCTCAGTCCGTGCCGACCGATTCCCCGCTGCGTCAAAGGCATCTACCGCGAACGTGTACGTGGTCGCGCAGGCCAAACCGGAGATCGTGAAGTCCGTCGAAGCGGTCGAACCGACGCTGACGCCGTTCTCATACACGCCGTACCCAACAACAGCCACATTGTCTGAAGACGTAGACCACTCCAGCGCTACGCCAGTCGCGCCGGCGCCAATGATCCCCACCCCCAACGGGGAAGTCGGCGGAAGCACATCCTCAGGCGAGCTGCTCGTGTGCCTTTCCGGTACAACCGGCGGCCCGGAGGGACTGGACGGCGTTTCGTTGTGACCTGGCCCCGGCGCCGTGGCGGGCGGCTGGAAGCAGGGCGCCGTCGACCCAGTGACGCTCGCCCGGCTCGAATGGTTGCCGGCTGCGTCGTAGGCGTCGACCGCGAAGCTGTAACTCCTCCCGCAGGTCAGCCCGCCGAGCGTGTACCCGCGCGAGTGGGCCGTGCCGATCGCTGTCCCGTTCACGTACACGCCGTAGCCAACCACGCCCACGTTGTCGCTTGATGTAGACCATGACAGCGAGAAACTCGTCTTCCCTGCCGGCATAGCCGCGAGCCACGACGGCCTCGAAGGGGCGGTGCTGTCAACCGGAGAATGCGACGCGCCAGTTGCCTCCGGCTGCTGCGGGCAAGGCGCCGTCGACCCGGTTGCGCTCGCCCGCTTTGAATGGTTGCCGGCGGCATCGTAGGCGTCGACGGCGAAGCTGTAGCTCCTCCCGCAGGCCAGGCCGCTCAGCGCATAGCCGCGCCAGGAGGCCGTTTCGATCGTGAACCGCGAGACTGCGCCGGCAGCTACCCCATTTACGTAGACGCCATAGCCGACCACGCCTACGTTGTCGCTAGAGGCAGACCACGACAACGACACGCTCGCGTGGCCCGAATTCGCGATCGCAACCCGAAGCGGCGTCGACGGCGGAAGCAGGTCTGGACTGGGCGCAGCGCTCACCGCGCCTTTCGCCGATCCGATAGTTCCTGCGCCGACACAGACGGCAAGCAGGAACGCAAGAAGCCCGGTACGACGGGACGAATATGCAGCGGTGGCTTGGGAGATGTTCCCTCCTAAGAAAGTCGCGGTCGGCGCAGTGCTAGGGCGGCGTTGAGATCGAGACGCCGGCTGCTTCGATTGGCGACCACCGTAGACAGGGGGCCGGACGTCACGCAAAGAAGACGCTAAACCGCACAAGAAGGCGCTTGACGTACTCCCCCTCATTCCCAGACGCCGCCGCTCGAAGAAGAAAAAGCGTCGTCGGGAACCGCTGCCATAGTTGGGTTGTGCAGGAAACGGCATCAGCATTGGTTCCGCCTTTCAAGTCGCCGGCATTCGGCGAGCCGGACGCGGCTGTTAGGGACTTGGAGCCGATCAGCCCTGAGCTGGTCCTCGTCTCGCCGCCTGACGTCGCGCGCCGTGCGCGACAGTTGCTATCGGAGGCGCCACACGTCTACGAGGTCTGGGCGCGCGAAGGTGGCGGCGCGCCGACCTCACCCGTCGGCTCCGCTGCAGCGGAGCCGATTGCGGACGCTGCGCCTCGTGTTCTCGGCTTTACCCTCGCCGAGGTACCCGCGCCGCGCAGACGGAGAGTGTCCCGTGCGGCGACGGCCGCCGTTGTCCTCGTCGCTGTTGCGGTCGGGGCGGGAGGCTTCGTCGCCGGAACGTATTGGGACAACGGTGTGTTCCCAGAACAGGCCCGGCTCGCCGGGCACGTCGTTGCGGTATCGCCCGTGGGGCCCGTCCGCAATGCGCCTGCGGCTTCATCGAACGGAAGAGCAGTTCACGCCGCCAAGCCGAGGACGCCTTCGTTCGTTCGGCCGGCGTCCCCCAAGACGCCGCGCAGTAATAAGCCACGGGGCACGCGCCCTCCACCGGTCAAGAAAGCCGCAGCGGCTCGGAAAGTCCCATCGGCGAGGAGCATGAGGCCGGAGAAGAGGGGCCGGTTGCCGGCGAATGTATCTCCGAAGTTCGTCCCCTCGCGTGTCTTCACTTGGGCCGCCCAGCGAGGCGCGACTTCGTACGTGGTGCGCTTCTTCCGGAACGGCCGGAGGGTCATCCAAGCGCGCGCGACCACGCCGCACCTTGAGCTTCCAGCTTCCTTCAAGTTCGCGGCCGGCCGCTACCTCTGGAGGGTCATACCAGTCGCTGGCTCGTCCGCGAAGCCGCGCTACGGTCCACCGATCGTCGAGTCGACGTTCGTACTAACCGCCGCCACTGCGGCGAAGGCGGGCTCCTAGGGTCAGCGTTCAGCCGACTGCGGCGACGATCTCGGCGGAGAGACTGCTGAACTTGCCGAGGAATTCGGCGCGCTCCGCCTTCAGCTGTTCCGCGCGCGCGCGGTACTCGTCCGCGCGGCCCGTGCGCTCGTAAAGCTTGAGCGGTTGCAGCACTTCCACATCCTCGATGCCCGGGACCGACGACGCCACGAGATAGCCGAAGTCGGGA
>DHJA01000053.1:14807-14954 GCA_002404095.1 Planctomycetaceae bacterium UBA4732 | reverse complement strand
CTCGCCGAGTTGTCAAAGACCGAATTAACGACCGTTTGAAGGGTCGCCAACGTAGTAGGAGTTAGTTAGATGCACGACCCGCCGAAATGATTCATGGGTTGCTAAGATTTTCCTGTCCTCACACCCCCGGACTCGTGAGTACACTTC
>DHJA01000053.1:4280-14641 GCA_002404095.1 Planctomycetaceae bacterium UBA4732 | reverse complement strand
GGATCGCCCTCCGGACTCAGGCCGAGGACGCTTCTCCTGTCTTGGAGCCCGGTTGATGGCGACTGAGATAAAGCCCCGGGCGAACGTACTCGTGAGTCCGGGGTGCGAGGACCGCGCCTCTTTCGGAAAGTGGACTACCGTTCACATCAAACAAAGTGTCCCAGCGCGCAGCTGGGATTCGCCGGCGAAAGGTCCACACGAAGCGGCGGTCGCACGATGGTTTTTGGCGCCGGCCCCTCTCCTTTGACCGAACAGCCTGCCCAACTTGCGATTTAACGGGAATATGCGGGTCGCAAGCATCGTCTAGATTGGGCGAAGAGATTCGGCGTAGCGGATGTACGGGGCTAAGGGGGGTAGGATAGGGGTGGAAAATGTCAACGGCATGACACCACCGGACGCCTTCGTAGCGTAGAATTAAAGTGCAAGCAACCACTGCATCGCTGGTAGGAGGGTAGCGACATGTTGGTCCTGAGCCGCAAACTGGGTGAGAAGATTTACATCGGCGACAATGTCTGCATCACCGTAGTGGACATCGACCGGGGCAAGATTCGTCTCGGCATCGAGGCGCCGCGAGACGTTCCGATCTACCGAGAAGAACTGCTTCCGCTTAAGAACGCCGAGGCCGGCGCGCCAGGGGCTTCGACCGTCGCGCACTAGCCGACGGCCGCGTCCCAGAAAGCAAACCGGCGGCGCCTTGCTCCGCCGGCTAGAGTGTGGACTCGTTGATTGTTCCCGCCTGCTTTCGTCGTCGCCCCGTCCGTTCCGCTGCGGTGGTTGTCTTCACGGAATAAAAACAAAGGCCGCATCCCGAACTGGGATTCGGCTTTTGTGCGTTATTGGCTCTACCCTGGAATGGGTCGGCCCACTTCCTTCTCGAACCTGCGCAGCTGGTCGATCATCTCCTTATTCTTAGGCTTGAGCTTGACCGCTTTCTGTTGGATGTCGAGCGCCTCGGTCAATCG
Source organism: Planctomycetaceae bacterium UBA4732 (assembly GCA_002404095.1). Classification (GTDB taxonomy): domain Bacteria; phylum Planctomycetota; class Planctomycetia; order Gemmatales; family Gemmataceae; genus UBA4732. The sequence continues at coordinate 13,679 of DHJA01000053.1, read as the reverse complement.
GCCCGACGAATGCAACGCGCTCGCCCAAGCGTGCAAGACTTCGGCGTTCGGCGGGGCCGTGAGCCTCCCCGCTTTGTCCAAGTCCGCGAGCGCATCGGGCAGGTCGGCCCGCTCCATGTGAACGAGGCCGCGAACGTAGTAACCAGCGGAGTCGCGCGGGCTCAGCTTCACAGCTCGATCCGCGTCGGCCAGCGCGGCCGTTAGACGGCCCTTGTCGAACTCGGCCTTGGCCCGCAGTGCCAGGGCCGGCCCCATCTCCAACCCTTTGGCGAAAATCGGCTCGATGTGTGCGACGATCTCGTCCGGCGAACCGCCTTCCTCCGAAAAGTCTTCCGCGCAGACGACGCGATCCAAGGCCGCGGCCCAGTCCGCTTCTTTGCCGGTCGGCGGCGGTAGCAGCTTGGCCAACGCCTCGCGCCGCAGCAAAAGCCGATGAACGCGCTCGACATCGGCGCTCAGTTCCGGCCCGCGCTTGTTTAGCGCGCCCGCTTTTTCCGCCTGGTACGCCGCCTCACGCAACGCTCCTAGCGCCAGGTTAGATCGGACCAGTCCGTCCAGTACTTCGGCATCAAGGTCGGCCTTTTCCAGGTGTTCGGCGGCTTGGGCGTATTCGCCCTTATGCAGATAGACTAAGCCCAGAATACGTTGTGCCTGCGCGCGCGAAGCCAGATCAAAAGCGTCGTCCCAGCGCCGCATTCGCAGCGAATAATCGGCCGCCTTCAGCAGTCCCTTGGAGTCGTCGCCCACGACAACGATGTAGCGGCGCAGGTATGGCAACGCCTCCGCTGGCTTACCGCTGGCCAGCGTCAACCGGATCAGCGCGTCCAACGCCTGGGGCGAATTTTGGTCTTGCGTCAGCGCCATCTCAAACGCCAGTACGGCGTCGTCGGGCCGTTTCATGTCTTCGAGGATCAGCCCCTTGAGTAGACTCGTCCGCGTCACGTTGACGGCGCCCAGGTCGATCTTCTCCGCCCTTTCCAGGTTCTTGAGGGCCGGCTCCAATTCGTCGTTACGGTACATATCGCGGGCCAATTGATAGTGCGCTTGAGCGCGGTGGGCGGCAGACCCGTGGCTCGTGGCCGGCGCCAGCACCGCGCGGGCCTCGTCGTGCAGCCCCTGATCCACCAGCAACGCCCCTAGTTCGATGACATAGCGCTCTTCCTCGGGGAAGCGGCGCACCAGTTCGCGCTGGGCGTCCGTCTCTTGCTTGGCCGTCTCCGCCGTCTTGACGTTTAACTCCAGCAACGTCTGCTGATCGGGATGGTAGAACAGAGCGCGGCGCAGCACACGGCGGGCGGCGGCGTCCTTATTGCTGTTGTGGTAGATGTGCGCCAACGTCGCCGCGGCGTCGGCGTCGTCCGACACAAACGCCAGCAACCCTTCGAGCATCGGGGCGTCGGTCAGGTCGCGCGTCGGCTTCAGCGTCAGCCAGACGCGGTAGTACCGATTAACGTCATCATGGAATGTACGGAACGCCTCGAAGCCGGCCGACTCGACGCGTACCTTATTGAGCCGCGTGACGAACTCCACCGATACCGTCCTATCATCCTCCCCAATCTCTACTTTCCGAGTGAACTCGCCCCAGGCCGAGCGCACCGTCTCGTCGGCCGGCGGGCCGTCCAGGGTGAATTCCGGCGGCACATGGACGACGAAACGGTGACGCGATTCAAACGGCGCGTAGAATTCCATCGGCGTCTCTCGGTCATAATCGAGGTTGTACGCGAGGAACTTGCCCCAAACCTTGCTGTCGGAGACGCTGCCTTCCTTGTCCACGGCGCCGGTGAATTGATCGCCTACCGAGAAGACCACGTGCGCCTTCACCGGGCTGTCGAAGTCGCGCAACGACGCTTCGTCGATGCTCAGACGGATCAACCGGGCCTTGCTGTTGGCGTCTTGCAAACCGGCCGTCACCTGCCGCCGACGTTCGCCTGCGGGCACTTCGAGATAGGCGTCGCGCTCGACCAGGGCCGCCTGGCCATATGCCGTCACGTCGCGCTCGCAGCGCGAAGAGCCGTCGGGGCCGATGGCGACGTTGGTCGCTTGCACGATGCGGTTGTCGTCGGCCGTCAGGGCCGGCGTCCGCGCCAGGCGAATGGCGCCCTTGTCGTCAACGACGTAACAAAGACGGTCGTGGTCGTCGTGCGGCAGGAAATCCCAACCGGCGAGGCTGGAAGTGGTGTCGATCCAATGTTCCTTGCCGTCGATGGTGGCGACAAGAAGAGCGTGAGTGCCCCACGGCGACGGCACCGCTTCGAGGACTTGGCCGTCGTCGCGGGCGCCGAGCGTGGCCAACTCCACTTTGACGCCGGCCTCGCGCATCATCACGGCAAGAAGCTGGGTGGTGTCCTTGCAATCGCCGTAACGGTTCGCCAGGATTTCCGACGGACGATGCGGCGTGAAATCGTGCGTCGCGCCGGCGGATACATAGCGAATGTTGCGGCGCATCCAGTAGACCAAGGCGCGGGCCTTGGCAATGGGGTCGTTCAGCCCCTTGGTAGCGTCCCGCCCCGTCTCCTGAACGTCGGTGGAACAGACCCAGGCTTCCTTGCGTAAATCCATCTTCCACTTGCCTACCGCTTCCCACGACGAGAAAGTCGAACAGGCGACGCCGGTGCGCAGGTCTTCCTTCGACGGCATGTTTTCGTCCTGCGGCAGCTGTTGGTTGTGGACCGACTTCCAGAGATATAAGACCTGATCTTTGTCCTCGGTGCGTACCGGCTCGATCTTGCTGACGAACGATGCGTACTTGAAGGGCGTCGCCTTCGGCACGCGCACGCGCAGCTCATCCGTGACGCAAGGATAGGTAACGTCGCCGAAGGCGTAGCGGGTGAAGAACTGGCCGGCGTGTTCGGGGTTCTTGCCGCGAATCGTCCATTTCACCTCGAAAACGTCGCCGACTTCGAGGTGGGGGAAGCTGATGATGAGCTGTTTTTGGTGATCGTAGACCTGATAATCGGTGGCCACGTCGCGGAGCTGCATGTCGCGGGCTTCGATTGGGGCGTCATGGCCGTCGGCCTTATGGATGACGGCCGTATTGAGCGTGAGCGTTTCGTAGGCGGGATCGTAGGCGATGTTGCGATATTCGCCGAGCTTCTCGACGCCTTTCCGGCCGTTGAGCCGGGTCACGTCGTGGACGATGGTTTCGATGGTCCCGTCGGGTTCAACGAGATAGGTGCTGCTGGCGTGAAGGATGCAGGCGGCCGCGTCGTCGATATAGTTTTTCGGCGCCTCCTTCCACAATTTAGAGTCGTAATGGAAGGGACTAGGCTCGTGGGAAGGGGCGAAAGGGACGGGCCATTTGTCGGCGGCTCGTGCGACCGTGGCGAGACAGCCTAGTGCGAGTAGAACAAGGAAAGGGCGGGATAAGTGGTGCGTACGGACCATGCGCGGTCTCCAAAAGGGGCGGCCAACCTCACCCTTCCATTGTGCCGGTCGAGGAAAAAGGACACAAGGGCAGGGGCAAGCCCCTGGCGAGCCGCCGGGTTTATCCCCACGGCGGGCATGAAGCCCGCCGCTCGCCATGAGCCTGGCGCACCCCGTTATAGCACGGTCTCCTGACCGCGCAACTAACCCCGCTGACATGGTGAAGCGTGGGAAAGGTAGGGAGACCTTCGGTCGGGACGGGGGGCACGGTCAGGAGACCGTGCCACAACGAGGAGGCATATCGAGATCACGGGCTTCACCACATTCTTGGATTGCTTAACTCGTGAGTTTTGCGGTGATATTTCCTTCAAGTGAGCGCCACATTCCGTGGAGGCTGGCTATCCGCGAATCGTCAATTCCTTTCCCGTGTTCCGATCCGCGCCGTATAGTTCTCAAGTGGTGCGGATAACGCGCTACGTGATGCCTTGATACGGTTGGTTGAGCAAATGCTGGCGTCGCAAAACCAATTGGCGGCGGCGAAGGCGCCGCACGACAAGACCGTCCTCCAAGCACAGATTGACGCGACGGATCGGCAGATCGACCGACTGGTGTATGATTTGTACGGGCTGACGGAGGAGGAGATTCGGATCGTCGAAGGGGCGGCACAGTGACTGAATGCGTCACGGTGCGTACCGCATCCGGGAAGAAACCTCGCCATAGTTTGACCGGCCGCAACACCATAGTCTCCCGACGGAGAACGACCATGAGCGTTAAGGAAGCTCTCGAAAAGGTCTTGAAAGCATTACCGGAAGAGAGGCTTCGCGAGGTTCTGAATTTCGCGGAGTTCTTGAATGGGCAGACGGAGCGCGCGGCGTGGCGACAATTCGGTCAGGCACAAATCGCACGAGCCTACGGGCCGGATGAGCCGGATTATACCGCGGCTAGCGGATCATCTGAGAAACCAATGAAAGTTATTTACGACAAAGAAACCAGTACGCTCTCGATCATTCTCCGGCTCGGCAAGGCAGCCAAGAGCGATGAAGCCCGGTCCGGCCTGATCCTCGACTACGACAAATCCGGCGGGCTGCTTTCCCTTGAACTCCTCGACGCCTCGGAGCAAGTCAAGGCGCCTCAATCGGTTGAGTTCGCTCTAGGCGGCGGCAAATGAGCGCCCCGGATTGTACTCATGTTTGTGCCCGCAACCTGGCTCGCTTATTTAGCCGCGTCCAGCCACTCTAAATCCAACTCGGTCAACAGTCGGCCTCGGAAGGGCAGGTCGCCGGGCGAAGCATGGCGCAGCGCATCATTGAAGCGGTCACGAGCGTCTGCGGTGCGGCCGGCCTCCAACGCCAGCCAGCCGCGCACCGCGTCCAAATCGGACTGCCGATTTAACGGTTCCGCGATCACCTCGGCAGTCGCCAGCAGCATGGACCGTGCGTCGGGAAGCGGCGAACGCAGCCAGGACGCTCCCCCCGCCGACGGCGCCTCGCGCAAGATGAGCCGCCCCGCCATCAAAGCGGTCAGGGCCGATGGTTCAAGGTCGGCGACCTCGGCCGGCTCGGTCCCTAGCAATCCTAATTGTTGAAGCGTGACGACCAGCCGAGGCGCGCGTCGCGTCTTCTCTTGGATCGCTTTGAGCCAACGATCCGCCCCGGCGTATTCGCCGATGGCGGCCGCGACCTGTACGCGCAGCCATTCGTAAGCCGGTAAGCCGGTGTCGGGATCGACGCCCAGCCCGTCCTTGAGATTTTGTTCGTCCTTCACGAGTGCTTTACCGACCTCCTCCGCGCGACCGGTTTGCATCATTAGGGTCATTTCCTTCTGCACGCCTAGCGCCTTATTCGGATCGTCTTTGTCGAAGGAATCCCAATCGACCTTCTCCAGCGCATCCAGCGCCGTTTGACCCAGGCCAAGCTCCTGGGCCGCTTTTACCTTGCCCAACACCGGCTGGCCGGCCGCGTGCAACTGGTAGGTCGTCTGCCGTTCGGCGACTTCCTTGCCTAGTTTGGCGATCTCTTTACTCATCGCTTCCGCCTGCCGCCTGGTCGGCGCGTCGGCGGACTGCAGGAGGAGCATCTGCCGTTTTTCCGCGTGGTCTTTGGCCAGGTCGAGAAACCCCGTCTCCAGGTAAAGCTGGGCCGACAGGGCGTGGGCCGGTTCGAGGTTGGGGTCGGAGTCCAGGGCGCGGCGCAGGGCGGCCGCGATCTGCACACGGCGCAGCAAAAGCGGATAACCGATTGCCCCCGCCCGCGCGCCTTCTCGCGTCTGCTGCGCCAGCGTCATGTAGTTCTGGGCGAGATATTGATACGTCGGGGCGTCGTCGGGCTTGGCGGCGATGGCGCGACGGCCGGCGCGGATGCCCAGGTAGAGCGCGTCGGGCGGGCCGAAGTCGAACAATTGCTGAGCGACCGAGTATTGCAATTCCTCACCCGGCCGCGGCGGCATGGAAGGCATGGGCGAATTTTCCTTAACCTGCGCCAAGGCTTGGTGGACGACTTCGATTTCCAAGGCGCCGCCCGCCAGATTGCCCAAGCCGAAACAGGCGACCGCCGACGCGGCCCGCAGTTTGCGCTTAATATCTTCCCAGTGCGCGTCCCATTTTTTCTCATTGCGTTCGCGCCAGAGCGGCGCCAACACCTCGAATCGCAGCCATTGCAGAGCGGTTTCGTCGGCCTCTGGCGGCCGCGGCGCTTCCGGCGTCCAGTACGCCGACCACCATTCGCGCGGTTTATGTTGCGGCGGTTCGGCCGGCGCCGTGACGGCATCCGGGCCGAAAGCGGCTTTGTTCGAGTCGAATTCGAGTCGGGCGAACGGGTCCGCCGTTAACTCTTTCGGCTGCCCTCTCCAGCCGAAGACGGCGGCGCGGCCGTTGGTGTAGAGCAAAGGCCATTCCTTCGGCGCCGACAGCAGCGTCGGCAGCGGGGAAGCGGGCAACAGAGGAAACGGATGGCCTTCGTACCAAATCAACAAGTGGGCGTCGTGGACGCCAAGGACTTTGCGCCATTTCGGGTCTGCCGACGCCGCGTCGCCTCCCTCGCGCGCCAGCGATTTGCGCAGGACGGCGAAGTCCTCCGCTGTCGTTCGGTCGTACAGCGACAGCCGCTGGTTATCGATGAAGGCGCGCTCGCCAGGACAGTACCACGCAAGATAGTAAAGAGCGTCCGGCGCGGTATTGAGCCAGTGAGCGCGCGGCTCAATAAGGCCGTCCTTCTGCCAAGCCGTGATTTGCTCCGCCATTTGTTTCAAGGCAGGATTGGGCGTGACGTTCCAACCGACGCGCCGCATTTCCCACGGCTGCGCTTGCAACCAACCCGGCCATGACAGCGCCACTAAAATCAGGCCGGCCAGCAGCGTCAAGATTCGACCGCCCAGCGCCCATGAGCCGCGCCGCGGCGCGAGGCCGAAGCGCTTGGCGGCGAAGTCAAGGAAGTTCAGCGACGCGATGGGGCCGGCGACGACGGCGAAGAATGGAATGGCGCGGGCGTGCCACATGCTCAGCGCGAAGAATGCGGCCCACAGCAGCGCCCGTCCCCAGCGCCAGCGGCCCACCCACTGCGCGGCCGCGAAGGAAACCACGCCCAGCACAGCCAACGGGAAATACGCCAGGCCGGCGGCGCTCAACCCAGTAAAGGGATAGAAATACGATCCCTCAAAAGGGGAGAGGAATAGGGCGCGGAACTGTGGATCAATGCGCACCGCGTCAACCGCCTCGCCGACGCCGAGCGATGACGGCAAGGCAAAGGCTCCGACGTGATGCGGATTGACCAGGCACACAACGACGCTGGCGAGCAGCACCAACAGCAGGGCGCGACGTTCGCCGGGCGCCGGCGAATCCACTCCCGTGTTGGCCGGGCCAAACCAATCCTGTAGCGTTTCGCCGAGTAAGTACAGGGCGACCGTCGCCGGGCCGAGTAGGAACCACTCGTCGAAGTTGACCCAGAGCAAACACAACGGCGGGATCAGCCAGTAAGGGAGAAATGGACGCTGAGGCGAGGGGTTTGTCTCGGTTCGGGCGCGTAGTTGTCGCGGCAGATGCAGCAGCCAAAGGGTCAAGCCAAAGAAGAAGAACGAGACGCAAACGGGCTGCAAAAACACGCGCGGGCTGAGCGTCAAGACCGCCAGGCCGACGCAGGCGGCGGGTATCCACAGACTGCGACCAGGCTCGCGGGCGGTGCGCAGCATCACTTCAGCCAGGGCCGCGATCATCAGCGCTTTGAGGACGATCAGGATCGTCCCGCCGGCCGTGGAACTTGCGTAAAGGAGGTAAACGATCAAATCGTATAGCCAATGGTGGTTAATCCAGACGGCGCCTTGGGTAGTGAAGGCGAACGGATCGACGCCGATTTGGTAGTGGCCGTGGGCGATGAGCCGGCCGGTGGCGGCGTGCAGGAAGAAATCACTGTTATAAACAGGAAAAAGAGCTGTAAGGAATGCGAACAGCAGCACGACAAACACTAATAGGCCGTCAAGGAGACGAAGGCGGCGGGCCGTCTGTTCCGTCGCCATGCGAGTACCTCCCGGAGAAAGAGCTTCGATGAAGGAGAAAGAACCAGAGTCAACGCTAAGGGTTCAGGGCAAGAGGGTCAAGGAGTCGTTTAGCCGCGACCCGAAGGGGAGCGCTCTGACACGCGCTCCCCTTCGGGTCGCGGCTAAACGACTTCATTCCTTCACACTGAATCACTCCGGCCGTCCAGTCGTCTATATCGGGGCAGTCCTTCGGAAACTCCGGTTTCACGTTTGCCGGCCATGAAATACAATATGCGAACGCAACGACTCGCCCCAAGTCACCGTCCGTCGCCCCTGTTTTTGTGAAGGAGGCTGTTGATGTCCGAGGCTCCGACCCCACCCGCCGCCGTCCGCCCGACGAGCCGCCGGCGTCACCTTTGGCTCCTTCCCGCCCTTTTCCTCGTTGCGGTCTTTGCCGGCTTGTTTATTTTCGTGACCGCCAACCGTAATAACATGCCGCAGGCGGCGGCCGCTCCTCCTCCTGACAACGAACCGCCGCCCCGAGAGAAGCACCTCCATCCGGCCCCCGAACTGGACGGCGGCAGCGGCTGGCTCAACACCGCCGGCCCCGTCAAGCTCAAAGACCTGCGCGGCAAGATCGTCGTCCTCGACTTCTGGACGTTCTGCTGCATCAACTGCATTCACACGCTGCCCGACCTGGCCAAGCTGGAAAAGAAGTACGCCAACCAAATCGTCGTCATCGGCGTCCACTCGGCCAAGTTCGACGCGGAGAAAGACAGCGAAAATATCCGCAAAGCCGTTTTGCGCTACGAAATCAGCCACCCCGTCGTCAACGACGCCCACATGAACATCTGGAACGCCTACGAGGCCAGCTCATGGCCGACGTTAATATTGATCGACCCGGAAGGCAACCTCGTCGCCCGCGGCTCCGGCGAAGGTCTATACGAAGCCCTCGACCAGCATATCGCCAGGCTCGTCAAGGAGGGCCGGGAGAAGAAGACGCTCAACGAGAAGCCGATCAAGTTTGAACTGGCCCGCTTCTCCGAGTCGGCCGCCAGTCCGCTGTTCTTCCCCGGCAAGGTGCTGGCCGACGAGGCAAGCAAACGCCTGTTCATTTCCGACAGCACTCACCACCGCATTGTCATTACGACGCTCGACGGCAAGAAGATCGCCGTGGCCGGCGACGGTCAGTCCGGCGCGACCGACGGCCCCTTTGAAAAGGCCCGTTTCAACGACCCGCAGGGTTTGGCCTTGGACGGCGATACGCTGTACGTGGCCGATCGCAAGAACAACCTGATCCGCGCCCTCGACCTCAAGGCCCAGACGGTCAAGACGGTCGCTGGCACGGGCGAACAGGGCGAGGACCGCGACAGCGAGGGGCCGGCGTTAAAGGAGAGCCTGAACAGCCCGTGGGCGTTGACGCTGCACGACGGAATGCTGTACATCGCCATGGCCGGCTTCCATCAGATATGGAAAATGGATCTGAAGCAGGGGACGGCCGGTCCGTATGCCGGCACGGGTTCGGAAACGCGCCGCGATGGTTCGCTGACTTCGGCGTCGTTCGCCCAG
>DHJA01000053.1:3635-4169 GCA_002404095.1 Planctomycetaceae bacterium UBA4732 | reverse complement strand
CTGACTTCGGCGTCGTTCGCCCAGCCGAGCGGCCTGACGACCGACGGCAAGACGCTGTTCACGACCGACAGCGAGACGAGCAGTGTGCGGGCCGTGCCGCTGGACGGCAAGGGCAAGGTGACGACGATCGTCGGTCAAGGACTATTCGATTTCGGCGACGTGGACGGGACGGGCGAGGCCGTGCGTCTGCAACACGCGCTGGGCCTAGTCTACCACGACGGCAAGCTGTACGTTGCGGATACGTATAATAGCAAAATCAAGGTGATCGACCCGGAGAAGCGCAGCAGCACGACGTTCATAGGCGGCGAGGCGGCGGGCTGGCTGGGGACGCCGGTGTTCCGCGAGCCGGGCGGCATTAGCTACGCCAACGGTAAGCTGTACGTGGCGGACACCAACGCTCATCGCATTCGCGTGGTGGACCTCAAGACGAAAGCGGTGTCCACGCTAAATCTGCAAGGCGTTGAGGCGCCGAAACCCGTGCCGTGAGCTTTTCTTACTCCCTCCCCCCTTGCAGGGGAGGGGTGGGGTGGGGGG
>DHJA01000053.1:0-3544 GCA_002404095.1 Planctomycetaceae bacterium UBA4732 | reverse complement strand
CCGCAAGGGGGGAGGGAGCCAGAGCAGCGAAGTTGACGGATTGGGCAAGGAATCCCCCAGTCCGCTGCCGATATAAAAGGAATGTTTATGAAACCTCTCTCCCCAAGCGGCCGGACGTGGTTCGCCGGATTGATGCTGCTGACTGTCGCCGGCCTGACGGCCCACGGCGAATCGTTCGCCGTGGGCAAGCCGCCGGCCACCGCCGACCGCATCGACTTCAAGGTGGACCTTCAGCCGCAAGACCCATTCTCCGACTCCAATAAGGTCGGGGCGCCGCGCGCGTTCACGCGCGGCGAAGTCATCCGTCTCGTCATTGAGGGAACGCCGCGGAAGGGTTTTCACACCTACCCGCTGACGAAGCAGTTTGAGGAACAGAAAGCCAACGTCAGCACAATCAAGTACGTCAAAAACGACGACCTGCAACTGCTTTGGCCAGTGACCGAAACTCCGCCGGAGCCGATAAACGAGAAAGACGTTGGCGTCTATCTGGAACAACGCAAGCCGTTCACCTGGACGCTGGATTTTCACATTAATCCGAAGGCGGAGTCGGGGCCGCAACACCTGCGCTTCAGCATCCACGTCGAGGTCTGCAACGAGAAAACTTGTCAACTTGGCGACCATGAATTCGATGTGCCGTTCACAATCGCCGACGCGCCGCCGGTTACGGCCCCTACGGACCTGGAGCAACATCTCCTCTATACGCCGCCACCGGCAGGGACGCTGAATTTCGAGGGTCAGGGCTACCGGATCGTTTCCGCGCTCCAGCCAGTGAAGACGATTGCCCCGACGCCGCTGTTGCCCGAAGTCGTCAATCCGACGCCCAATCCAGTAACAAAGGTGAACGCGCCCGGCGGCGTCTGGGACTTGCTCCTCTTCATGGGGTATGGCATATTCTGGGGTGCCACGTCGCTCATTACGCCATGCGTCTTTCCGATGATCCCGATTACCGTGAGTTACTTCCTCAAGCAATCGGAAAAGGCGTCTTCTCGCGGACTTGCCGGTGGTGAGATGGTAGTGCGAAAGGGCCGGTCGCCGCTGCTGTTGGCCGGAGTTTATAGCACGACCATCGCGGTGGTGTTGACGATAGCCGGCGTGTGTCTCATCCGCCTTGTGCAGCCGTTTAGCCAGCATTGGGCTACCAACATCATCCTCGGCGGTTTGTTCGTCTTTTTCGCCCTTAGCCTATTCGGAATGTACGACATTGTGTTGCCGTCGGGGTTGGGCCGGTTCACTGCTTCCGGCGAGGGCCGCGGCGGACTCATCGGCGTGGTCTTCATGGCGCTGACTTTCACCGTCATTAGCTTCGCTTGCGTGGCGCCGTTCTACGGCAGCTTTATAACCTACTCGGCGTCGGCTTCGTCGGCCGCCGATTGGCTCAAGCTCGTGCTGGGCGCTTTGGCCTTTTCCGTGACGTTCGCGCTGCCGTTTTTCGTGTTGGCGCTGTTCCCCTCCTTGCTCAAGGCACTACCCAAGAGCGGGTCGTGGCTCAACACCGTCAAAGTGGTGATGGGCTTCCTGGAACTGGCGGCTGCTTTCAAGTTTCTCCGCGCCTCCGAATTGAACTTCTCCCACGGCAATTCGGAGTACCTGACTTATGATCTCGTTTTAGGCGTGTATATCGCCCTTTCGCTCGCCTGCGGCTTGTATCTCTTGGGGCTCTATCGTTTGCCGCACGACCACGGCAACCATGAGACGCTAAGTGTACCGCGTCTGATGTTCAGCATCGCGTTTATGGGCCTTGCCCTGTACATGCTGCCGGGCCTGTTCACGATGTCGAACGGCGAACAGCAGCGTCCGGGCGGGACGCTGTTCGCCTGGATCGACGCATTCCTATTGCCGCAGAACGCCGGGCCTAAAGTCGGTCCCGACGGTGGAACATCCTCCGGCCAGCTGGCCTGGGTTGGCGACCTCCAAGACGCCTTGAAACAGGGCGAAGCGGAGAAAAAGCTGGTCTTTCTCGACTTCACCGCCACGACTTGTACGAATTGTATATATAACGAGCGGAATATATTCATTAAGCCGGAGGTGAAAAATCTCCTACGCCAATACGTCCTCGTGCATCTGTACACCGACAATGTGCCGCCGGAGTACCATTCGTCGATGACCGGAGCGCAGTATCACGAGTTGCAAGCGAAATTCGGCACCGACCAATTACCGCTCTACGCGATTGTGAGGCCGACGGACAAAGGCGGCTACGATGTGGTGGGACAGCCCTATGTTGAAGGCAAGATCAACCACGTGGCCGAATTTACCCAGTTCCTGCACGATCCTCTTGCAGCGCCAGGCGCGGACGCGCGCGCCGAGGTCATGGGCGAATGATCGGGGGGGGGTAGCACCGTTTAGCCGCGACCCGGCTCAGGTCAGGCGCGCCCACAGTAAAGTTAAGCGTGCGGCTGGCGTTGCGCGACGCCGCATCGCCGGTCGCCGGATCGAGTACGTCCTTCACCAGCACGTTGAGAGTGTAACGCCCTTCCGGCAGCGGCGCCGGCAGATAGAACTGGAAATTGAGGAAGTAATCCGCTCGCGGCGTCTGACTGCGGACGACGCGCGGCGGAAAGTCCATCCGCGAAACCGCTTTATTGTTGGAGTCGCGGATCTCCACGACGCCGCCGAGCGAAGTTTCGTAGGTCGTGCCGTTCAGACGGCTGGCGAAGTTGCCCACTTCGACGTAAACCTGCATCCGTTCGCCGCGCTGGTCGGCCGTGCCCGCCTGGAAAACGTGATCGTCGGGCCACGGCTGGTAGTCGCCGAAGCCGTTGATCTTGCGACAGAACCGGGCCTGGTTCAGCGCCAACGCCGATCGCGGCCGCAAGACTCCTTCCAATGTCCGCAATTGTTCGAGCAGGACGGCCGTTTCTTGCGGCGTGGAGTGGTTGAGGCCGCCGTCGCCGACGCGCGCCGCCATTGGCAATAGCGTCATCAGCATTTCGCGGCTGGCGGCGTCGTAACTCTGCAATTGTTCCAGAGCGTCTGCCGACCGATTGGCCAAAAGCGACCGGAAAGCAGTGAGGAGCGGCGATTCCGGCGGCGCCTTCTCCGCCTGCACGATAGGAGGCGCCAGTTCCGAAGGCGGCCCGAAGGGTGCGGGCGGTTCGCCAGCCTTCACCGAGGGGGCCGAGAGGCCGGGAAAGGGGTCGCCGGGAAAATGAGTCTGGGCGACCGGCTCGACGACAGGTTTGTCCTCGGACGGCGGCGGCGGCGGCGGCGGTTGCTGGACGTGGTAAGCCGATGGAGGGTCCGGCGCATTTGGCGCGGGCGTAAACCTTTCGCGGACGTCGGCTGTATTGACGGAATCGCGGTCGTGGACGGAACCGGGCAGGCAGCCGCCCAGGCAGCTGGCGCCTAGCCCGAGGAACACGGAAGTAATTCCGACTCGCCGCGTCATTCCAGTAACCTCGCTCATGGGAAGGGCCGTCCCACGCAGGGGCGAGAACGTACTGAGCGGACGGGGCGGGGTCAAGGCGAGAACCGGCTTTCGACGGCCGGATCGATCAAAAAGTCCCGCCCCGCCGTTGACGGTGGGGCGGTCGTGCCGGACGCGCCC
>DHJA01000012.1 GCA_002404095.1 Planctomycetaceae bacterium UBA4732 | reverse complement strand
TCACTCCTGGCCGCGTGAAGTATAGCACTCAGTAACTAAGATACCAGTGGTTTCCCCCGGCGGCCTAGCCGGGGGCGGATTGAAACGCAAGAGGTCTCAATTATGCGCGAAGAGCTGTTGCGTTTCCCCCGGCGGCCCAGCCGGAGCGGCGACGAATTGACGAAGCGGGGCAAAAAGAAGAGAGCGTCAGGCTTCGATGTCGGCCTGGCTGCCTAAGTCTTAACGACGCCCTATTAAGGGCGGTTATTTCTTCTTCTGCTGCGCCTTTTCGATTTTCGCCCATGTATCCCGCAGCGTCACCGCCCGGTTGAAGACGAGCGCCCCCGGCTTGGAGTCCACCGGGTCGGCGCTGAAATATCCCAGCCGTTCAAACTGATACGTCGTTCCCGGAGCCGCCGTCGCCAGGCTCGGCTCCAGCCGGCAGCCCTTGAGTACTACCAGCGATTCCGGGTTCAGGTTTACCCGGTAGTCGGACCCCTCCGGCGCGTCGTCGGGATCGGGTTTGGTGAACAGCGGGCTGAATAAGCGCACCTCCGCCTCGACGGCGTGCGGCGCCGAAACCCAGTGAATCGTCCCTTTGACCTTACGGCCATCCGGGGCGTTGCCGCCGCGAGTGGTCGGGTCGTAGGTGCAGCGTACTTCGATCGGTTGGCCCGTTTGCGGATCTTTTATCACGCTGACGCACTTGATGAAGTAGGCGTAACGCAGCCGGACCTCGCGGCCCGGCGCCAGGCGGAAAAAGTCCTTCGGGGCATCCTCACGGAAATCGTCTTGCTCGACGTACAGGACGCGCGAGAAGGGAACCTTGCGCGTGCCAGCGGCCGGGTTCTCCGGGTTGTTGATCGCCTCCAACTCGTCGGTCTGGTCCTCGGGAAAGTTTTCGATCACCACGCGCAGCGGCTGCAACACGGCCATCACACGGGCGGCCCGCTTGTTGAGGTCTTCGCGCAAGGCGTCTTCGAGCCAGGAAACGTCGATGAGGCCGTTGAACTTCGATACGCCGATGCGCTCGCAGAATTTGCGCAGCGCTTCCGGCGTGTAGCCGCGCCGGCGTAGGCCGCACAGAGTCGGCATGCGCGGGTCGTCCCAACCGTTGACGTGCTTTTCCTGCACCAGCTGGATGAGCCGCCGTTTGCTGAGTACGGTATAAGAGATATTCAGACGGGCAAACTCGATCTGCTGCGGCGCGTAGATGCCCAGCGCTTGGACGTACCAATCGTAGAGCGGCCGATGGTTTTCAAATTCCAGAGTGCAAATGGAGTGCGTGACGCCTTCAATGGAATCCGATTGGCCGTGCGCCCAATCGTACATCGGATAGATGCACCACTTGTCGCCGGTGTGTTGGTGGGGCGCGTGAAGGATCCGATACATTACGGGATCGCGTAAGTTGAAATTAGGCGAATTCATGTCGATCTTCGCCTTCAGAGTGCGCGACCCATTGGGAAACTCGCCCGCCTTCATACGCCGAAACAGGTCCAGATTCTCCTCTACGGAACGATTACGGTCGGGGCTTTCCTTGCCGCCTTTGAGGTCGCCGCGATGGCGGGCGGTCTCCTCGGGCGTCAAATCGCAGACGTAGGCTTTACCGTCCTTGATGAGTTTCTCGGCCCAGTCGTAGAGTTGGTCGAAGTAGTCGGAGGCGTAGAACTCGCGGCCTTCCCAGTCGGCGCCGAGCCAGCGCACATCCTCGCGGATGGAATCGACGTACTCTTGTTCCTCTTTGGTGGGGTTGGTGTCGTCGAAGCGCAGATTAAACTGGCCGCCGTATTGCTTGGCGAGGCCGTAGTTGAGGCAGATCGCCTTGGCGTGGCCGATGTGGAGGTAGCCGTTCGGCTCCGGCGGAAACCGTGTGTGGACGCGGCCGTTGAAGCTGCCGGTTGTGTTGTGTTCCTCAATGATTTCTTGGATAAAATTGAGGGATGGGGCCGTCTCTTGCTTGTCGTCGGCGCCACGGTCGTTTTCTTGATTCTTCGTCATTGGTTCGCTCTCGAATATAGTCCCCGCCTCGCACCCCGGGCAAAGGTACTCCTGAGTCCGGGGGTGCGAGGGCCGATCCCCTCACCCTGCCACTCGCGCCAGCGCCCGGTCGATCCGCGCCAGACACCGCTCCTTGCCAAGGATCGCCAGGGTCGCGTAGGCGCTGAAGCCGACGTCCGTGCCTGTCACGGCGACGCGCAGCGTCTGGCTGACCGGCCCCGGCTTGAAACCCTCGGCACGGGCGAAGTCCTCAACCAATCCTTGAAGCGCGGCCGCGCCGAATGCCGGGGCCGCTTCCAGTAGCGGGCGCATTTTCCGCAGTAGGTCCGGCAATGGCGGCTTACGGACGTACTTGTCGAACGCCTTGCCATCGTAGGAAAAAACTTTATCGTCCCGGAAAAAGTAGGCGTAATCGAGAATGTCGCCCGCCACCGTCAGCCGCGGGCCGGCGTCCATGACAACCTGAGCCGCCAGCGCGTTCACGTCCTCGGGGATCGGTTCAGGGACCAGACCGGCGCGCTGCAAGTAAGGCCGCGTCCGTTCCACTTTCTCGGCCAGCGGCAGCGCCTGCATGTAGCGATCCTGGAACGCCAGGAGTTTCTTGGCGTCAAAGCTGGCCGGCCCTTTGTTGACGCGCTCCAGCGAGAACAAATCAATCATCTCTCGCCGAGTAAAAAACTCCGTTTTATCGTCCAATGACCAACCCAGGAGTACTAGATAATTGAGGATCGCGTCGGGCAGATAGCCGACTTGTTCATAGAAATCCACGATCACCGGATTGAACGTCTCAGCGTTGGTCGTCAAGCCCAGGCGGTCGGTGATCGCCTTGCCGTGTTCATAAACCTTCTTGAAGTCGGGGTTCTTCAGGTATTGTGCGATCTTGCGCTTGCTTAGTTTATTTTTACTCCCCGGCTCGGCGACGAACGGCACGTGGGCGTACTCTGGCAGCGGATAGCCGAGACTTTGGGCAATGAAGACCTGCCGCGGCGTGTTCGATAGATGCTCTTCGGCGCGGATGATGTGGGTGATCTTCATGTCGAAGTCGTCCACGACGCTCGCTAGGTTGTACAGCACGGTGCCGTCAGCTCGTTGAATGACGCTGTCCTGTTCGCCGGCCCATTTCACCTCCATTTCACCCCGAATATGGTCGGTGAAACGGCAGGCGCCTTCGCGCGGCATCTTTAGGCGCACGACGCCCTTGCGGTCCTCCGCCTCGAACTTTGCCCGTTCGGCCGGCGTCTCGGCCATCCAGCGCCGGCCGTAGAGGAACGGCCGTTTCTCCGCTTCGGCGGCCGTACGCTCCGACTTTACCTCCAATTCAGAGGCGTAATCCCAGTAGGCGCTGCCCTTCTCGACCAACTCGCGCACCGCATTCTGATAGCGGTCGAGCTTTTGCGACTGGTAATAGGGGCCGTGCGGTCCGCCCACGTCGGCGCCCTCGTCCCAGTCGAGGCCGAGCCAGCGGAAGCCGTGCAGGATCGGTTGCAGCGCCTCGGCCACGTTGCGCTGCTGGTCGGTGTCGTCGATGCGCAGGATGAACTGGCCGCCGTGCTTGCGGGCGAAGAGCCAGTTGAAGAGGGCCGTGCGGACGCCGCCAATGTGGAGATAGCCGGTCGGGCTAGGGGCGAAACGGGTGCGGACCATGATTAGCGCTTCCGTGGCGTCGAGCGAGCGGTTCGTCTTTCTTCCATCATTTCCATTTCGTACTTTATATCGACGCGAGGGAAGGTCGTCAGGTTCGGGCCGGCCCAGCCGTTACGCCTCTGTTACCCACCCCAGTACCAGCCGCAATTCTCCCGTCGCCGCCGGCACGGACATCGTCTCCTTCGTCGGGTCGTCCTGCCGACGGCGGCTCACGAAGTCGGGTACCGCCCGCAGGACTCCCTCCATCAACTCAAGCTCCGGAACCAGAGGCGGCCGCATGGACATGCCAAGTTCCTTATGGTATATCGCCGGATAAGCGTCGAGGCGCGCCACCTTCCAGTTGTGACGCTTCGCCGCTTCGAGGTCCGCCACGGGAATGTCCGACTCCTCCCCGAACGTCACGGTCGTTGCCACGGTTCGCCGGGCGTTCTTCTCATCGTCGCCTTCACCCGTCCATAAACTCTTCAATAGCTGCAAATCTTCGTAAAGCGCCAGCCCGGTCGCCAGGCCGGATTGCCCCATGAGAATGGCGTACCAGGGTCCGCCCTGGAACTTGTCACATTCGACTCGAATCGCCCCTTCGTAGCCAACCTTCTTCCAGGGGGCCAGGCGGAAGAACTCGGCGGCCGCCTCGTAGAACGCCGCCGCCAGGCGCGGCGTCACCCCCGGCGCGTCCAGCAATCCGGGTTCCGGCGCCCCGCCGAGTTGTTCGCTCAGTTCCTGAAGGACGGCATCGACGTGATCAAGTGCTTCCACCACGGTCAAACGGACGCCGATTTCCTCTAAATGAGGTCGCAAATACTCCCAGCGGTCGCTCGCCCGTACTTGCAACTCGGCGGGCCGGTAGGGTTTCCCCATAGAGGGATGTTGCATCGCCCGCGCCAGAATGTCCCAGAGGGCGTCGGGCGAAGGTTCCTCATCGGCCACTTCATACGTCTGGATCAGATCGGAAGCGGGGTTAGTCGCCAAAAGCATCCACGGCCTGACCTTCTGGCCGGCGACGCCGATCCAGGTCGGCAACTGCCGAAAGTCGGCTTGCCATACGTCGCCCTGTTGCGGCAATCGTCCTTTCAGCCACGTCTTGACGAGGGCGAGCGGCCCCTTGGGTTTGGGCGCCGCGGCCTTTCGCCCTTTGGGTTTGACGTTGGCTCGCAGCCAGGCGACGGCCCCCGGTGTGGACTTCCACGCTGCCATGGCGCTGCCGATGTAGTGAAGCGCTTCGGTTTCACTACCCGGTCGGTAGTAACCGGGCGACTCGGCCAGCGGGAATTTATCGCCCAATAGGTAGGCGGGAACGTGCTTATTGCTCTGTTTGGCCGTCTTGAGCAAGCGGCGCGTTTCGAGGGTGTCGCCGTGCCGTCGGAAGGCCAACAACGCGGTGGTGTAGGCCCAAGCGGATGTGGCGTCGTCGGGGTACTGGTGGAGGAGCTTCTCCAGGTCGTCGTCCCGATCCAGGAACAGCAGATAGGCGGCCAGGGTGTAACGCGCCCCGGAATTGTCGCCCGGATTGAGGCGAAGCATTTCCTGCAATTGGCTTACGGCTTCATCGCGCCGGCCGGCGACCCAAAGGTCGTTGGCTCGGTCAAGGCTGGGATGTTCCATCGCACACTCCTCGTTTGGACCTTGGCGTCGTCACCGCCCAGGCCGCTTGCGGGCCAGCATTACGCCGTCGCCCACGGTTAATAGACACGCCTCAACGCGAACGTCGTCGCGGATCTTCGCGTTGAGCGCCCGGATGGCCGCCGTTTCGGGGTCGTTCTTCGTTGGGTCGGCGACCGCACCGGACCACAGCGCGTTATCGACGAGGATCAGTCCGCCCGGACGAATTAGCTTTAAGCAGGATTCATAATAGGCGTCATACTCTTCCTTGTCGGCGTCGATGAAGGCGAAGTCGAACGAGTCGGCGCCGCCGTCGCGCAGCAAGCCGGCCAACGTTGCCAGCGCCGGCCCCAGGCGTAGGTCGATCCGCCCCAAGAGGCCGGCCTGTTCCCAGTAGCGCCGGGCGATGCGCGTCCACTCCTCGCTCACATCGCAGGCGATCAGCTTACCGTCTTCCGGCAAAGCGGTCGCCACGGCCAGCGCGCTATAACCCGTGAACGTGCCGACTTCCAGGGTGCGCCGCGCCCCGATCAGCCGGACCAACATCGCCATCAACGCCCCCTGGTCTGGGCCGATCTGCATTTGCGCTTCAGGCAGTCGAGCCGTCTCCTCGCGCAGCCGCTTTTGCAGCGGCGTCTCTCGGGCTATAACCTCGAAGGCATAATGCTCCACGGCTTCGGAAACCAGCGAACGCTTCGACATGGCAACCATCTCCTGAACGGCGCAGGCGGACGACGCCGGCGGAAAAGCCCATAATGACTCCGCCGACCCATTGGACGGCGTGAATGTTTCGGCTTCCGTCATCATGCGCGGCGGCCGGCCCTTTGGCCACAAAAGGAAAACCCGTCAATGACATCTACCGGCTCACCACAAAGCATAACCCAGCCCGACAGCAGCGCCGACGGCATTGCCTGGGATCTTCGAGATCTGTACGCCGGCTCAGACGATCCGTTAATCGACCGCGATTTGCAGACGGCCCTTCAGCGCGCCCGGACGTTCGAGACGACCTATCGCGGCAAGGTCCACGTCGAGGGCGGCCCAACGCCCCAGTTGCTGGCGACCGCCATGAGGGAGTTGGAAAGCCTCTCCGAACAGCGCGACAAGCCTTTGGCGTATGCCAGCCTCTTGCACAGCGCCCAGACCGACGACCCTGCACGCGGCGCCCTACTCTCGCGCACGCACGAGCAAGCCACGGCCGTCAACCAGCATTTGATCTTTTTCGATCTGGAATGGATACAAGTGCCGGACGAGGCCGCTCGGCCTCTTATCGCCGCGCCATCGCTCTCCCGTTACAGCCACACCTTGGAACAGAAACGGGCCTGGAAACCCCACTACCTGAGTGAGCCGGAAGAAAAGATTCACGACGAGAAGACCATCACCGGCCGCGCCGCCTTCGTCCGGCTCTTTGAAGAAACTACGTCGTCCATCCGCTTCCCCATCGAACACGACGGCCGAACCGAAACGCTCAGTATGCAACAAACGCTCTCTAAACTCTACAATCCAGATCGCGCCGTGCGCAAAGCCGCCGCGGAGGGTCTGACGGCTGGCCTGAAGGAAAACGCGCGCCTGCTGACGTTCATCTTCAACAATCTCGTTCTCGACCATCAAACCGACTGCCGGCTGCGGCGATTCCCGGACCCGATGGCTTCGCGCCATCTCGCCAATGAGATCCGCCCTGAAGTCGTAGACGCTTTGATGACGGGAGCGGAGCGCCACACGGCGACAGTGCAGCGCTATTACCGTCTCAAGGGAAAACTATTGGGTCTGGACGCGCTCTACGATTACGACCGTTACGCCCCGCTATTCTCCGACATGCCGGGCTGCGAGTGGGAGACGGGCCGGCGGATCGTCCAGGAGAGCTATGAGGCGTTCAGTCCGCGGGCGGGCGGGATTATCCGCGAGTTCTTCGAGAAGCGTTGGATCGACGCAGAGCCTCGGCCCGGCAAGCGCGGCGGCGCCTTTAGCAGCAGCGCCGTCCCCAGCGTACATCCCTATATCCTGATGAACTACTCCGGCCAGTTGCGCGACGTAATGACCCTGGCACATGAATTAGGTCACGGATTGCATCAATACCTCGCCCGCCCGGTCGGTTATTTCCAGTGTGGCACGCCGCTGACGACCGCCGAGACGGCCAGCGTCTTCGGCGAAATGCTGACATTCCGCCGGCTGCTGGAACTGTATCCCGACCCGCGCACGCGGTTGGCTCTGCTGTGCAGCAAGATCGAGGACGGCTTCGCCACGGTTTTCCGGCAGGTGTTGCTGACCCGGTTCGAGCAATCCTTGCACAAGGCGCGGCAAGAGCGCGGCGAATTGACGACAGAGCAGATCAACGAACTCTGGATGGAGGCCAACCGGCCTATGTACGGCGACGCGGTGCGGCTGAGCGACGGTTACGGCTGGTGGTGGTTATACATCGGCCATTTCATCCGTTCGCCGTTTTATTGCTATGCCTACGCCTTCGGTGAATTGCTGGTGTTAGCGCTGGTGGAGAAATATCGGCAGGAGGGAGCGGCCTTCGTACCGAAGTACCTGGACCTGTTGGCGGCCGGCGGGTCGGCGGCGCCGGATGCGCTGTTGGCGCGGCTGGGCGTGGACGTGACCGACCCCGGATTCTGGGAATTGGGGCTGCGTTTGTTGGGGGAAATGGTGGACCAGGCGGAGGAGCTGGCGGCAAAGTTGTGACTTCACAGTCGCGAGGGATCGTTTAGCCGCGACCCGAAGGGGAGCGCGTGCGACCAACGCGCTCCCCTTCGGGTCGCGGCTAAACTTATTTCGCCTTCGCCGCCTTATCTTTGAGCAGTAAGCGCTCGTGAACGCGCGTCACGTCCCCCATGTACTCGCTTATGGTGTGTTTATGCGCGGCCAGCGTCATGTGTTCCAGCGCCTGTTTCTTGTCGCCCATCATGTCGAAATACAGGCCAAGATACAAATGAGCGTAAAATAGGCGACTATTGAGTTCCTCCTTACTCGGATCACCCGCGCGCGCCGCGGCCAGCACGTCTTCCGGCTTCGCGTCGCCGTGGAATAGGTCGTAAACCTTCATCAAGGGAACGCGCGAATCCTTGCCGATTTTGAGCATCGACGCCCTGGCCTTCTCCATGCCATCGGCGCGGGCGGCGCATAGGAAATGCCAGACGGCGTTCTCCACGTCATTGGTATCGACCTTCTCGTAGCCCGCGAATTGCTTACGGCCCTCGTCGTATTTGCCGGCGTAATAGAGGGAAATACCGCGGCGCCAGTGTCCCGGCCGCTCGTCGGGGCGCGCTTCGAGATAGCGGTCGAAGTCGGCGACGGACTCGGTAAACCGGCCGAGTTTGAACTCCTCGTTGCCGCGTCGGTCGTAGACTTCCACCATTTTCGGGTCGCTTAAGAGGGCTTTATCGAAGTCAGAAACGGCTTTGGCCGGCTTTTGCAGCGCCGACAGCACAACGCCGCGCACGAACCAACATTCTGCGTCCATCGGATGAGCGGTGACGGCCTTTTCCGCCAATTCCAGCGCTTTGTTGGCGTCGCGTTCGCGCAGCGCTGCCAGCGCTTGCAAGGCGTAGTCGTCGCTGACTTCGCAGTGGGCGACGGCGATAAACGCCCCGAAAGAAACACAGACCAAGGCAGCAATATGTCGCATAAATGATCTCCTTTAGCGTCAAGGGCTTCATTCGCCCGGCCAACGTTTTACCGCGTCGGCGGCTTCGTGCAGTAGTCCGTCGATGGCGTCGGCCGGCTCCTGGCCCTTGACCTCCTCGCGTGAGTTGAACAGCGCCGCCCAGGTCAATCCGTCCGAGCGCCGCACCAGCAGCGTCGAAGTCCCGTCCAACGCCCCGTTGTGCCAGGTGTTTTCCTTGCCGTCGCCCACCGGCCGCACCGACCAGCCGCAGCCGTACCAAAAATCCGCCGGCTTGCCTTTCTTATTCTCCCCCGCCGCGCCCGGCGGCCGTGCGAACATCGTCTGAATACTTTTCGCATCCAGAATCTTGCATTGCTTGGGCCGGTTGAAAGCCGCGCCGAAGCGCACCAGCGCTTCGGCCGACGCGATCCAACCGCCGTGCGAGTCCATCGACTCCAGACACCAACCGCCGTAGGGCCAAGGCACGGCCTTGCCAATATGCGGCCCCATGATCGCGACGCCTTCGCCGTCATAGTATCTGACCTCGCCTTTCGCCCGCTCCTCCGGCAGCGTCATGCCCAGGCGCATGCGCTCGATTCCAAGCGGCGCCAGAACTTTCTCCTTAACATACTCCTCATATCTCTTTTCCGAAACTTTTTCGATCACCCGGCCGAGCAGGCAATAGCCGAAGTTGGAATAGGCGTAGCGTTCGCCGGGGTCGAAGTCGAGCGGCCGGCGCAGCATATATTGGATGATCGCGTCCTGGTCGGCAGGCGGCGCAACCTTTATCTCCTTACAAATGTCGAGCGAGCGGAACATCGGGTCGAAAGATTTTTCACTGTCCCAGCCGCCACGGTGCTGTAAGAGATGCAAAATGGTGACATTCTTCCACCGTTCGTCAAACGTAACCTTGGGCCCGTTCGGCGCCTTCAATTCGAGTACATGAAACACCTTGTCATTGAGATGAAGTTTGCCGCCCTCGACGAGTTGCAGCACGGCGACGGCGGTGAACGGCTTGGTGACGCTGGCGATACGAAATAGTGCGTTCGGCTCGACCGGCTCCTTCTTGTCGAGGTCGGCGTAGCCGTAGCCGCGGGCGTAAACGATGCGGCCGTTGCGGGCGACGGCTAATGCCGCGCCGGGGACGTGATGCTCGCGGACAACCTTCTCCATAACACGATCGAACGACGCCAGGTTGGGGTTTGCCTTGCCGGAGACGGGAAGGTCGCCGGCGGATTTATCCTTGGGCGGTTCGGCCCGCGCGGTCAGGAAAAGCAGCAAGGCGCCGCCAGTGAGGGCGGTCGCGGCGCTGATGAGGTGCAGTCGCATGGGCGTCTCCGAAGCCTTTACTCTTTCGCCATATGTGCGCGATCATCGCCTCTGCTTGAGCCGCGTTTCCGCCGCTTCCCGCACGGCTCCTGTGTAGCGGCCCAGCTTCGCCAACTCGTTCCTCGCAGCATCGCGTTCGGGTTGTGGAGCCGAATCGTCATTCAATTTGGATTCCAGAGAGTCGATGCGTCGTTCTCGCTCCGGGGTGAGCAAATCATGCCGGCCGACGAGTACGCGGACGAGCGACTTCGGCTTGGGGTCTACGTGGAGCGGCAGCATGGCGTCGGTTACCTCCGGCGGCAGGATGTACAGGATGCGAGTCCCCTCTTCGCCGAACCAGGCGGAACTCCAGGTCTTGACCATGGCGCGTGCTTCCTTTTCCAACATACCCTTTTCGATGAGCAGCTTCACCATCGTCTCGCCGAGTTGATCTATCGTGGAATCGGTCTCGGGGATCTCGATGTCGGCTTGCGCCGCGCCCTTCTTATGCCGGTTCAGGCGAAAGGGCCGGAAGCGCAGCTTGCCGGCCTCGATTTGAACCAGGACCAGATCACCTTCCGGGCCGCGGCCGTCCCAGTGAACGGTAAAGCTCCCGCCGCCCCAGGCGCGTGCGGAAAGCGGCATGTCGAAGTCGCCCACGCCGCGGTAGAACAGGAATTTCTCCTGCTCCACTCTCTTTTCGTTGGCTTCAAAGAAGCCAACGCGCAAAGGCGCCGCGTCCGTCTCGCGGGCGGCGTAATAGCGGCTCTTTTTCGTCTCATTTGGCAGCTTGAGGGGTTCGTTCGGCATGACGCTTATATGGTCCCAGGCAAGCTTCTTGTCCGATCGCGCGGCGTAAGGATACCACTCCGTGAAGATCCCCTTAGGGAAATCGACCTGAACGGAAGCGCTCTGGGGCCGGTCGGCGTAGAAGTAGAGAACGGGCGTCTCCAGGCTGATCAAACCCCCTTGCGGCCCCGCCTTCGAGTTTTTCGGCAGGTAGCCGTGGACGAAGTCCGGCAAGTCGTTGTCGTAGGGGGAGAAACTCAGGTTCGTCCCGTTCGACCCGGAAAAGGTGCTGAACGTGCCCCACTCGTGGACAACGAGACCTTGAACGGTGTCGGCGCCCGGCCGGACTCTCGCGTCGGGTTCGGCCGCGATGCAGCAGGTCAGGATCAGAAGCCCGGCCGCCGGCGCGGCAAAGGCCCACCTAGTCGGATTGCACATGCCCATCTCCTTTGTACGGGTACGACAAGCTTGCGAAACGGGTTATATCTTCAACGATAATCTAACATTTTACTAACACCTTGTAGTTGACCCGCGGTCATACATGCAAGAAAATCCCGCATCGGTACATCCAGAATAAAAGTTTCGCCCCGTCGTGGGTTGCCGCGTTCATGTTATGGTATACTTTCCGAAGAACTCTGGAGGGCGGTCACATGGCTGAGACAAGCATTCCCATTTCGGAAACCACCTTGGCCCGCCTGCGCGAGCTGGCCCGGTGGGAAAGTCATTCTGTCAACGAAGCCCTGGATCATGCCGTCAACGAACAGTACGACCGGAAGTTTTGGGACGCCGCGAACGCTGGTTATGCGGCTCTGCGAGCGGACCCGGCGGCGTGGGCGGAAGTCGAGGCCGAGCGCAAGCTGTGGGACAATACTTTGATGGACGGCCTTGATCCATCCGAACGTTGGACTGCGGACGGCGACGTAGCACCGTCAACCGAGCAGGAACGCGCGTCATGAGCAGCACCACATCACCTCAGCGCGGGGAAGTCTGGCTGGCCAATCTCGACCCGACGTTCGGGCACGAACAGGGTGGGAGTCGGCCCGTGCTGGTTGTCTCGGTCGATCCATTCAACGCCGGCCGATCTGGTCTGGTGGTCGTCCTGCCGATCACGTCTCGCATCCGGCCATTGCCGGTGCATGTCCCCGTAAATCCACCGGAAGCGGGGTTGCGTCTCCCCAGCGCCGCGCTATGCGACGCGGCCCGCTCAATAGATCGGCGACGACTCATCGAGTTTTGGGGTACCGTGAGTTCCGCCACAATGACTCTGGTGGAGGGTTGTCTGCGTCGTTTGCTAGGCTTGTAAGGTTGCAACGCCGCGACGGCCCATCAGATGCGCAAGAATATCCCGCGTCGGTACATCCAGAACAAAATCAGCCAGTAGACCGTCAGCACCACCGCCCCGATCGCCAACGGCTCATAGGCCTCGCCCCAAACCTTGAATACGTCCGATCCCAAGTGCGTCCGCAGCGTGCCGACGATGAACGGATGGATGAGGGCGGCCATGCAGTACGCCGCGATGGAGTTCATGCCGACGACGCGCAGCGGGAATGCCCACGTCTGCAACTGCATCACGTCCATGACCGCGTAGAAACCCGCCAAGAAGAGAAAACACCAGCCGCCGCTGAACAGCGTCCACGCCGGCGTCCAGATGCGCTTGACGCTCGGGCAAATGCCATAGGAGTCGGCCGCGATCCCTAGCGCCAGGCCCGCCACGCCGGCAAGGGCCAGCCAACCCGCTTTGCTCCAGCCCGTCCCGCCGCCCTTAAGCCAACCGCCGGCTATCAGACCCAGAATCATCGTCCCCAGCGTGGGAATGAAACTCAGCGTGGCGTAGCCGCCGCCGTTAAACAGAAACGACTTGTCGGAGCGGAATAGGTTCAGGAACCAACGGTCGAACGCCCAGGCCAGGTTGGTATTCTTGTTCCAGTGGGCGGCGAAGCCGGTGAAGTTGTATGGCCAGTTCGGGGTTGCGCCGGCCGAGGCGTAGTCGAAGTTCGGCCCCGGCAATGGGTATAAGGCGAACGCCGCCCAATATCCCACGAGGACCACTGCCAACGCCAGCCATTGCCACTTCGGTTTAGTGAAACCGAGAAGAAAGAGCGGTAAATACCCTAATCCGATCTGCGTGAGCGTGTCCTCGAATGTGAAGTTCGTATGCGACCGGCCGACTGAACGGAGGAAAATGCCCAGCGCGACAAGTAAGAACGCCCGCCAAGCGGCGTGAGCAATCATCCAGCCCTGCGGCTGCCCACGGGCGATGCGGCTCGCCAACGAGTACGGCAACGCCACGCCGACGAGGAACGTAAACGACGGCTGAATCAGATCGTGCAGCGAACAGCCGGACCATTCCGCATGGGTCTGATTGAAGGCGAGAAACTGCAACAGAGAGTTGTGAACGCCGTCTGCTTTTAGAATGTGGGCCTGTTCCAGCGTGGAAGCGAGGAATTGCAACACCGAGTTGCCAAGGCCGGCGGTATTTGCAACGTGGGCTAGTTCCAGAACCTCTGCCATCATCAGGAACATTACGAATCCGCGATAGGCGTCTATCGAAGAAACGCGGTTGGCGGCGGGATTAACTACGGGTTTCATGCGACCACCGTTGACGAGCCGCGACCGTTAGGAAGCGGTTTTGAGTTGAGGACGCCCCTCTCCCTAACGGTCGCGGCTCGTCCGTAGCGCCGCCATCAATCATCGTCTTTATCCGCTTTGCCATGCGGCTTCACGAACGCCGACCGCACTGGCGCCGGCGAGGCCGACTCCGGTCCCTTCACCGACCGCCAGATCACTTCGTTGAACAACAGGTCGTCCACGCGGTCCTCCTCGGCGAAATCAAAGTCCTCCGACCGCTTCGCGCCCCACGCCGCCGCCGTGTTTGTCTCCTTCAAATCCACCTGCACCGCGGCATGTTCATACGGCGCCAGGTCCGGCTTGCTCTGGAAAGCGTTGACCATCGGCCGCGCCGCCGCATCGAACTGGCTCATCGGCTTTAGCCCCAGGATTAGTTCCATCGTCCGCGCCATGCTGCTCGTCGAATACATCGTCGAATCGACGTAGTTTTTCTTGGTGTACGGGCTGATTACCAATGCGACAGTCCGGTGGGCGTCCACGTGGTCGGCGCCGTTCTGGGCGTCGTCCTCGATCACGAAGATTGCCGTGGCTTTCCAGAACTTACTCTGGCTCAACGCCTCCACCACCAGGCCCAGTGCCAAGTCGTTGTCAGCGACGTAGGCCCGCGGCGTCGGCTTGCCGACCTTCGTGCCGGAAGTGTGATCGTTCGGCAATCTCAATACGGTGAATTGCGGCATTCCCCCTTCCTTCTCGTAGCGGTGCAGCTCCTTGATGAAGCGGCTGGCCCGCTTCACGTCGGTGTAGTCGAGGTCCCAGCCGTGGTAGCCCGGGTCGATGTGGCCCTCCAGCGCCTTGACCTTCGCCTTAGCCGGGTCGCCCGGTTTCTTGCCGTTTTCCACCCATTCACCGTAACTGCGGTAGCTGACGCCGGCCTCGGCGCAACGGTCCCACAGATAGCCGCCGGCCGGCCGGGCGATGGCGTCGTAATTGCCCTCGGAGGGATACCCGCTCATTTTGCCTGAGGGACTACCGCGGTAGCTGAGCGGCCAGACCTTTTCCACGAAATCGGTGGCATAAGCCCCCATCGTCCATTGATGGCCGTCGGCCGACACTTCGCCGTCGCAGTAAAAATTGTCCAGCAACACAAACTGCCGCGCCAATTTGTGATGATTGGGAGTGTTTTTTTCGCCAAAGAGACATAGGTTCGGATCGCCGTTGCCTTCCTTCACGTCGCCAAACACCTGATCGTAGGTGCGGTTCTCTTTGACGATGTAGATGCAATGACGGATGGGGCCGGCGCCGTCCGTCTTGCGCGGGATGGGGCCGTCTTCCGGCAGATCGCCGACCGGCGCCGCGTCGGCTCGCAACGGGCTGCACGCATACGCCTGCTTCGTGTAATCGGCCAGCTTCTCCGGGCCGGGAAGGTCGATGGCGCTCAAAGAACCCTGAAGCAGAGAGGCAATGTACTGATAAGCGGACTTCAATTTGTTGGCTTCATAAGGGCCGGGGCCTTGCGGGTTGGCGCGCGAGGAGAGGCCTTTGCCGTCGGCGACGTAGAGATGATGGTCGGCCGGGTTGTAGCGCACCGACGTGGGATACCAGCCGGTGGGAATGAAGCCAAGAGGCTCGGTCTTTCCCGGCGCGGAGACGTTGAACACGGCGAGATTGCTGGCGTCGGCGTTGGCGACGAAGAGCATGTGGCCGTCCGGCGACAGGGTCAGGCTGTTAGGCGTATTGCCCGAAGGCGCGTCGGGATAGAGGGCGCAACGCAGCGTTTCCAGGGGTTTACCGTCTTGGGAGGCGTCCAACACGCTCACTTTCGTCGAATTGGAGCAGGCCACGAAAAGCGACTTGCCGTCGGGCGAAAGGGCCATTTCCGTCGGGTGCGCCTCGGTCTTCCACACAGCGACGACCTTCGCCTCCGCCGTGTCGATGACGGCGACGCCGGCCTTGCCCCACAAGCTGACGAACAGCCGGTCGCCCTTGGCATTCGGCAGGCAGGCGTAGGGATAACTGCCTTTGTCGAGGGCGACGGTGCGGCGGTCGCTCGGCTTGTCCAGGGGGACGAGAGAGACGGCGTCGCCCCAGGCGCCGGCGGCGAACAATGTGCGTCCCGTCGCGTCCACGGCCACGCCGGAGACGACGAACTTGTCCTTAACGGCGGCGACGGCGATCTCGCGGTGATCGGAAAGCAAACCTTTGTCGAAGGCGAAGGCGTGGACGACTTCATACTCGCCGCCGCTGGCGAACAGCGTCTTGCCGTCGGGCGCGAAGCAGAGGCCGTAGAACGTCTGGTCGAGGCTGACCCGGCTTATGATTCGCGGATGGTCCTTGCGCAGCTCGACGACGACGATTTCGTGTTCGCCATAGCCGGCGTGAAGGATGGCGGCCCACTTGCCGTCCGGGTGCAATGCGATATTGACGGGGAAGTCGCCGAGGGCGAGATGTGTGCCGGCCGGCCGCAGCGACCACTGGTTGGGGAGCTGGACCACGCCATCGGGCCGAACGCCTGGCAAGACGCGAGGCGATGGTGAACCATCACGGCGGAATTCTTCATGGGCGGGCTGAAGGCCGAGGGCCAGGGCGCCGCATAAACCCATAAGGACGGCGGCCGCGGACAGCGAGCGGAGCATTCGTTTCCATCCTTCCGATGAGGCAAAGCCGGGTATCGTGGCGTGGAGGGGATTATTCTAGTGAGTCCGGCATGAGGAAAACCACCGCGAGCGGCGGGGTTTATCCCCGCCGTCCGGCCCGCCGGGGTAAACCCGGCGGCTCGCTTGGCGCTTTTCCAAAGCTGGATTCAGTAAAATATCTTCGGCGGCGATCCCCGCGCCCTCGTAGTTAGAAGTGGGCCAGGTGAGGCTAATCCCTTGCTAGAACAAATCAACGCTCGCTCCATTTTCAGCCCGGCGACCGGCTTCATCGCGCGCGGCGGCTTTGACTGGACGTGCAACCCCTATTACGGATGCACATTCGGTTGTATTTACTGTTACGCCATGTTCCTGCCGCAGAACCGCCGGCCGCGCGAAGACTGGGGCCGCTGGTTTACGGCCAAGGCCAACGCCATCGACCTGGCCCAACGCCACGGCCATAAAGTCGCGGGCAAGGCGGTCTACCTCTCCAGCGTCACCGACCCGTACCTGCCGGCGGAACGCGGCCTACGGCTGACGCGCGGCATCCTCGAAGCGCTTATTCCGCACCAACCGCGTCTGGTGATTCAGACGCGCGGCCCGCTGGTGGTACGCGACCTTGACCTGCTACGGCAATTCCGGGCGGTGCGCGTCAACCTGTCGATCCCGACGGACAGCGAGACGGTGCGAATGGCGTTCGAGCCGAAGGCGCCGCCGTTGGAAAAGCGTTGGGAGGCGGCGGAGGCGGTGCGGTCGGCGGGCGTGGCGGTCGGCCTATGCGTGACGCCGATGCTGCCGCTGCTCAACCCGGACGCCTTTGTTGCGCGCCTGACGGCGTTCGCCCCGGACGTGCTGGTGACGCAGGATTTTCACGACAGCGGCGGCGGCTTCGGCGCCGACACCGGCACGGCAGCGCGGCGTCTGTTGACTGAGCGGCGGTGGACGGCGGAGGATTACCGGCGCATCGTGGAGAGGCTGCGGGAACGGAGGACGGTGTATGAAGGGGAGGCGGGGTTCTTCCCGCCGAGAAAATGACTATTCCCTTGTTACCAGGTAGTCCTATGCGGCGAGCCGAAACCCCCCACATTTGACTGCAGCGGCGCGTTTGCTGGCCGAATTGCCGGGGGTCGAATCCATTTCCCGCCCGACGATCCGCCGGGCCTGAAAAAAAGCCGCCGGAGAGTTTCCCCGGCGGCGCCGTGCGAATGGTTCGGTCTGGCGGTTTTACCAGCCCCCGTTGTTGTAATAGCCGCCGTAGCCGCCGTAGCCGCCGTAGCCGCCGTAGCCGCCGTAGCCGCCGTAGCCGCCGTACCCGCCGCCGCCGTAGCCGCCGTACCCGCCGCCGCCGTAGCCGCCGTAGTTCGGGAAGC
Source organism: Planctomycetaceae bacterium UBA4732 (assembly GCA_002404095.1). Lineage (GTDB taxonomy): Bacteria > Planctomycetota > Planctomycetia > Gemmatales > Gemmataceae > UBA4732. The sequence goes on along the minus strand of DHJA01000012.1, from coordinate 7,330 downwards.
CGTTGTAGCTCTTGGTCGGCCCGAACGGGGTGTTGCTATAGCTGCGGACGCCGCCCCACGGCGAAATGCCGTGGTCGTGCGGCAAGTAGTCGTGGAGTCCGTTGCCGTAATAATACGTCGGCCCGTAGGGAGTAATCGTCTGGTGCCAGTGCGGTGCGTAATCGTGCGCGCCGTTGCCGTAGCCGGCGTAAAACTGCGCTTGCGCCGTACCGGCGCCAACAAAACCGATCCCGGCGATCCCGACGGCTGCTGCCAAAATGAAAGCTCTCATGGTTGCTCCTCCCTCGTGATGGCGACAAGGGGCGCTTGCCGCCGTGCCCCATTCTTTCCCAAATGTACCTGACGACGCCAAACGCCGCCGACTTGCCAAAACTGCCGTTCTTCGCGGCCTCACTATATACTAAATGGACCCGCCCTCCGAACTTGCGCGAGTCTCAGCGAACTTTTCCTTCAAGTTCGCGAGGAGACGCTCAGTTCGACCGGCCAGACGAGACATAACAGCCAGAGGCGGCGCCGTCGCCGCCCTATAGTTTCGTGTTAGAGCGGCACTGACGAACCTGCAACTCTCTCGCTCCGGCTCGGCGTTTGGCGTATAATTGCACCATGAAGACTCACGAAAATGGCTCGCTGCTTCATCGCGTTCTCGAACCCGTCTGCTCCTCCTTGAACGAGGAAGCGGCACAAAAGCTTCTTCACCTCAAGGCCGATCGCAAGACCCAGGCGCGCGTTGCCAAGCTGGCGGAAAAATGCAACGAGGGCGAGTTAACGCCCGAGGAACGCCGCGAGTACGAAATGTACGTCATGGCGAACCACTTTATCGCCATCCTACAGGCCAAAGCCCGTATTTTGCTGATGGATATTTGTTAGGCGACGCTTCGCTAAAAAGACTATAACAGATCTCTTTTATCGCCTGACCGTCAGGATCGAGCCGCCAACGCCCCTTATTACAGGGCGCCGACGGCGAGCGGCCTGCTTTACACGGCGGCGTTCAGAAGATCGGTCTTGCGGCGACGGACGCGGTAGGCGACGCCTCCGAGAAACATAAGGCCGAGGCAGCCCAGCACCATGCTCGACGGTTCCGGGGCCGTGGGACCACCGGCGACTTGCGCTTCGGCTGCAATATGGAAGGAGATGGCGCCCGCGTTGGCTAGCGTGGGATTGGTAAAGCCGTTGTACGACACCGTGAACTGCGTACCGTTCACATCAATCACCCCGGAGGTTTGTCCGGCGTGGGTTCCCGCGCCGTCGGTGACGCCGGTGATGGCGTTGGCGAGGTTTGCGCTGTCATGGGTCAGCGACCCCCCGAGGAAGCCCGTGAAGGAGATCGTGCCGGTCGGGTCGCCGACGACGCCATCGCCCAGCGTAATGGCCAACGAATAGTTGTTGCCGCGTTCGGAGGGTGGGGCGGTTATGTCGGGGTGGTTACTGTTGGCCGAGCTGAACCAGGTGATGTTGGCGGCGGACGTGTCGGTATCGACGTTGGTCGGGCCGCCGGCGCTGCTCGTCAAGATGACGCCGCCGCCGGCGCTGGCGCCGATCGAAACGGGAGTGGCCACCCAGTTGTAAGAGTATTGGAACGGGTCGGCCTGCGACTGCGCCGTCGCCGCGAGCGCAAAGGTAAGGGCTACGGCGAATAGAGAAAGCGAATGTTTCATTTGCGTGGTTCCTTTCCGATCCATGAGTGAGACCAGACTGCATCATTACGAGGCCGAACACTTGCTACTCTTCAAGGCTGCGAATCAGAGCGGAAGCAAAGGTTTCGGCTGAAGGAGCCTCTTCCGCTTTAAGGAAAGGAGCCAAGGTCTTTACCATCCGGCTTCTAATACGGGGTCGAGGCACCTTAAAGCAGAGCGGGTTTCCTGTCAAGAGAAGCATAGAAGTGAAGTCGGGACTTGCTGGGTTCCGCGTCAGGGCAGTTTGATGTTTCAAGCTAGGGAAGATGTGCGGCGTGCCGACGGCCGACCCCATCTGAGTGGGGGCGGAGCCGTCGGCCGACGCCGGCCGCAGCGGTTCTTCCGCGTCGGCTTCCTTGCTCGCCGGGCCGTTAACCGGCTTGGCCAAGCCCCAGTCCACCACCAGCGTCTCGCCGTACTTGCCGAGCATGACATTGCCCGGCTTCAGGTCGCGGTGAAGCACACCCCGGCTGTGCGCGTAAGCGATCGCGTCGCATGAGTCGTTGAACCGGCCCAGGAGTTGTCGCAACTCCAGCGCCCGCTGCCCCGTGTTGAGGGAACCCTTGGTCTTGTGGAAGTGTTCGATGGCCTCCTTGAGGCTATCACCCCGGATGAAGCGCATGGCGTAGAAAGGTCGCCCGTCGGCGTAGGTTCCCAGGCCGTAGACGGGGACGATGCTCGGGTGTTCCAGCCCGCCGGTGATCTCAGCCTCCAGAAGAAACCGCGCCCGGCTGTCGGGACGGTCGGCGTGTCGTTCCTGAATCTCCTTCAGCGCCGCCTCGCGGTTCAGTTCGCCGTCGTGGGCCACGGACACCTTGCCCAGGCCGCCTTCGGCGTGTGGTCGCAAAATGATGAACCGCCGACCGACAGCGCTGGCGGCGCCCGCCGAGGGGAAATTCGTGGCGTAGGGGTCCGCGGCGGGCGGGAGGTGAATCAGGCTGGCCTGCACGTCAGGGTTGGCGATCTGCTTCAGCACGTCACCGGCCGAACCGACCGAGCTGACGGCGGCCAGGCTCTTGCCCGCGTCGTCGCCGTGTTGTTGGATGTGTTCCTGGACCAGCGGCTCTAGCAGGGCGCAGCGGGCCGCGCTCAGGGCGCCTTGCTCCACCAGGATCTGGCAAAGGGACTTTGCCTTGTCGAGAACCCAGGCGTGCATAGCGCGGACCAGGGCGTCGCGGCTGATGAAGTCCATCTGCAAGGCAAGGATGCCGAACAGCAGGTTGCGGTCGCCGTTGGCCGTCGCCATGGACCGGCTCCTTGATTAGGTTGAGATCGCCGAGGGATACGGCTTTATTGTCGTCATTCGGAGTTGGAATGCAAGGAAGCAGCTAGCGCGGGGTGTGCCTCTTGATTTAGGCGAACGGCCGGCGTGAGCCGGCTGGTGCAGCATCCTACCGGCGGCAGCATCCTACACCAGCCGGCTCACGCCGGCCGTTCGCCTTACCGCCGGTCTAGATCGAGAGGCACACTCGGTTGCGCGGATGCTAACACCCACCGCGCGATTGGAGCGGGAAAATCGTTGCGGTCGGTCTTACGGGAAGGTATCCTGAACCCGGAAGTCGCGGATCGTTACCGAAAACGAAGGGGTGCTATGAGGACAACGCTTTCCGTGCTGGCCGGTTTGGCCCTGGCGCTAACGCAGATCGGCGGCGCCCACGCGGCCGATGCGCCGACTAAACCCAATCTCGTCATCATTCTCATGGACGACATGGGCTACGGCGACATTACGCCGTTCAACCCCAAGACGAAGAACCGTACGCCGAACCTTGACCGCATGACCAAGGAGGGCATGAAACTCACGTCGTTCTACGCCGCCCCGGTCTGTACGCCGTCGCGGGCGCAGGTTCTCACCGGCTGCTACGCCAAGCGCGTGTCGCTGCCGCAAGTGATCTCTCCGACGTGTCCCATCGGCCTGAGCGCCGAAGAACACACCATCGCCGGCTTGCTCAAGGCGCAGGGATATGCGACAATGTGCATCGGAAAATGGCACGTCGGCGACCAGCCGGAGTTTCTGCCGACGCGACGCGGCTTCGACCATTACCTCGGCCTGCCCTATTCCAACGACATGGGCGGCGAGTGGGACGGCGCCGACGATGTGCCCCCGCCGAAACGCAAGCCGCCGCTGCCGCTGGTGCGCGACGAAAAAGTCATCGAGACGCTGAAACCCGCCGACCAGGACCGGCTCACGGAGCGTTACACCGACGAGGCCGTGAAGTTCATCCATGAACACAAGGGCGGGCCGTTTTTTCTCTATTTGGCCCACACTGCCGTCCACGTGCCGTTGCATCCGGGCGCTAAATTCAAAGGCGCGTCGGCCAACGGCAAGTATGGGGATTGGGTCGAAGAGGCGGACGCCAGCGCGGGCCGCGTGTTCGACGCGCTGCGAGAATTGAAGCTGGAGGCCAACACGCTTGTCGTCTTCAGCAGCGACAACGGCCCGTGGCTGACGCAGGGCAAAGACGGCGGCGAGGCCGGGCCGTTGCGCGGCGGCAAGGGCGGCACCTATGAGGGCGGCGTGCGCGAGCCGACTATCGCGTGGTGGCCCGGCCGCATCGCGGCCGGCAGTACTTGCGACGCAGTGGCCGGCAACATCGATTTGCTGCCGACGTTCGTGGCGCTTGCCGGCGGCGCCGTGCCGGCGGATCGGAAGATTGATGGAGCCGATATTTCACCTCTGTTATTCGGTAAATCGAAGGACTCGCCGCGGGAGGCCCATTACTTTTTCGACGGCGACAAACTTCAAGCAATCCGCTCCGGCCCCTGGAAGCTCGCCGTCGCCCGGCAGTTCGAGCGCAACGGAAAGGTGCTGAAGAATTTGCCCAAGCTGGCGCGGCCGTTCATCCCCAAGCTCTACAACCTCGACGACGACATCGGCGAGACGACCGACGTGGCCGACAAGAATCCCGACATGGTGAAACGCCTTCAGGAATTCGCCGCGAAAATGGACGCCGACCTCGGCGCAATGGGACAAGGCCCCGGCGTCCGCCCGCCCGGTCGTGTGCCGTCGCCGAAGCCCTTGCTATTGAAATAGGTTATATAAGATGAAAATACTCCGATACCGCCTCATCCTCCTTGTGTGCGTCTCCGCGGTCGTCGTGACCGGCTCGCTTTTGGCTTTCCGCCGATCGGCGCCGCCCCCGTCGAAAGCGGCCGGGGACGGCGCCGGCTGTTGTGATCCCCTCGCTGCGGGCGGGAGCTGCGGCCAGCAGATGCCCGATCCCGAGACGGCTTGCGTCGCCGACGCCGGCCCGGTGGAACCTACCACGATACGAGAGGTTGACGCGCCAGCGCCGGCGCCCGAAGGAATGGTCTGGGTTCCCGCCGGCCGTTTCTCGATGGGCAGCAACTATGCGCCCTTCACCGACGCGCGGCCGATTCACCCCGTCGAGTTGGACGGTTTCTGGATGGACCGCGCGCCCGTGACCAATGCCGAATTTGCGCGTTTCATCCAGGCGACGGGTTACGTCACCGTGGCCGAGCGAAAGCCGGCCGCCAAAGACTTCCCCGGCGTGCCGGCGGATCGGCTCACGCCTGGCTCGCTAGTGTTCGATCCGCCTCGGCAACCTGTCCCGCTGGACGACTATAGAGCCTGGTGGAACTACGTCGAAGGCGCCTACTGGAAGCATCCCGAAGGGCCGGGCAGCGATCTGGCCGGGCGCGAGAAGCATCCCGTCGTCCAAGTGAGCTGGGAGGACGCCGCCGCCTACGCGCGCTGGGCCGGCAAACGCCTGCCGACCGAGGCGGAATGGGAATACGCCGCTCGCGGCGGGCTGACGCAGATGCCATATGTCTGGGGCAATACATTTCGACCGGGCGGCCGAATCATGGCAAACACCTGGCAGGGCCGGTTTCCCGACGACAACACTAAGGAAGACGGTTGGGAGCGGACCTCGCCCGTGGGCAGCTTCCCGGCCAACGGCTTCGGATTGTACGACATGGCCGGCAACGTCTGGCAATGGTGCGCCGACTGGTATCGCCCCGATGCCTATCGCAATAGTCTCACAAAGAATCCATCCGGGCCGGCCGACAGTTACGATCCCGAGGAGCCGGGGTTGCCCAAGCATGTCCAGCGCGGCGGATCGTTCCTATGCAGCGACCAGTATTGTTCGCGGTACATGCCAGGCGGACGCGGTAAAGGCGCAGCGGATACGGGCGCGTCCCATGTGGGGTTCCGCTGCGTCCGCTCACCGTAACTCGTAATCGTTCACACCCCAGACAGGAGGGATGGGGCGGGTAGGCCCGCGATGTGGGCTTCGACGGCCTCCGTGAGCCAGGCGTAGACGTTGCGCTTTTGGCGGCGACAGGTCTCGATCACCGTCAGCATTCGCTCGACGAAACGACTGCCGGACGCCGACTGCGTACCGAACGACAGCTTGCGCCAGATCACGGCGTGACGCAACGCCTGCTCGGCCGCGTTGTTGGTCGGCTCGACGCCCTCGACGTCGACGAACACCCACAGGCGTTCCCGATGCTCGTACAACTCCTTGCAGAAGCTGTAGAGGCACGCCTTGCTATAGCCGCGCAGCAACAACCCTTCCACCTGAAAGCGGATCGGTTGCATCTGTTGTTGGAATTGCCGGTGCGTCAGCGTGCCGTCGCGAACTTTTTTCCACAGGGCGAACATCTCCTTGGTCGGCCGCATCAGATCCCAGCCGTGACGACGGGGAGAATCTCGGGCAGTTCCCAAACCTGATGCCGTAGAGGTTCGGGGTCGGCGCCGGTCAGGGATTCGCCGCAGCGTCGGCAAGCCGTCGGCAGACAGGGCACGACGGCCTGGCATTGCTCGACGGGGATCAAGGCGCGTTCGTGTTTGGTATGGCCGGGTTGGCCGCCGGGCGAGCGGCGTTGGGGGCGTTTGGGGCGCGGCGGTTTGGCGTGCGGGTGCGCGGTCGAAGGCGGTAGGGAAGAAGTGCTGGAGTCCTTGCCGAGCTTGGCTTCCAGTTGGGCCACGCGGAAGGTCAAGACGCGAATCTGCTCCGCTTGCCAGCGGATCCAGGCGACGGCCGGCGGCGGCAGCCCGGCAAAGATCTCCAGAGATAGTTCCTGGGGTGCGTCCATGCGAAGTTCAATACTAGACCAAAACCATGACTCCGGCTAGATCGCCCTGTGAACGATTAGGCGTTGATACCCTAAAAATATAGGATAATTTTCGTTGCTCTCCGCTTTGGAATGGCGTATAGAGTAATCTTATCCTCATGACAATTGGATAAGACGCGGGGCGAGGCGGAAGGGCGATCCACAGAAATCACCTATTTGGGAGAAGGCAACATGGTCAAGGGCAAGTCGAGTGACGGGGCGGAAGAAACCACGGAGAATCCCGGCAAAATATCGGGAATGGAAGCGGTGCGTCGCACTGTGAGGAAACTGGGATACGACGTGAAGACCCAGAAAGCCAAGGAACATATTCTAAAGGAATTCGGGCAAGATCTCACCAACAACAAAATTTCCGCTTACAAAAGCAACCTCCGAAGGGAGGCCGGCTTAACCCGGACGAGAGGCGCCCACTCCAACGGCGCAAGCGGCGGTTCGGCCGGCAAATCCGCTCTCCAGGTGGAAGACATACAAGTCGTCAAAGAATTGGTCGGCCGACTCGGCGCGGGCAGAGTGAGCGAGCTGATTGCGGTGTTCCATTCCTAAATGCGTCGGCACGTTAAGAA
>DHJA01000101.1 GCA_002404095.1 Planctomycetaceae bacterium UBA4732 | reverse complement strand
GTCGCCGCTGCCCCTTGCGTCCCCAATTGCGGCAGCGGATTAACCCAGCCGTCCGCCTCGCTCAGACTAGCCGGGCGGTTGAGCAGCATCGGGTAGAGGTTCCGCACGTAGCGCCCCATCCGCCAGCCCCGTCTGCGCCGCAACCCTATTTTCCTACTATCATTGAGCGTTGCCACAGGGCGCTCGACTTTTTCTGCCCCGGTTTGCCTCGGAATTACCTGCTGACAAGCTTTTCAAAACCCCCAGCTGGCCGTCGTCACGCCGAGGAACTTGAGGCCGCGCCGCTCGTCAGCAACTCCTGCCACGGGTACGAAAAGCCCATGCTGTATTCCCAGAACGACGAGTCGGTTAGCGTGGCGAACACCTCGTCCTGGCCGGTCGGGTTTTGCGGAGCGCTGAGGGCCGTGAACGAGCCGATGGACAACTCCAACCAGCCGGCGTCGCTGTGTTTCCAGAGGTGATGGTCGGACGTGATCGCAAACACCTCGTCGGGGCCGCCCGCCGCGACGCTCAGGATGGTGCCCGCCGGGGACAGGATCCGCCAGACGCTCGCGAAGGCCAGGTTGCGCTCCCACAGAGAGTTGTCGGTCAGCACGGCGTAGAGGACGGCCTGACCCGCTGAGTTGAGGCCGGCGCTAATCTGCTGGAAGGAGCCGATCGAGAGGATGGCCCAGCCGGTGGGGGTGTGTTCCCAGAGGTGGGTGTCCGACGTGACGGCGAAAACGTCGTCGTTGCCGGAGGAGTCGGTGACGGCGCTGATCGACAGGATGGTCCCACCCGGCGAGAGTTCTCGCCAGGGGTCGCCGGCGTTGAGCGAACTGTTCTCCCACAGGGAGTGGTCGGTCAACATCGCAAAGACCACGGCGTTGCCCGCGCTGTTCGTCGCCGCGCTGATCTGCTGGAAGGAGCCGACCGAGAGGATGGCCCAGCCGTCTCCAGGCAAGCCGGGGCTGTGTTCCCAGAGGTGATGGTCGGACGTGATGGCGTAGACGTCCGTATGCCCGGAGCCGTCGGTGACGGCGCTGGTGGACAGGATGGTGCCAGCAGGCGACAGCAGTTGCGAGGCGCCTGTGGGACTGAGCAGCGACAGCGAGCCGTTGGACCCGAGGACCGCCGTCGGCCGCGGCGTCTCGATGAGGTTCTTGACGGTGTTGGTGCTGATCGCGGCGTTGGTGTCGAAGATGACACTGGCCTGGGCGCTGATCTGCGGACTGTTGGTTAGGCCGGCCTTCGGCTGGACGGTGTACTGGACGAAGCCTTCGCCTATGCCGTTCTTGTCATCGGGCGGCAGGAAGCCGTCGAAGACGCCGGCCGGAGTCTCGCCGGTGAGCGGATCGAGCGAGACGAACGTGGCGGTGAGCAGGCCGGTCTGGACGTTGAAGCCGAGGGTGACTTGCACATTCAGCGAGGAGCCGTCGGTGTTCTGGTAGGCGACGGCGGTCTGATACTCCGTCAATCCGGCGGGGACGTTGACCTTGTCCGGGCCGAAGCCGAATGAGCCGAGTTGGAAGGTGGACCAGTCGAGGTTGCTGCTGAGCTGCTCGGTGACGGTGACGTCCTGGGCGGCGGCGGTGCCGTCGTTCTCGAAGTCGATGGTGTAGGGCAAGGCGCCGATTGGCTGGATGAAATTCTGCGTACCGAAGCCGGCGGGGCCGATGAGGGCGTTGGGGTCGTGGGAGGTTTCGTTTTCGGTGTACTTAGTGCCTAAATGAGGTGTAACCGTAATTAAAGGCTTCTTTCCCGGCCTGGGTGTCACGGTCACCCGCTCGTCGAAGATGTCAAACACATCGAAAATGTTCGGACGGTTCCGCGCTTTCCCTTTTATCACGCGCTCTGTACCGAAGTCATCCACTTCGGCGATGTTCGGCAGTACCGTCTGGACAGTTACGACCGGCCCTGTGGGGTCGAGGGGGCGGCCGCGGGCGTACCGCGCGAGGCGCAGTCGGGTTGCGACCAGCCCTGTGGGGTCGATAAGGTTGACGGGATCGTTACTCACATAACGTCGGAGGTTAGAGTCTCCACCAGCCAAGCCGATCGGATCGTTGCTTAAAAACTGTCCTGTTGCTGGCGTGTAGTCCCTTGCCCGCATGTGGAACAGGTTCGCGTCGATCTGCATCACGCCGTCCTGTCCGGCGAGCGTGAACGGGTTCGGCAGCGCCGCCGAAATGGTTGTCGTCTCGCCGAACGGCTGGTAGCTGTACTGGTTGACGTAGGCGCCGCCGGCGCCGGTGATGCCGACCGTGTTGCCGCTGGCGTTGAAGTCGTAGTAGCCCGTGCCGCTCGGGCCGGTCTGGCTGACCAGGCCGAGGCCGTAGGTGTAGTGGGCGATCAGCGCGCCGCTGCCGTTGTAGGACGCCGCCACGTTGCCCAGGCCGGTCGGATCGACCAGATAATTCGTCTGGCTGGTGTTACCGCCGCTCGTCACCGAAGTGCCCACCAGGAAGCCGAGCGGGCTGTACTGGAAGGCCGTCGTCGTGCCGTCCGAGCCGGCAATCGACGTGAGCTGATTCAGATCGTTGTAGGTGTACGTGGTCGTGCCGCTTGCATCGATCATCGTGTGCAGATTGCCGTTGGCGTCGTAGGTGTAGGTCGTCGCGCCGACCTGCGTGATCTCGTTGTCAGCGTTGCTGGCGTAGTTGGTCGGCGTGCCATTGTTGACGACCTCGGTGCGGTCGCCGGCCGCGTTGTAGACGTAGGCGATGGTCTGGCCGCCCGGCAACGTCACCAGCGTCAGCTGGCCGGTGGCGTCGTAGCCGTACAGGGTGACGGCGCCGGTATTATCGGTGACGGAGGTCTGCTCGCCGAGCAGGTTGTAGGTGTAGGTGAACGAGGAATTGACCGTTGTGCCGCCCGCGAAGTTGACTTCGTTGGTCAGATCGCCGGCCGCATCGTAGGCGTAGGTCGTGTAAGTGCCGTTGCCGTTGACCTTCTTCACCAACTGGCCGAGGTTGTTGTAGGTGTACTGAACGATGAGGTTGTTTGCGCCGTCCTTCAGGGCGGACAGCCGGCCGAGCGCGTCGTAGGAGTAGTTGACCGCGAAGCCGGACTGATCGACGCTCTGGGTGCGCTGCCCCTGCGCGTTGTAAGTGAAGTTGAGGAACTGGCCGTTGGGATAGGTGATCGACAGCAGGTCATTGGCGGCGTTATAGGTCAGGGTGGTGGTCCCGGTGAGCGTACCGCCGGCGTTGAACGTCTTCGCAGTCAGCAGGTTGCCGTGGGCGTCGTAGGCGAAGGTTTCGCTGGAGCCGTCGGCGAACGATTCCTGGGTGACCAAGCCCTGGGCGTTGTATTCATAGCCGACCGGGTGGCCGTTCTGTTCGACGGTCTCGCTGAGGTTGCCGAGCGGATCGTAGCTGAACGACTGCTGGCTGCCGCCAGGGTAGGCAATGCTGAGCAGGTTGCCCGCGGAATTGTAGCTGTACTGGGTCTTGTTGCCCGCGCCGTCGGTGATCGAGGTCAGGCGGCTGAGCGAACCGTATGTCAGAGATACGGTCTGGCCGAGCGGGTTGACGATCTGCGTCAGATTGCCGTTGCCGTTGTAGCTGTATTGGTAAGTATCGCCGGCGGCGTCGGTGGCCCCGACCAGGTTGCCGTTGGCGTCGTACAAGTCATTGGTGACGCCGCCCCGCGGATCCGTAACTCGGGACGCCCGGCCGAGGTCGTTGTACCAGACGGTGGTCATGTCGCCGGCGGCGTCGGTGGCCGTTACCTCGGCCTCGCCCGGGTAGGCGTAGGTGATCGGGTCGGCGCCGCCGTTCTGGCTGACGCCGCTGAGCCGGCCTTGCCCGTCATAGGTGAAGTTCCGCTGCGATCCATTGGGGTTGGTGATCGACAGCAGCGCGTTGGCCGTCTCGGGATTGCTGCCGGTGTCGTAGCTGTACGAGGTCATCAGGTTGCCGGGGGCCGTCACCGAGAGCAGATGACCGGCCGCGTCGTAGACGTAGTTCCAGGCGCCGCCAACGCCGTCGGACGCCTGAGACACGAGAGCCATCGCGTTGTACGTCAGCGTTAGCTGCTCGGTCGGCTCCGACGCATCGGACGGGTTGGAGTAGGTCAGGATGACGAGTTGATTCTGGCCGTTGTAGCCCAACGTGATGCGGTTGCCGTTGGCGTCCTGCACGTAGTTCAGCAGCCCGTCCGCCAGGAAGACATTCTGTGTGCCGGCGGTGTCGGTGAAGGTGAAAACGCCGCCGGAACTGGTTAGCGCGCCATACTCGCCGGCGGCGTCGAGGTAGCTGCCGTTGGCCTCGTGAACGAAGAAGTCGAGGGCGCCGCCGGAGTTGATGGTCGCGTTGCCGGAACCGTCTATGCTCAGGGACTTTTGCCAGGAGGTCGTCCAACCCAGGCCGAAGATGCCTTGCTGGTAGCGGCCGGCAATTGTGGACACGAAGGTCCGGTCGAGCGCCAGCGACAGGCTGCCGGGCGTGGACAGGGAGGTATCGACGGCGGAGGTCAGCGTCGAGATCGGGAAGGAGGCGTTGGCCTGGGAAACCAGGAACGAATAGAGGCGGCTGACGTCGCTGACTTCACTGGTGCTTTCGCCAATGCTGCTGAGGTAGGTCGCGGCCTGGGCCAGGGCGGCGTTATACGAATCGGTGGTCGTGCCGACCGTCGCCATGAGGTTGCCAAAAATCACGTTCCAAGCCGCGGTCGAGATGCCGTTCGGCTGAAGGCCGGCTTGCTGCCCTGCCAGGTTGAGGGGTTGGCCGGCTTCGATCTGGCTCACCTGCACCGGAAGCTCGTCGCCGTTGATGAGGTCGTTGGACAGGAGGGTCAGCGTGAGCTGGCCGCTCTGGCCGGGCCGCAGGATGCCGGCCCGCTCGGGGCCACTGCGAGAACCTGGGCGTCCTGCGTGTAGTTGTTCGGGTCGTCCGGCGTACTGAAAAAGACGCTGGTGTTGGTGGACGCGACGTCCAGCAGTGGGGCGACCATATCGTTATTGGTCGTGTTCGTGTAGGTGACCACGATGGTTCCGGTTCGCCCGGAGCGAATGAACTGCGGCGTGATGAGCATCACGTTCAGCGACGCCGGCTTTGCCGCAACCACCTGGAACGGGGTCGCCGCCGTCGCCGACAGTGCGCCTTGCTTCACGGTCAGGGTGTAGCCGCCGACGGCCGCTCCAGTCAGGTTGAAGGTGGCGAACAGCTGACTCGCATTCGCGAAATCGACGGCGGTGGCGTTGACGACGGCGCCGCCGAGGGTAAGGCTGGCGGAGGCGGCCGACGAGAAGTTGGCGCCGTCGATCTCGACGGTGACGTTGCCGGCGTTGCCGCCGGAGTACGACGATATGCCGGACACGCTCAAGGCGCTGCCCTGCGTGACCGTGAGGGTGTAGCCGGCCGTCGCCGCGTTACCGGAGACGCTGTGGGCCAGGATGTAGTAGGTTCCCGCCGTCAGGACTTGCGGGACCGTGAGGGTTTGGTTCGGCTGGTTGGCGACGTCGGCGGCTTCCTGGAAGTTGTACGGGGTAGGCTCGGTTCCCTGGCTGACGTACAGGGCGACGGCGCCGGAGGAGGCGGCGCTGGCGAGCGCGACCTGGAGCGTGCCGCCGGCGGGCACGACGACCTGGAAATACTGATCCTGGTCGGCGGCGGTGAAGGAACCGTTTGCCGGCGTGCCGACGGTGACGGCCGGAACTGAAACCGCGAGCTGTCCGGTGCCGGCGACAAGCGTGGCGCCGGCCCGGTTGAGGACCAGGACTTGATCGAGGCTGTCCGCCTGCACGATGGCGAAGTAATTGCCGGGCGGCAGGGCTGGCACGGCTGCGGTCAGACTGGCGTTGTACGAGCCGCCCGCGGCCAGGCCGCCACTGTGCGTCACACTGCCTAGCAGCAGCGAACTGGACGTGATCGCCGGCGTCGTGGAGAGAAAGACGCTATCCTGCCAGCTGCCGGAAGCGGCGTTGCCGCTGGGGTTGCTCACCTGCCAAGTGACCATGATCTGCCGCCCCGTCGTCGCCGTGGTGGGAGCGGCGACCTGGCTCAACTGTAGAGCCGCGGGATTGCCCGTTCCGTTCACCAGATTCAGGCTGGTGGGATTGAGCTGCTCTGTGAGGTAGGCGCCGAGGCCCGTGACCGCGGCGAACGTGCCGCTGTGGCTGCCAAAGGTCATCACCGGGTAGACAGTGTTCCTGTTGGGAGTGAAGCCGCTGTCGAGGCTGACGTTGAAGTTGCCGGCCAGATTGGCCGCGCCCTGAACGGCGACCTCGCCGGACTGGCCGCCGCTGAATGGGTCATTGAGCGCAGCGGCGGAGGTCTGAGTGTAGGCGCCCTTGACGGTGAGCGTACTGCCGCCGCCAACCGTCAAGCTGCCGCTGTTGCTGAGGTCGCCGGCCGTCGTGAAGCCGGCCCCGTTGGTGATCGAGAAACTGCCGCTGTTCGAGGACAGGCCGGCGATGCCGGTGAACGTCGCCCCAGCGCCGCTCAGGCTGATGTTGGCCTGGTTGCTCGTGATACTTGTTCCGTTGGGGAACGCCAGGGTCGCTCCGTTCAGGGCATTCCAGGTTCCACCGGTCAGCGCCGTGCCAGACAATTGCGCGAAAGAAATCGGTGCGAGCGCAAGGGTTCCGCTATCCACTTCGATGACGCCGGTGTTGGTCAGCGCCCCGTTCGAGGCAATCGTTGAGACGCCGGCGCCAGCGGTCTTGCGTATCGTGCCGGCGTTGTCGATGACCTCGCCGGGGGAAGCCGCATAAGATATTCCCGCATCGGACTCTAGGAGGTACGTGGCGCCGACTTCATTTTTCAGCGCATCGGACAAATTGCTGAACATCACCAAAGAACCGGCGCCGGTTTCGATGATCGTGCCGAAGTTGTCAAAGGTACCCGCCGCATAGAAGAGTTTGTTGTTTGGACCGGCGAGGTTCATCGTGCCCAGGTTGACAAGATCGCCCGAGGTGCTGTCGAACCCACCCCCGGTCCACTGGAACATGGCGCCGGGGAAATCAAGCGTCAGCCCGCCCCCGACCGCGGGGAATACAAGCCCGCTGCTGAACTGTACCGTACCGCTTCCCGAACCGGTGAGCGTGCCGCCATAGGTGCCGCCAGTAAGATCGACAATCGCCCCCTGGGCGACGTTGAAGGCGGCGCCGCCTAGGTATGTCCCGCCCGACAACACGACGTTGCTTCCTTGGCCAACGTTGAAGGTGGTGGCGCCAGTATATGTCCCGCCGGAGAGATCGACGGTCGCGCCGGCGCCGACGTTGACCGTCGAGCCCGTCAAGATTCCGCTGTTGTCCAGGGTAAAGATTACGCCGGCGAACCCGGGCACGTTGATGGTGGCGCCGGAAGTCCCCGCGGCGGGCATACTCACCAGGGCGCCCCGGACGGTCACACTTGTGCCGTTGGTCAACGTGATGTTGCCCTGGGCGAGTACGGGCAGGCTGAGTGCGGCCCCACCGCTGAGTCGAAGAGTCGAGTTGGCGTAGTCGTTAAGGCCGGGCAACGTCAACGAGCCGCCCGTGATGGCGAGAGTGCCGTTGATGAACGTGGTCCAGGAGTTGGCGACCTGCGCGTCGGTGCCGTCGAGCGTGACGCGGACCCCGTTGAGGGTGGTCAGGTTGGGGTCGAGCAGCGTACTGTTGCCGGTGTCGATGACGCTGATGAATTGTTGGGTGCTCAGGCTGGTCAGGCCGGTCAATTTCACTTCGCCGCCGCTCTGCGCCACGACGTCTAAGTAGGTCAGCTGGGTCAGGGTGGTCAGCGCCGACACGTCCAGCACGCTGCCCCGGCCATACGCCTCGAAGGTAGTCGTGGCGACGTCGGGGTTCGTTAGCCTCGTCAGCCCCGGCAGCGCCAGGGCGCCGCCGTTCTGCACGCTCAGGTGGGAGCCGTCCACGTCGGTCAGCCCGGGCAGGGTCAACGAGCCTCCCGTCACCGTCAGGTCGCCGTGGGTGAACGCGGTCCAGGAGTTGGCGACCTGCGCGTCGGTGCCGTCGAGCGTGATGATGAACCCGTTGGGGGTGGTCAGGTTAGGGTCGAGTAGCGTACTGTTGCCGGTGTCGAAGACGCTGACGAATCCATAGGTGCTCGTGAGGGCGGTCAGCTTGACCTCGCCGCCGCTCTGCGCCACGATGATCCAGCCGGACGACTGGTTCTGCGTGGTCAGCGCGGACACGTCAAGCACGCCGCCCCGGCCAGCCGCCTCGAAGGTGTTGTCCCTGGAAGTGTAGCTCGTCAGCCCCGGCAGACTCAGCACGGCCCCGTACGCATATAAATCGGCTGCGGAAACGGCGGTGGCGCCGTTGGCCGTGAACGTGACCCCCGAGCCGGTAGCCGTCAGCGAGCCGCCCGTCATCGACAGGGCGCCGCTTAACGTCGAGTTCCCCGCCGTTACCTCCAACGCCCCGCCCGCCCCGCCGTTGATCGGCCCCGTGATCGACAACGTGTCGTTGCTGGCGGTGGTAATGCTTTGCACAGAGATGAAGTCGCTGGACTGGATGGTGATGGTCGCGGTCGCGGCCGTGTTGATGACAGCCGTGTCGCCGAGGCCGGGGGCCACGCCGCCGCTCCAGTTGGAGCCTACGTCCCAGTTGCCGCTGTTGGGATTCACCCACGTGATGAGCGCGGGAGCAAGGCGTTGTTCCAAGACTTCCAGGCACAGTAGGATCCGGCGGCCCGCTTCGGCGCGCGCACGAATGGGGCGGCCTTGGCGGTCCCGTTGAGCAGCCCGAGGAATTTCCGAAGGAAAGAGGTGATCATGTTGCTGTACTCCACGTTGAGGTATCGGGGCTCCGTACTCTTGCCACTCGAGCCGGCAGTGGTGATGGGGTGCTTTACAGAATCAAACCAGAAGTCACAAATTAAACTACAAAACCTGGCTTGTCAATGGGTGCAGCAAATTTTCCCCACCCAACTGGGCTCAAATCACCCAGGCAAGGCTGTCAACCCGTTGACAAACCGACGAGGACTTCCTGATTGGCGGCGTTGATATTAACAGTGCCGTTGGCATGGACCACGCCCGGCGTCGTAAACTTGGTCGAGTGCGCTACGTCGCCGATGAACGCCTTTGTGGTGTTTAGGAAGACGTTGGCGCCCGCCGTGAGGCCGACGCCGGCCTGCGCCGCCGTTTCCAGCCCGCCCGCCCCCATCGGCGTCGAACCGAGCGAAGACGACAGCGCGAAGCCGAGATCGACGCTGGTCAGGTCGGAATTGGCCGTCAGGTTCACGTTGCCCTGGTCGTTGGCAGTAACCGTGGCCGTGGAGTCGATGTAGGCGATGGCTTGATTGGTGATGACGTTCAAAGCGCCGGTCAGCGCTAACCCGAACTTGGCCGCCGACGCCCCGGCCTGGGCCGCGGTCACGGAGACGATTTTCGTCCCGGCCGTGACGTTCACGTCCCCGCTGGCCGTGACATTGACGCCGGCGGCGAGATAGGACTTGGCGCTGTTGTCGTAAATCCCGGCGCTAAGGTTGGCGCCGAGACCGATGCCGTCGCTGCCCGCGCCCGGCGCGCCCTTGGAGGTTAAGAGACTTATGAACGACCCCATGCCTGCCACGTTGATCGCTTCGACGGAAGCGACGGAATCCACGGTCACTGAGGGGCCGTTGTTCGCCGTGACATGAGCGCCTTCGTCGATGAACGAAGTCGCATGATTGCCGATGTGGATGATGTCCACGGTCCCCGCGAAGGCGAACTTGCCGTTGCCGTCCCGAGTCTTTGACGAAGCGCTCGAGATGGTGTAGGTCGTGGCGAGGTTGTTGATGCCGAGGGCGCCGTTGAGGAAGCTGAAAAACGGCGTGATAGCCTTGGCGGCGCCGACCAACTCGCCGCCGGTCGCGTCCGCCGCGAACTTGGTCGCTACCCCCAGGGAATTGACGAACGAGTCAGGGCTGCTCGTGTCGATTGAGGGTTTGGACTGGCTCGCCAGGGTTTCCAGACCCTTGAAGAAATCGACCGCGCCCTGGGCGTCCTTGGTGAACGGGAGCTGATCGGGAACCTTCGCTTCCGAGTGGACAGTGACTGCACCGCTGGCGACGACGACGGCGTTCTTGCCGACGTCGGCGTTCGCGTTGTTGCTATATGTCCCGAGGACGAACGCGCCGCCGAGGCTGACCTGCGAGCCGGGGCTGGTGGGCGTCGTGATGGAGAAGCTGCTGCCGGAGGCCGTTGCCTTCAAATCGTCTTCGGCGTAGGCCGTGACGTTCACTTTGCCCTGGCTGGTAACCTGGGCGTTGTCGCCGAGATGGGCGTCGGCGTTGTTGGAACTGATGATAATTGCTACGCCGGCCGCTAGTGCTTCGTCACGCATGG
>DHJA01000257.1:26339-30402 GCA_002404095.1 Planctomycetaceae bacterium UBA4732 | reverse complement strand
GGCACTTGCAAAACCCGGCACTAGTGAAACAGCTGCGGACGAGCGAACTTCACGTCGGCAAGGCCGTCGAGACCGTCCTGCGGTCGGAGCGTTTCTTCGCGGACGCGACGGTGCGAGCGCGCGTCCCCGGGCCGGTGGAGTGGGCGGTCTCCGCCGCCCGGCGATTCGGGCCGTTGGAACCGCCGCCTTCTCCGGTGAAACTCGGGAGGTGGGCCGCGCGGATGGGGCAGAGCCTCTACTATCCGCCGAACGTTGGCGGCTGGCCGGGCGGGCGGACGTGGCTGTCGCCGCTCGCCCTGCTGGGCCGGGCGAACTTGGCGGCAGATTTGGTTTCAGGGAGGACGGCCGCACCGGCGGGAGCGCCCCTTGACGTCCTCGGCCTAGCCCGCCGGCATGGGCGCGCCGGCTCGCGGGAAGAGGTGGCGGGCTTCGTCACCGACCTGATACTCGGCGGTTCCCCCAACGCGGGCTGGGCGGAAAGCGTCCGGGCTGCGGCGGGGGAGACGCCGGACGACGCGACCTTCGCCCGGCGGGCGGCCATCGCGGTCCTCGCTAGTCCCGAGGCGCAACTCGGCTAAGAGTCGGTTTTCAAACAGCATTTCACGGAGTCTTTTTATGTCTCAGCTCACGCGCCGCCGCTTCCTGCAAACGTCCCTGGCCGCGGCGCCCCTCGTGGCCCTCGCGCCGACCGTACCGTCCTTCCTGGTCAACGCGGCGCGGGCCGGAAATAACAAGCCGTCGGGCCGGATACTCGTGGTGGTGGAGTTGGCGGGCGGCAACGACGGCGTCAACACGGTCGTCCCCTTCGCCGATGAAGGGTACGCCCGCGCCCGAAACAAGCTGCGGCTGCCACGCGAGGGACTTATCCGGCTCAACGACGAAGTGGGGCTGCACCCGTCGCTGAAACCGCTGGCCGCGACCTGGGAGGCGGGGCGCCTGGCCGTCGTCCAAGGAGTCAGTTACCCCAACCCGAGTCGCTCGCACTTTGTCAGTCGGGCGGTCTGGCACACCGCCCGGCCCGACGGCCAGGGGTGCCAAGGGGTCGGCTGGTTAGGCCGCGCGCTGGACCAGGGCGATAGGCGGGTGGGCCAAGCGGTCTACGTCGGCGACGGCCCTGTGTCCGTAGCCGTCTGTGGGCAACAAAGGTCCTGCATATCGATTGACCGGCCGGAAGACTGCCGGCTGGTCGGGGATCTTCCGCTCCGGGGGCCGGCGGCTCTGGTTCCGGCGAGCGAACCCGTCGGGGACGGACTGCTCGCATTCACGCGGCGGGCGGCGCTGGACGCTTACGCCACGGCGGATCAACTGGGCAAATCGCAATCAGGACGCCCGGCGTCGGTCTACCCGGCCAACGCACTGGGGCGACGCCTGCAAACCGTCGCCAGTGCAATCAAGGCCGGACTACAGGCGTCCACGTATTACATGGTTCAGGGCGGCGAAAGTGACGACGGCGTCGGGGATTACGACACGCACGTCGGTCAGCTGTCGCGCCACGCCGGGTTACTCGCCGTCCTGGCGTCCGCGTGGCGATCCTTCCTCGACGACCTCGCCGCCGCGGGTCTGGCCGACCGAGTGGTCCTGTTGGCGTACAGCGAATTCGGCAGGCGCGTGGAGGAAAACGCCTCGGGGGGCACCGACCACGGCACGGCCGGCCCGGTCTTCTTAGCGGGCGGCGCCGTGCGAGGGGGTCTGGTCGGCGCGACGCCCAAGCTGCTCGACCTGGAAGAAGGCGACCTGAAAGCCGCGATCGACTTCCGACAGGTGTACGCCACCGTACTGGAGGACTGGCTGGCGCTGCCCGCCAAGGAAGCGCTGGGGGGCGCGTTTGAGAAACTGTCGCTGTTCCGCGCTTGAGCGCCAATGTCGCCGGAGGAAGTCCGCGCCAAACACGGCGGCCGTAGGGTAAAAGGGGACATCGTAGAATGCCATTAACTTAAAGTCGATCAGCCTCGAGAGCGTCGTACCGGGCAAAATGCATAGCTGGCCAACCGCCCCAATTAAACCTAGCTGATACGATAGCTATAGGACCGGAACCGCTTAACATCGTCGCCAGCGTCCTCCCAGCCGAAGCCGTAGCGCCCCCAGTGCCACAGTCGGATGGTCGTGTCGGCCGGCGGTATCACGCCCATTTGCGCTAGCCGATGGCTGAAGGCCCAGTCTTCGCCGAGGTAGTGCCATTTGCCCGGCCCTTGCGGCACGACCAGCGGCGGAAAGAACGGCCACACGCCGCGCCCCCAATGCGTGTTGCACAACGGCAGACCCAGCTTGGCGATCATGCGCCGTAACACCCCGGCCCGCAACCGCAGAAAGCCGGTCGCCGCGTACTTCAACGGGTAGGGCGCCGCCGCGTCCGGCCCGAACAGCACCTCTTTCACCCCGTCCGCGAAAATGCTGGCCATCTCACGCCGGCTCTTTTTGGCGTAGACGGCCGACACCACCGGCTCAGGCCGCGCCAGCAGCCGTAGGGCGTCTTGCGCTTCAAAGCCGATGTCCGAGTCGATGAATAGCATCGACTCGGCGCCGTCGTGGAGAGCGTCGGAGAGCATCTCGTTGCGGGCCACGTCGATGGCCGAACAGCCGGCCCGACGGACGACGCGCACGCCGGACTGCTCCAGTTGCTGCAAGGCCTTCTCGCACTCCGGCTCGACGCCGTTCAGATGCGGCACGAGGACGAACGACGGGCCGCGAGTAAGCGGCGGCGGATTCGCTTCTTCGCCAGGAATAGGAGGCATGACAAAGAGCCTCACCCGCCGGTGTGCTATTCGGCGGGCGCGGCCAAACTCACCGGTTCGACCGACGTGACGTGAAGCAGGGAGCAGATACGTGATTCGGACGGGACGCCCTCATCAATTTCCCCGACGCCGACGAAAATGTAGGTTTGGGTTAGCATAGCCATTTGCGGGTGGCGCACTTCGTAGCTCTTACCGCTCGACATGACGATGCGGAAAGGTTGGAAGGGCCGTTGTCTCAGTAGGTCGCGAAATGTTTGAAATGTCATACCGCCATTCTCTAGGCCGGCGTTTGGGCCGTACTCAACGGTTCGACGGAACTGACGTGAAGCAAAGAGCAAATGCGAAATTCCGGCGGAATCCCGTCGTCACTTTCGCCGACGCCGACCAGAATGTCAGTTCGGGTCAGCATAGCCATCTCCGGATGGCGTACCTCGTAGGTCTGGCCGCTCGACGTCACGAGCCGGAACGGTTTGAAGGGTCGATGCGCCATCAGGTCGCGAAATGTTTGTAGCGTCATACCAATCATTCTAAGCGCCGACTGTTCGAGCGTCAATCACGGCCTAGCGGTTCCGCGCAAGCTATACGGCGTCTCCAGGCCGTGCTGTTCCATAAGCGATTCATCCGCCAGGATCGTGCCTGCTGGCCCGTCGGCGATGAGCCGGCCGCCGTCCAGCAGCAGCACGCGCGGACAGGTCTGTAACACCAATTCCAGATCGTGTGAGGCGATGATCTTCGTGCCGGGCAGGCCGGTGAGGAGCCGGATGAACTCGCGCCGGCCGCGCGGGTCGAGATGCGACGACGGTTCGTCCAGAAGTAGTACGCCGGGTCGCATCGCCAGTACGCCGGCGAGCGCCACGCGCCGCTTCTCGCCGCCGGACAGGTGGAACGGCGGCCGTTCCTCCAGGCCCGTCAGCGCCACGGCCGTCAGCGCCTCGGCGGTGCGGCGCCGCACCTCGTCCGGAGGCAGGCCGAGGTTGAGCGGACCAAAGGCCACGTCATCGAAGACCGTGGCGTTAAACAGTTGGTCGTCGCTGTTCTGGAAGACAACGCCGACGTGGGAAGGGAGTTGCCGTCGCTGGGCAGGGTCATGCAAATCGAGTCCGCCGACGCGCAGCGCCCGCGCCTGCGGCACGATCACGCCGCTGAGGCATAAGAATAAGCTCGTTTTGCCAGCGCCGTTGGGGCCGATCAGACCGACGCTTTCGCCGACGGCGGCCTCGAAGCTGATTCGATCCAAGGCGGTCGGCCCACGTGGATACGCATAGGTCAGGTCCGATACCTGGATGGCGGCGTCGGCGGACACGGCCTCTTGCTCCCTCCCCCCTTGCGGG
>DHJA01000257.1:6189-26188 GCA_002404095.1 Planctomycetaceae bacterium UBA4732 | reverse complement strand
CCCGCAAGGGGGGAGGGAGAAAGACAACCCCCCACCCTCCCCCGCAAAGGGGGAGGGAGAACAATCGAGCGGTCAGCTACCTCGTACAATCCAATACACAAACCGCCACAGTTCCGCCGGTGACTACGAAAAACATCAGCACGTCGGCGCCGGTGGTACGGAACTCGGACAGGGAACGGAATCGGCCGTCGAAACCGCGACAACGCATGGCATGGCCCACGCGCTCGCCGCGCTCCCAGCCGCGCACCAAGAGGGCGCCCGTTACGGCGCCGATGGTGCGATAGCTATGGAGATTGGCCCGGTTGCGATAGCCGCGCACGCGCACGGCGATACGCAGACGGCCCAGCTCGTCCGCCAAAACGAAGAGATAACGATAGCTGAGAAGAGCCAACTGCACCAGCAGGCCGGGAAAGTACAAGGCGTGGGCGGCTTTGAGTAGGGCGTCGAGCGGGGCCGTCGCCAGCACCACCAGGGCCAGCAGGACGAGGGCCGCCGCTTTGCAGAGTAGAACCAGAGCGGTTTCGGCGCCGGAAACGGAGAAGGTCGCCGATCCGAATTGCCACATAGGACCGGCGTACGTGGGAAAGAAGATCACCGGCACGGCGAAGACGGCAACGAAAAGGAGGACCGGCGCCAAGCGCAAGACGCACCACCGCCAGGGCAGACGGCCTAAGACGGACAGCATGAGAGCGCCGGCGAGCGCCGTCACGGCGCCGCGCGGTGTGTGAACCACGGCGGTAACCAAGCCGGCCAAGATGATCGCTGCCAATTTCCAGCGCGGGTCGAGCCGGCTGAGCGGCGAGACCGTGCGCGGCGGCGGCGTGAAGACGAGAGTCATGGGCAGGAACGAAAAGCCCCCGCCAGTGACGGCGGGGGCCAGTGATGGAACCGGCATGCCAATTAGCGACGCGGGGGAACCGTCCCGTGCGTCATATTATGCGCTGGGGCGCCCTGTTTGGCCGTGCCGCTGGTTTCGACTCGCAACTCGGCCTCGGCTTCGGTCCAGTCTTGGACGTGGCGGCCATGAGTGCAGCCGTGCTTCATCCATTTCTCGTAGGCCCGCTGGGCGATCTTCTCTTGCGGCACGTGCGAAGTCGGGGCGGACTGCGTCTTGGTCTGGGGCGGGGTGGCGACGCGGGACATCGATGGTCCTCCTTGAAGAAAACAGGGTGCGGGTCACAGAACCCATACCAACACAAGTCGCATTGCACCACATCCGTGCGCGCTTCGCAAGCAAATTTCGGGAGAAAAATCGCGGAGGCGCTTTGTGGGCGCGCCGTGCGTGCTTTCGGGTCGCGGCTGAACGTGTTGTAGGTTTTGCGGAAAGCGCTTGCTCGCGCGCCCATCGCGCCGCACAATGAGCTGGCGTCAACGAAACCACCAACCGGATGAGAGGAACCTGCCATGCGTGGATGGAGTGTCCCCCCGATGGGATTGCTGCTAACCGTCGTCGCGGGCTGCGCGTCGAAAGAAGCGGCCCCGGCGGCGGCGCCGGAACACCCGCCGGCGGTACGGTCGGCCGAGTGTCGATGGACGTCGGGCCGCATCAAGCTCGATGGCGTGTTGAATGAAACGGCCTGGGACAAGGCCGAAGTGTTACGCGACTTCGCGGTTTACTGGCAGGACCGCAAAGCGCGAAGCGCTACCACGGCTCGGCTGCTTTGGGACGACGATTTTCTCTATTACAGCGCCGACATGGGGGACGCTGACCTGTTCGCCACCATTAAGGAACACAATGGCCTGTTATTTACGGAAGACGTTTTCGAGCTGTTTTTCAAGCCGGCCGAGGACAGGCTCGCGTACTACGAATTTGAGGTGAACCCCCTCGGCGCCGGAATGGAGTTGTTCTTGCCGTCGCGAGGCGCCGGCGGTTACGGTCGCTTTGCCGCGCTCACCAACCTGGGCATGGAGACGGCCGTCCACCTCGACGGCACGCTCAACAAATGGGACGACGTGGATAAAGGATGGACCGTGGAGGGCCGCATTCCGTGGACTGGGTTCAAGGCGACCGGCGGCCGCCCGAAGGCGGGCGACAAATGGCGTTTCGCCCTTTGCCGCTACGATTACTCCGTCAAGTTCGACCGGCCCGAATTGTCCTCAACGGCGCCGCTGACGCAACCGGAGTTCCACCGTTATGAAGATTATGGAGAGCTAACATTTGTTGGGCCGGAGAAGTGAGAGGAACACGAGTCAGCAATCTGGCCCGCGCCGCCGCCTCCTTCACCTGGGGAATTGGCCAAGCATTTCCCGCAACTTGAGATCGTGGAACTGCTGGGGTGGGGCGGTATGGGGGTTGTGTACAAAGTCCGCCAGTTGAAGTTGGACCGTCTCGCTGCGCTGAAAATCCTTCGGCCTGACGCTGGCCCGGACCCTGCATTCACCGAGCGGTTCACCCGTGAAGCATGTTCCCTGGCCAAGCTGAGTCACCCCTGAATCGTAGGAGTCTACGAATTCGGGGACAGTAACGGGCTTTACTATTTCCTGATGGAGTTCGTGGACGGCGTGAACTTGCGACATCTGCTTCGACCGAAAACCTTGAAGCTGGCTGAGGCGTTAGAATCGTCCCGCAACTCTGCGACGCCCTCCAGTGTCATTAGGCTAGCGAGGACGTAAGGCCTCTCCTTACCGCCCGCTTCATCCCGCATGCGGCGCGAGAAGTTGAATCTCGCTGCGGTTGCGTCCGGTTTCCTTGGCACGGCGCAGCGCACCCGCCGCCATTTCCATCATTTCCTGGTAGTCCGCCGGTACGCCCACTTCCGCCACCGCGAAACCGATGCTGACGGTAATTGAGATCGAATGCCCTTGATACTCGATGGCCGACTGTTCAACCGTCGAGCGAATGCGCTCCGCCAGAATATGGGCGCCTTCCTCATTGGTTTCGCGCGCGATGACCAAAAACTCCTCGCCGCCGATACGGCCGACGGAATCCACCTCGCGCAGGGCGCCCAACAGGATGCGCGCCAAATGGCGAAGCACCTCGTCGCCGCCCGTCAAAAGATAGTCCGTATTGACCTGCTTGAAGTGGTCCACGTCGATGTAGCCGAGCGTCAGAGGGCTGGGATAGCGGGCATGGCGTTTCAGCTCGAAGCGCGCCAATTCCTCCGTTGCCCGGCGATTGAAAAGGCCGGTCAATGGGTCGGTGAGGGCCAACCGTTCCAGCTCGCGCGTCCGTTGCTGAAGCAGGTGATTGGCCTCTTGCAACTCTCGCGTCCGTTCGGTGACGCGCTTTTCGAGGTCGCGATTGAGTTGGCGCAATTGCTCCAACAAGTCCTCTCCGCTTCGTTCTAGCGTGAACTTCTCCGCCGCGTGGCGAAGCACTTGGCGAAGCTCTTCGACGCGCCAGGGCTTGAGCAGGTAGTGATAAACGTGGCCGCGGTTGATGGCGGCGATGGCGTCCTCCAGCTCGACGAAGCCAGTCATCAGCAGGCGCACGGTGTTGGGATGGTTTTGGCGCACCCATTCGAGCAGTTGCACACCGGTGGTACGCGGCATTTTCTGATCGCTGAGGATAATGTCGATAGGTTGACGATCAAACAACTCTTTAGCAGCTTCGGCGGAATTGGCGGTGAGTACGCTGAAGTCGGCGCCGAGCAAATGAGCCAGCGTCGTCAGGATGTAATGCTCGTCATCGACAACAAGGAGCGTGCAAGTGGGTACGCTCAAGACCGACCTCCCTGCGTACGCCCCACACGAGTGGTAGGGGCCAAGTCGCTGGCCGCTTATCGGTGATGGAAAAGCCGGGCGTGGAGGAACTACTCTTGTTATAGCTGGCGGAGCGTGAAAAGCCAACGGATGCGGCCCGCGCGGAAAGACATTGCCGCATGGCCGGAAATAGCGGAAGAAAAGTCCATCGCAACTTTTTGGGAATAACCCTTGATATGATCCGCTGGCCCCTTTACAATGGGCCGACGTGTAAGGAAACTGTGAAGGAGCGCCCAATCTCAAGGAGGAGCGGTCGCCAGCGAAGACGAATTACGAAAGGACGAAAACTCGAAACGGAAGAAGAGTAAGGAAGACAACTCTCTCCCTGGCCTTTTTTCGTGTTTTCGTCTTTCGTGCTTTCGTGATTCGTCTTTGAGGACGGCCTGACGACGGTGGGTTTCCTCGGCCTACGGGCCGGGAGCGGGTTGAAACTCTAGCAGTAGGGAAAGACGGCTATGAAGACAAAGCGCATCACGCGGCCAGACGAAACGGAAGACGGGCAATTTGTCCCGACCACGATCTTCTCCTCCGACCTGTTGACGCCGGAAGAGGAGCGAGGCCTCCTGGCGGACTTCTGGGAAACGAAATGCGAGTTGGTGCGGGTACTCATCCGCAACTTCCCGCGCCTCCGCCAGCACCGGCCGCCGCTTGAACCGTGGCCGATGGCCCAGTTCATCCGCGAACACGACGGCGAAGAGGCGCGCACGGTTCCGGCCATCCGCCGGCTGCACGACCGCTACATCCACTTGAAGCACCGGCTGGCTTCGGCCAACATCCGGCTCGCCGCCCACGTGGCCAAGCGCTTTCGCCACCACGCCCTGAGCTACGCCGACTTGCTCCAGGAAGCCGTCTGCGGCCTGATGCAGGCCATCGACCGCTTCGACGTGAGCCACGGCACCCGGCTGGCGACCTACGCGACGTGGTGGATTCGGCAAACACTGCAAATCGCCGTCGCGCGCCAGAGTCATCTGGTCAGCTTGTCGCCGCACCATCTCCAGGAACTCGGCCTGCTACAGCAGGAATCCGAGGCGTTGGCCCACGGCGGCAAACACCTGCCCAGCCCGCAGGAATTGGCGGCGCGCACTGGCAGCAGCCTCGAACACCTGACCCACTTGCAGACCGCAACGCGCACGCCGGTATCCCTCAACGCCGTCCTCGACGACGACAGCGATTTCAAGCTCACCGAAGCAATGCCGGATAACGAGAGTTCCACGCTCCGCACTAATGCCGAACGGCAGGAGTCACTGCAATTCTTGATGGAGAACCTCCGGCCGCGCGAGCGCAAAGTGCTTGACCTTCGTTTCGGGCTGACCGGTCACGGTACGCACAGCCTGCGGCAGATCGGCCACCTGTTGCGCATCAGCAAGGAGCGCGTCCGTCAGATCCAGAACCGCGCCCTCGAAAAACTGCGGGCCTCCGCTGAACGCGTCGGCTGGGAGCCGAGCCTGCTGCTTGGTTGAGATTCATCAGGGAAGTGTCCGGCCCGGAGTGGAACGCTCCGGGCCGTTTTTGTTTCTGCTAAGGCGAACGGCCGGCGTTAGCCGGCTGGTACGTCACGTTATCGCCGACTTGGTGACGCACCAGCCGGCTTACGCCGGCCGTTCGCCGATCAATCGCCATTCTATACAAATCGGCGCGGATTCTACAGAATCCCTTGACCGGCCGATTCCGGCTGAGTACAATTAGATTAAGCCTGCCTTTGTCCGAGTCTCCGGTTCGGCCGTACAGACTCGTCCTTCCGAACGAAGCTGATTCTCACCGCGGAGTCGCAGCATTGGCCGCAACCCCCGAAGCCGATGTGTTAAAGTGCTGTCGCGGCCTTCGGCGGCAGGCAATCGTCCAGTCCCTTCTGGCCGATGTGGTTCACGGCCGGCTGCGGGCCGGCGCGCATTTGGTGACGCAGGAACTGGCGAAACGCTTCGGCGTCAGCCATACGCCCATCCGCGAAGCCCTGATCGCCTTGGCCGGCGTCGGCGTCATCGATCTATTGCCCAACCGCGGCGCCGTGGTCCGTCGCATTACGCAAAAAGAGGTCCGTGAAGTCTGTCAAGTGCGTCGCGCCCTGGAGTGCGAAGCGGCGCGTTCGGCTTGCGGCCGCATCGACTTGGCGGAGCTTCACGCCCTGGCCGGCGACCTTCGGCGTTTAATGGCGGTCGAGTCGCCCACGGGCGGCCGCTTCATTCAAGAGGCCCGCGAAGTGGACAGCCGGCTGCACGACCTGATTGCCGAGTCGTGTGGCAACGGCTTCTTGGCGAAGGAAATCGGCCGGCTCAAGACGTTGTTCCGCGTCTTCCGCGACGTGGCCTGGGAACACGACGAAGCGTGCAACGACTTCCACCGCCTCACGGAAGAGGCGCGGGAACATCTTGCCATCGTCGAGGCGTTGATCGCCAGCGAACGGAAGGCGGCCGTCCGCGCCATGGCGCGGCACATCTGCTCCGGCATCCGCTATTGGAGCCGGGCCATGCCGACCCGACCGGCGGGCGATTCAAGAGATAAAAAAGAGTCGCGTCATCGAAAGAGGGGCCGCACATGAGAGGCGTTGCGATGAATGGTCACGGCAAAGTTTGGATCGGGGCGGCTGTAGTCGCCTTCACGGTCTTGGGTTCGGCCTCCGCCCGCGCCGGCGATAAGCTCGAATACAACCGCGACGTGCGGCCGATATTCGCAGAGAATTGCTTCGCGTGTCACGGCACGGACAGTTCGGCCCGCAAGGGCGATTTGCGTCTCGACCGCCGCGCCGACGCCCTCAAGGCCAAGGCGTTCATCCCCGGCAAGCCGGATGACAGCGAGTTGGTCGAGCGCGTATTTTCGGACATGAAAAGCCGAGTCATGCCCTCGCCGAAGTCGGGTAAGAAGCTGACCGCCGCCCAAAAGGAGACGCTCAAGCGCTGGGTCGCGGAGGGCGCCGAGTACCAGCCGCAATGGTCGCTGATCGCGCCGAAGCGGTCGCCGTTGCCGGCCGTGAAGAACGCCGCCTGGGTGCGCAATCCCATCGACCAATTCATCCTCGCGGCCTTGGAAAAGCAGGGTTTGACGCCGGCGCCGGAAGCGGACAAGCGGACGCTGGCTCGCCGCGTGAGCCTCGATCTGACCGGGTTGCCGCCGTCCCCGGAAGACGTGGAAACCTTCGTCAACGACGCCGCGCCGAATGCCTATGAAAAGTACGTCGATAAGCTGCTGGCCCTGCCCCAATACGGTGAACATCGCGCGCGCTACTGGCTGGACCTGGCCCGCTACGCTGACACGCACGGCATCCATTTCGATAACTACCGTGAAATCTGGACTTATCGGGATTGGGTCATCAAGGCGTACAACGACAACAAGCCCTTCGACCAGTTTACGGTCGAACAGCTCGCCGGCGATCTATTGCCGAATCCGACGTTCGATCAGCTCGTCGCCACCGGCTTCAACCGCTGCAACATCACCAGCAATGAGGGCGGCCTTATCCCTGAGGAGTATCTCGTTCTCTACACGCGCGACCGCACCGAAACGGCTTCGCGCGTCTGGCTCGGTCTCACCGCCAATTGCGCGGTATGCCACGACCACAAGTTCGATCCGATCAGCCAAAAAGAGTTTTATGAGATGTCCGCTTTCTTTAATAACACCACGCAGGGCGCGATGGACGGCAACATCAAGGACACGCCGCCCGTGATTTTAGTGCCGGCGCCGGGGGATCGTGCCCATTACGATTTGGCGACAAAAGAGCTAGCGGAAATCCGCAAGCAAGCGGACGCGCGCAAGACGGCCGCTCGCGCCGACTACGATAAATGGCTGACCTCGGCGACGCCGGAACGCATGGCGACGTACATTCCGTCCGAAGGGCTGCAAATGCACGCCAAGTTGAGCGAAGGCGAAGGCAAGGCCGTCAATGTGACCGTGGACGGCAAGCCTCGCGCTATTTCGCTGGCTACGGGGTTCACTTGGGGCGCCGGTCATGTGGCCGCAAAGGCGTTCAAGACCCAACCGGGCGCCGCCGTCGAGTTGGCGGACGTGGGCGATTTCGAGAAAGATCAGGGTTTTTCGTATGGCGCATGGGTGAAGTTCACGAAGGGCGGCGCAAACGGGGCCGTCATGGCTCGCATGGACGACAAGCCTGGCTACCGCGGCTGGGATTTGTGGATTCAGGGAGGCCGAGTCGCCGCCCACATCATCAACAAGTGGCCGGAAGACGCCCTCAAGGCCGTGTCCAAAAACCCTATCAAAGAGACGCAATGGAACCATCTGTTCATCACGTATGACGGCTCGGCCAAGCAAGCCGGCGTCAAAATATACGTCAACGGCGTCCCGCAGGAAACGACCTTCGAGGCCGATCAACTCAAAAGCACCATCCGCACTACCGTGCCGCTAACGTTGGCCCAACGCCATAGCACGTCGCGGCTGGACAATATGCTTTTGCAGGACGCGCGCGTCTATGGACGCACACTGTCGCCGGAAGAGGTTGCAGGACTGTCGCGCGGCACGCTTGCCGCCTGGCTGGCCTCGAAGCCGGCGGATAAGCGATCCGACGCGGAGAAAAATGAGCTGTTCGACTGGTGGCTGCCGGCGCTTGACCCGGCGTATCAGGCTATATCGACGAAGCAAAATGTTCTGCAACAGGAAGAGGCGGCGATCAAGGCGCGCGGCTCCATCGCCTACGTGATGCACGAACGGCCCGAGGCGCCGGTCGCCTACGTCCTCAACCGCGGCGACTATGACAAGCGCAAGGACCAAGTGAAGCCGGAGACGCCGAAAGCGTTGCCGCCGATGCCGACGGACGCGCCGCGCAATCGACTCGGATTCGCGCGCTGGCTGGTCCGGCCGGAGAATCCGCTGACGGCCCGCGTCGCGGTCAACCGCTATTGGCAGGAAATTTTCGGCCAAGGTATCGTTCGCACGCCCGAGGACTTCGGCGTCACCGGCGACGAACCGTCCAATCCTGAATTGCTGGATTGGATGGCCGTCGATTTCCGCGAGTCGGGTTGGGATATCAAGCGCTTCTTCAAGCTAATCGTCACTTCCGCGGCCTACCGCCAGGCGGGGATCGCCACGAAGGAGAAGCTGGAGAAAGACCCGTCCAACCGCCTTTTGTCGCGCGGCCCGCGCTTCCGCATGGACGCGGAGATGATCCGCGATTACGCCTTGGCGTCGAGCGGCTTGCTGGTGCGCAAAATCGGCGGCCCGAGCGTCCGGCCTTACCAGCCTGAAGGCGTCTGGGAGGCGGTGGCCATGATTGGCAGCGACACCCGCGATTACAAACGCGACGCCGGCGATAAACTCTATCGCCGAAGTATGTATACCTTCTGGAAGCGCGCGGCCCCGCCGGCGTCGATGGATATCCTCAATGCGCCGACCCGCGAAGTCTGTACGGTGCGCCGGGATCGAACCGATACGCCGTTGCAGGCGTTGGTCACGCTCAACGACCCGCAGTTTATCGAAGCCGCGCGATTCTTGGCGCAGACGACTTTGCAGCACGGCGGTGATAAGCCGGAAGTGGGCATCGACTTCATGGCGAAGCGCCTGTTGTGCCGGCCGCTGCGGGCGGAAGAAACCAAAGTCATACAGGGAGCACTCAACGATCTGATTGTCTACTACAAAGCCCATCCGGAAGAGGCGAAAAAATTGATCGCCATAGGCGAGTCGAAAGCCGACCCGGCGGTGGACGCGACCACATTGGCCGCGTGGACGATGACGGCGAATGAGCTTTTGAATTTGGATGAAGTGTTGAACAAATAAAATGGTGGGCGACTCGCTCCGCGAGTCGCATTGGAGAGTGGGCGACTCGCTCCGCGAGTCGCATTACAAGGTACAACGACTCGCCCCCAGCAACCCTGGTCATTCTCATGGCGGAAGTCACCGAACGATTTCGGTTTTTCGACCGTGAAGAGGATTTACTCGTTACCGAGCGCGCGCACCTCCCCCACTGGGCGCAAGCGGGGACGCTTTGCTTCCTAACCTGGCGCACCTGGGATTCGATGCCGTGGAAAGTGGTCGAAGCCTGGGCAACCGAGCGAAAGGGGTGGCTCCTCCAGCACGAGATCGATCCGTGCAAAGAAAATTGGCGAGAACGCCTCACCCAACTGGCTCCCGCCGTCCGCCAGGAGTTTCATCGAATGTTTTCGGCGCGCTGGGAAGAGAGCCTCGACGAATGCCGCGGAACCTGCCCGCTGCGGCGGCCGGAACTGGCTGGCGTCGTGGTGGACAGTCTGAGGTTTTTCGACGGCGATCGGTACTTCCTTACGGACTTTGTGGTTATGCCGAACCACGTCCACGTATTGGCCGCTTTTCTCTCGCCTGAGCAGATGTTGAAGCAATGCGCCTCGTGGAAACACTACACCGCCGTGCAGATCAACCGAGCTTTGGGCCGGCGTGGCCATTTTTGGGAAGACGACGCCTTTGACCATTTGGTGCGAAGGCCGGAGCAATTTGAGTATTTGCGGAAATATGTTGCGGACAATCCCCGACGTGCGGGGCTGCGATCAGATGATTTCGTCCATTATACGCGCGTTAACCTGGAATGAGGGACGGGCCGCCCGGGTTGAATGGCGCCCGCGGAGCGGGCGCCCCACCATGTTGAATGGCGCCCATACTTTCGGAGACCTCCGATGAGCCTTTTCAATGATTACGCCCTATCCGAGTCGCGTCGCCAGTTCTTGGGCCGCGGCGTCAACGCCGTCGGCTACGCCGCTTTGGCCTCGCTGCTCGGCGGAGGCCGACTCCTCGCCAATGGCACCAAGACCGGCATCGGCGCCTCCATGCCCGAAACGGTTTTCCCCGCCAAGGCCAAGCAGGTCATCTATCTGCACATGGTCGGTGGGCCGCCGCAGATGGATCTGTACGACTACAAGCCGAAGATGAACGACTTTTACGACAAGGATTTGCCCGATTCCGTGCGCCAGGGCCAACGCCTCACCGGCATGACCTCGGGACAAGCGCGTTTCCCCATCGCGCCGTCGATGTACAAGTTCGCTCAACACGGCAAATCCGGTATGTGGGTGTCCGAGCTACTGCCGCACACGGCCAAGATGGTCGATGATATGTGCTTCATCCGCAGTATGCAGACCGAAGCCATCAACCACGAGCCGGCCATCACCTTCATGCAGACCGGCAACCAGAATACCGGCCGGCCTTGTCTCGGAGCGTGGGCGTCCTATGGGCTGGGATCGCTCAATCAGAACCTGCCGACTTTCGTCGTGCTTGTCGCCAAGCCGACCAACACCGAGCAGGTGCAGGCCATCTCCGCGCGCCTGTGGTCGTCGGGTTATCTGCCCGGTGAACATGCGGGCGTCTCCTTCCGCACGGCCGGCGACCCGATCCTTTACATCAACAATCCGGATGGCGTTTCTCCGGAAGTGCGCCGCAAGACCCTCGACGGACTCAACGCGCTCAACGAAATGAACTACAAGACCGTGGGCGATCCGGAGACGCACACGCGCATCGAGCAGTACGAGATGGCCTTCCGAATGCAGGCCAGTGTACCCGATCTAACCGATTTGACGAAGGAGCCGGAGAATACGTTCAAGCTCTACGGCGACGCGGCAAAAAAGCCCGGCACATTCGCCAACACGACTCTGCTGGCGCGGCGCATGGTCGAGCGCGGCGTGCGCTTCGTGCAGATTTACCACAACAATTGGGACGTACACGGCAACGTAGCCGGCCGGCTGCCCGATCAGTGCCGCGACGTGGATCAGGCGTGTTCCGGGCTTATTCAGGATTTGAAGAATAAGGGACTCTACGACTCCACATTGGTGATATGGGGCGGCGAATTCGGCCGGACGATCTACTCGCAAGGCGGCCTGACCAAGCAGAACTACGGCCGCGATCATCACCCGCGCTGCTACACGATGTGGATGGCCGGCGGCGGCTCGAAAGCGGGCGCGATCCACGGCGAAACCGACGATTTCTCCTACAACGTCGTCGAAAACCCCGTCCCGGTCCACGATTTTCAGGCGACGGTCTTACGCCTGCTTGGCTTCGACCACCTGAAGTTCACCTACCGTTCGCAGGGGTTGGACCAACGGCTTACGGGCGTCGAGCCGGCGCGCATCGTGCCACAATTGATGGCTTAGGCCTGTAGCGTAGGTCAGCGTCAGCCCGAGGGCCGCCGTCCTGACTCCAAAGCGCGCCGCCGGGGACTGAAGGATTCGGTACGCCCACCCCAGCGGAATGAGTGGAGCCACGGCGGACCGCTCGCCCGCCTGCGGAAACGGGAACCTGTCGTCGAATCCCGCGTAGTCCTGACCGAAACCGTTAGGCCTCTTACGCCAAGTCGGGAAAGATGTTGTCCACGGCGGCTCGCCTGTCTATTTCCTCGTCCCAAGAGCCAAACAGCAGCGGATGGTCGCGCGCAATCCGCTCGGAAAAGATGTTATCCAGGGCGGCTCGCCTGTGTTTGTCCTGGTCCCAAGAACCAAACAGTAGCGCATGGTCGTGCACAATCCGGTGGAAGTGCGCGCCGCCGCTCGAGTCGCCCTCGCCCACCCTTTCAAGCTGAACCGGCAAGTCGGGTCCGGCGGGGTCTACCTTGCTGAGTAGAAAATCGCCGCCGCCGTTCGGGGAGTTGCCTGCTTCCGTCACAGTTGTCTTAATGGTGTGCTTGCCGCCACTCGCATAGTGGTGTGAGCCGGTTACGGTGTAGGTGGCGCCCGACAGCGCGATGGCGTCCGCCGAGGTCAGGGTGCCGTCGCCCCAGTTGATGGTGGCTGTGAAGGCGCTGGTCGGCTCCACCCCGCTGGCGTGGGTGAAGGTCGCCACCTGGACGTTGGTCAGCGTCTGGGACTTCGTGGTTTTGGGTCCGGAGACGACGATCGCTGGCTCGGCGAACGACGTGGTCACGCTGGCGCTGTCGTTGACCGAGTTGGGGTCGGGGCTGCTGCTGCTGACCGAGACAGCGTTGCTGGTGCTACCGTCCTCGACGGCCTGGGCGGTGACCGACGCCGTGACGGTCCCACCGGCGGCGATGGTTCCCAGGGAGAAGGTGACCACGCCGCCCGACTGCGTGAACGTCCCCTGAGCGGACTTGAAGTTCAGGATGGACCCAAGGGTGTCGGTGAGGGTGACGCCGGAGGCGCTGGCGGGGCCGGCGTTGGTAACCGTGATGGTGTAGGTGACGGTGTCGCCCTCATTACCGGTGGTAGGCCCGGAGACGCTGACCGACAGGTCGGCGTTGGGGTTGTTGTTGACGACCGACCCGGTGACGGTGGCGCTGTTGTTGGCGGTGTTGGGATCAGGGTTCTGGGCGCTGACGGAGGACGTGTTGTTGAACGCCGCGCCGTTGGCCAGGCTGGCGGAAGCGGAGACCACCAGAGTGAAGGTATCCGAGCTGCCGGAGGCAATATTGGCGGTGGCGCCGCCCGATTGCGACAGGGTAAAGGTGTCGGTTCCCGTGGTCTGCGTCATCGACACGAAGACCGAACCGGCCGGCAGGGTATCGGACAGGACGACGCCCTGGGCGGCGTTGGGGCCGTTGTTGATGATCGTGATGGTGTACGTGGCGTTGGCGCCGGCCGTGACGGAGGACGGCCCGGTGGCCGTGACCGCCATGTCGGTGGAGGGGAGCGGGTTGCTGATGGTGAAGTTGGCGATGGCCGTCCCCCAGTTGGCAGTCGCCTCGGTGTTGGCGAACTCGTTGGCCGCCCAGAAGCTGCCGTCGGTCGGATCGACGTTGATGCCGCTGAGGTCGCCGGCCCGGCCGCCGGTTGAGAAGTCGTGGTAGTTTGCCTGGCCGGTCCCGGCCGGCACGAGGACTGGCGCCTCCATCGTCCCGGATACGTCGCCCGAGGTTCGGCCCGTGACCCACATGGACATGTAGTCGGTGGAGGCGTCCGTCCCGGATCGCATGTAGCTCATGCCGATCTGGCCGGAGGAATTGATGTCGATTCCCGGGTAATAGATGTATGTGTTGTTGCCGGCGCTAACTCGGCCCTGCTGGGAGAGCGTGGGCGTCCCGCTGCTAAGGTCGATGGCGTACCACTGGGCAACGTCCTGGGTCGAGGAAACGGAGACGGCGTGGGTGGCCACGAGGATGTTGTTCGCCTCCGCGGCCTTCATGATCCGCGAGTCGATGTTGTTGGTGATGACCGTGCCGTTGGGGTTGAGGGGGTTCACCACGCCGGAATACGAGTTCACCGCCAGGTTCGTGTAGGTGAAGGTGGCGGAGTTGGACAAAATGGTGCCGTTCGACGATGTCATCTTGATGACGTCAATGGAGGCGTTGTTGCCGTGCTCGGTGACCAGCCACATCGGGTCGCCGGCGGCCGAGCCGTGCATGGTCGTTGGCCGGAGGCTGAAATCGTTGACGTCGTTCTTGTAAGAGTGGAGGTTGGCCTGCGATACTCCGTTGGCCAGATCGTTGCTGTTGACGGAGACGATCTGGGCGTGGCCTCCGCCGGTGACGCCGAACATGTTCAGGGTGAAGGCGAAGCCGTCGTGGTTGTAGCCGAAGTTGCCGGGATAGTCGGCATCAAAGCCGCTCTCCGTAGTAGTGATTTTGTAGAAGTTCCAGTCCGCGGTTGTCAGCGTGGTCGGGTTGTTCGTCTTGGAGACGGCGATATCGAAGGCGCTGACATGCGTGTTGAAATTGACATCCTGATCGCCGACGATAAAACGCCCCGCACCCGCCAGTTCGTCGTAGGCGACGATGGGGTCGGACAGGCCGGAGCGGGCGTCGGCTCTTGTGAGTCCTCCCACCGTGAACAAGAAATCCGAGAGGCTGTCGGTGACTTTGGAGGCACCGGTGGCCTTGGGGCTGTAAAGGGCGAGCGTCTGGTTGACGGATTCCACATAGCTGGACGGCCCGGCGGCGCCGACGGTGTCGGGCGGGACGTAGCCTCCGCTCTGGTTGAAGTCCAGGCCAGTGTAGCCCAGGCTATTATTGTTTGTGGGAGCGATGCTTACCGACATCAGACAGCGCTCTTCTAGCATTTCCAGGAACAGCTTCGGGCCGGGTCTCTTCGTGGTGGAGGGAAGGGATTTCGGGCGACGAGTCGCGCTGCGCCGGTTCAACATGCTGCCGTCTCCTTACTTAGCGGTTGTGTGGGAGTCTCTCAAGGGGGTTGCAGACCGTTCTGCGAGACCCTTTTGTAGATTAAACCGCCGGGCGCGTAGAAAGGCAAGGAAATTCTGATATTCTCGAGAACTTTTCGTCCGGCCACAAACGGAGACGCGCTTCCCGCGCAGCCGGGCGTCGAGATGGACGTTGGCGAGGACGCGCAGGTATTTTCGGAACGGCTCCAACACCCGACCGGCTTCGGCGTCCAGGACCATGCGTACCTCCCTATCTTTGTAAGACGCCGTTCGGTAGGAAATTGTGCGGTGGAAAAAAGCGAACGGCCGGCGTAAGCCGGCTGGTACTTGATGCCGTCATTGAGACGGGAAGCACCAGTCGGCTTACGCCGGCCGTTCGCCAAGCGGTCGCTTGACCTTGCAACTAGGGGAGTTACCAGCGGCAGCCGCAGCCCCTTGGCGGCACGTTGCCGTCATCCGCCCAAGGCGGGGGCGGCGGCCCTTTGATACAGGGTTCGCCGTAGAAGGCGCGGCAGGAACCAAAGAGGAACGTGGCTTCGGAGCGGACGCTGCTGCAACTGTACCCGTTGTGGCTGGCCCAGCAGGGCACGGGAACGTGAAGCAGGTGGAGAACCGGGTGCGGTTGCGCCGGATCAACCAAGTACGGATGGACCGTCTCAGCGTCTTGCGCGCGAGCCGCGGCGGACCAAACGGCGAGGCCCAGTGCGGCGGCCAGGACGGCGCGTTTCCACAACGACTGAGGCATGGAGAATCTCCGGCGGGAATCGGCGGCGTGACCAATGGCGCTTGTTATCGGAACGTCGGCGTGGCAAACTGAAGAAGATGTCGCCGCATTCCCACGAAGGAGCCTCGCCATGCCGGAACAGGAACCCCAAGTCCCGCCGTCGTCCGAAGACCGCGCCGCCAGCCTCCACGCCGTCGCCCGCGCCCTGCGTGAGACACCGCATCTCGGACGGCAGGCGCGGCAAGCGCTCGCCGACTTCCTCGACGCGCTCGACGATCCGGAGACGACGGCCGCCGCTTCCCCCGCGGATATGAACCACCTGACCAGCCGGGCCACGCAATTGCTGACCGCGTTGCGTCATCAGCAGGACGCCGGGGTACTGACGGCGGCCCGCAATGGACTGGAAGAGGCGGTGTTGCGCGTCGAGTCGGAGGCGCCCGTCACGGCCGGCGCCTTCCGTCGTCTGCTGGACGCGCTGGCGAACATCGGCCTCTGACGGATGAGGACCGGGAGCGCCCTGACGACCCCATTCCGCCAGTCCCTCTTTTTCCAAACCACCCTCTTCGGGTATATTCCATCAAGCGCCCGTACTGCGGGCCATACGAGGACCGGACGAATGTTCCCGCTTACCTATGAGTTCGACGTGATCGTCGTCGGCGCCGGCCATGCCGGCGTCGAGGCGGCCCTCGCCGCCGCTCGCATGGGTTTGCGCACCGCCTTGTTGACCATGAACGCGGACGCCGTCGCGCAGATGAGCTGCAACCCGGCCATCGGCGGAGTCGCCAAGGGCCAGATCGTCCGCGAGATTGACGCGCTCGGCGGCGAAATGGGCAAGTGCATCGATGCTAGCGCGATTCAGTTCCGTATGCTCAATCGCACCAAGGGGCCGGCCATGCACTCGCCCCGCGCCCAGGCCGACAAGAAGCTCTACCAGTTCACGATGAAGCACACCGTCGAGGCGCAGCCCGGCTTGACATTGCGCCAGGAAATGGTGGAAGCCCTGGTACTAGAAGAAGGGCGGGGAGACCCCGCCCCTACAGACGACGGTAGGGGCGGGGTCTCCCCGCCCTTTCCCGCCCGCCAGCGCGTTACCGGCGTGATCGCGCGGGGCGAGACGCTCTATCGCGCCAAGGCCGTCGTGCTGACGACCGGCACGTTTCTCAAAGCCGTCATGCACACCGGCGAAGCCAAAACGGGCGGCGGACGCGCCGGAGAAGGGGCGGCCGAAGCGCTCAGCGACAGCCTCGCGGGCTGCGGCTTTCACCTCGCCCGCTTCAAGACCGGTACTCCCTGCCGGCTCAACGGACGAACCATCGACTTCTCGAAGTGCGAGTTACAGCCCGGCGACCCGGAACCCCGGCCGTTTAGTTTCGCCACAGGGCGCATCGAACAGCCGCAGATGGATTGCCACATTACCTATACCAATGAGGCGGTTCACGAACTCATCCGCGCCAACTTGCATCGGGCGCCGATGTACACCGGCCAGATCGAGGGTCGTGGGCCGCGCTACTGCCCGTCCGTCGAGGACAAGGTCGTGCGCTTCGCCGATAAGGATCGCCATCAGATATTTCTGGAACCGGAAGGTCGCAATACGCTCGAATACTACTGCAATGGCATCAGCACGAGCCTGCCCAAGGACGTGCAACAGGGGATGCTGCGCCTCATTCCTGGCCTGGAAAACGCCGAGGTGCTGCGTTGGGGCTACGCCGTCGAATACGACTTCGCCCCGCCAACGCAGTTGCATCCGACGCTCGAAACCAAGCCGGTCGAGGGGCTGTACTTCGCCGGCCAGATCAACGGCACCACCGGCTACGAAGAGGCCGCCGCTCAGGGATTGATGGCTGGCGCCAACGCCGCTCTCAAGATCAAGAAGGAGCCGCCGCTCATTCTCGATCGCAGCCAGGCCTACATCGGCGTACTGCTTGACGACCTTGTCACCAAAGGCGTGGACGAGCCATACCGCATGTTCACCAGCCGGGCGGAATACCGTCTCTTGCTGCGCCACGACAACGCCGACCGTCGGCTGACGCCGCTGGGTCGCCGCGTCGGACTGATACAGAACGACGCCTGGGATCGTTTACAGCGCAAAGAGTGCGCTATTGCGGAGTTGACGGAGCGCTTACGGGCGGTTCGCTTCGAGCAGCAGACGCTCGAACAGTGGCTGCGCCGGCCCGAGGTGGATTGGCCGCGCATTCAGGAGATGGCGCGAACAGCGGGCGTCGATGGTGGGCCACTCGCTCCGCGAGTGGCTTTCTCCCACCCGACTCGCGGAGCGGGTCGGCCACTATTCGACGCGCCCGCCGACGTGGTGGAACAGGTGACGCTCGAAGCGAAGTATTCGGGCTATATCCACCGTCAGGCCGAGCAAGTGGAACGCTTCCAGCGGATGGAATCGCGGCCGATCCCCGCCCACTTCGATTTTGCCGCCCTGCCGCAGCTTCGTGCCGAGGCGCGCGAAAAACTTGGTCGCATTCGCCCCGCGAATCTTGGTCAGGCCGGTCGAATCAGTGGAATCAGTCCGGCCGATCTCGCCGTCCTCATGATTTACCTCGACTGAGAATCCAGGCAACCCAGGGTGAATCGGTGCAATGAGGAAGGTGTCGTTGGCCGAAGAAAGAAGGGTAGCAATGGCGCTACGGGCGCCCTGGGCCGGCGATACGACCTCGGTGGTTGGCGGAAAGAGCGCTGAACGCGCAATTTTATACAATTGGGAAACGTATTCCCATAGAAAGGAGGAAGTACGCCTGAACAAAGAAGTTACAGCAAAGCAGGACGGGTGATTCGCGTTGACACGCCGGACAAGGTTTCGTTATAATTGGTTGCGGTGGCGAAGTTGGCGAACCCCTCCTAAGTTGTACCCCCAGATCCGACTTCGGACGATTTGCAGCGTGAGTCCACACCTTCAGTGATAAAGAGATTTCCCCCAGCCTTCGGGCTGGGGGCGGATTGAAACGATTGAAACTGACGGATAGGCAAGAGGCATTAATCAGGGACGATATCGGTTTCCGGGCGCCATACGGAAAGCTGCCTGGCGACCACACTCGTGCGACTGGCGCCGAGCCAGTAAGGGATGGATGAACGCATGAAAACTGTTTTCACGACCGGCGAGGCCGCCAAAGTTTGCAAGGTGAGCCAACAAACCATCATTCGTTGTTTCGACAACGGCCAGCTCAAAGGCTTCCGCGTGCCCGGATCGCGCTTCCGGCGCATCCCGCGCGAAATGCTCTACAAGTTCATGAAGGACAACGGTATCCCGACCGACGCGCTGGAGAGCGGCAAGCGCAAGGTTCTGCTGGTGGACGACGACGTCGAGTTGGTCGAGCTGATGACCAAAGTCCTCGAAGAGGACGGCCGATTC
Source organism: Planctomycetaceae bacterium UBA4732 (assembly GCA_002404095.1). Lineage (GTDB taxonomy): Bacteria > Planctomycetota > Planctomycetia > Gemmatales > Gemmataceae > UBA4732. Next base: position 7,400 of record DHJA01000257.1, on the reverse strand, counting down.
GACGTGCGCGTGGCGTGCAACGGCTTCGACGCCGGCATGATGGTCAAGGAATACCGCCCGGACCTGATCGTCCTCGACGTGATGCTGCCGGACATCAACGGCAAGGAAGTATGCCACCGCGTCCGGGCCGACCCGACGCTTGAGGAAGTGCGAATCCTCTGCATCAGCGGTATGATTGAGGAAGACAAAATCCAAGAACTCCGGCTTTCCGGGGCCGATGACTTCCTCCACAAACCGTTTAACATCGAAGACCTCATCGACAACATGTGCGCGTTGCTGGAAATCGAGCCGGCCGCGACGCATGCCTAGCGGCTCTAACTTTTTGGCGAGCCGGGTCGCGTAAGCGCCAGGAGATGGTTTCGGCGCCTGCACCGAACTCCGGGCGCTTACGCGACCCGGCTCGCCAATGAGTTGATCGAAACTACTGACTACTCCAAGGAAGGAGCCATCGCCGTGAGGGAACGGGCTGAACCGGATCGTTCGGCTCCCGTTGCCGAGGCCGTGTTGCGGCGCGCTTGGCTGCCGCCCTCCGCCGCTTCGTTGACCGCCCTCGCCCGATCTCCTCTCCCCATAACTTGGTCAACCGTCCGCGACGATCCCGGCGCCGTCCTACTCTTGCTGCGGCGACCCGGCAACGACTCCTCACGCCCTTCCTTTCTAACTCGTATGCTCGACCCCGCCGTCCTTGACGAGGCCGTCCGTCTTTTGGACTTGCCCGGCGAAGACGCCATCGATTGGGATGCTCCCGCCATTCGACCGATTTATCAGACCGCCATATCCCTGGCGGGCGCGGCCCGCGAATACGCGCTCAAGACGGTGGGTTGCGACCCGGATGAGGCGTGGGCGTGCGGCCTGTTGGCGCCGCTCGGCTGGTTGGGGATGTGCGCGACGGATACGGCGGCGGCGGCCTCTTGTCTGACCGATACCGAATTCGCCCAGCGACCGGCCCGTACGCAACGGCGCCATTGGAGTCTGGATCAGTCCGCCTTGAGCCGGCGTCTCGCCCGGCGCTGGCATTTGCCGGAATGGCTGAGGAACGTCATCGGCTGTCTTCATTTGCCGGCGGAACTGGCCCGGACTTTTGGCCCCGATCCCGCCCTGCTTCGCTGCGTCCGCCATGCCATTGAACAATCGCGCCGCCGGGGACTGGATCTCGGGTTGGACGGCGGCCCGGCCAAAGTCTGCGCAAAGGGCGGGGAGACCCCGCCCCT
>DHJA01000257.1:0-6141 GCA_002404095.1 Planctomycetaceae bacterium UBA4732 | reverse complement strand
GGGTCTCCCCGCCCTTTGCGGACAGACTGTCAAGGTGACGAACCCGTGAAGGTCTGGCATTCTCCTTACCGCCTGCCTTTGCTGCGCGATCTGCTAGTCCTGGGCGCGGAAAATCGCCGATTGGCCGAGGCGGCGCACGGCATATTCCTGGAAAAAGAGATCGACCAACTCCATCAAGCGGTGGAAGAGCAGGCGTACTCGGAGGATGGCCGGTTGCGCGCCGGCAAACTGGCCGCGCTGGCGGAATTCGCCGCCGGGGCCGGCCACGAGATCAACAATCCGCTGGCGGTCATCTCTGGCCAAGCCCAGTACCTGTTGGCCCATGCCAACGACTGGTTTCCGGGCGAATCCGAGCGGCCGCGCAAGGCGTTGCACACGATCGTCGGCCAAACACACCGCATTCACGGCCTATTGCGCAACCTAATGCAATTCGCCCGGCCGCCTGCCCCGCGTCCCGTTTGGTTCGACCTGCCAACACTGCTGGCGGAAACGGCGTCATCGCTCGGCGACCTCGCGGAGCAGCGCGGCGTGCGCGTCGAGGTCGGCCGCACCCCCGACCGTCTGGCGACGTTCGCCGATGTGGAACAAGTGCGAATTGCCGTAACCTGTCTGTTGCGCAACGCGATCGAAGCGGCGCCGGCGGAAAGCTGGGCGCGCGTTGGCGTCGTCGAACCTGTTTCGGATACGGTGATCGAAGTGGCGGTGGAAGACGGCGGGCCGGGGCCGGACCCCGCGCAGCGCCTCGCTCTGTTCGATCCGTTCTATTCCGGCCGCGCCGCCGGGCGCGGCCTAGGCCTTGGTTTGCCCGTGGCCTGGAGGTTGACGCGCCAACAGGGCGGCGACGTTCGGCTCGACGCCGCGAGAACCGGAGGACCGACTCGATTCCTCCTATCGCTGCCTCGCATATCGCAATTGGAAGCGGAGCGGGCCGCCTGACCTTGTACTCTCCCTCGCGCCCCGGTATAGGCATTCGGCCAATCGGACGCTCTCCCTTCGGCCCGGCGCCGCGCCGGCTTGGGATGCGGCCGTGGAACCGAGGAGGCCGAGCGATGTCTGAGATGCCTGTGGCGTCGGGCGCCGATTCTTCCCTTCCTTTCGAGGAGCGCCTAGAGCGCGGCGAAGTCGTCTACTTCCCCAAATCGCCGTTCCCGACGCCGGCCGACGCGGACCATACTTTCCTGCTTCAGCAGCAATTGAACGGCCCTATCCACAAAAACATCGGCTACGACCCGGCCACGGGCAAGGCCAGCGGCTTCGTCCGCGGCAATTCGGATGACGCGGAGCGGTTACGTGATCTTTTCGCCGAATTCTCGCGGACGACTACGGAATGGCTGACGAAGGCGCTGCCTCGTTACCACGCCGATTGGCAGCTCGACCGCATCAGCTACCGGCCGGAGGAAGAGGCGACGCGCCGCTTACGGCACACCTCCCGGAACGACCTGTTGCACGTGGACGCTTTCCCAGGTCGGCCGTCGCAGGGCCGGCGCATCTTGCGCGTGTTCGCCAACGTCAATCCCAGTGAGCCGCGCATCTGGGTCACGTCGTCGCCGTTCGCGGCGTTACTGGAAAAGTACGGCGAGGCGGCCGGCCTGCCGCGCGGCAACGGCGCCGACTGGCTGGGGCGCGTCCGCGAAGGCGTAGTACGCCTCTTCCGCCCGTCCAAAGTGCAGCGTTCCGCCTACGACTCCTTCATGCTCCGTTTTCACGACTACCTCAAACGGAACGAGGACTTTCAGGAACGCGGCCCGAAGCGCTTGTGGACTTTTCCGCCCGGCTCCGCCTGGTTGGCGTTCACCGATACATGCAGCCATAGCGTCCTGCGCGGCCGCTACGCGCTGGAACATTCTTACTTCGTCTCTCCGCACGTCCTGGCGCTGCCGGACGAGTCGCCGCCGGCCCTGTTGACTAGGGCCTGCGCGAAAACGAAGTCGCTGCGCGCGGCGTAGAACGGGCCTCACCATCGCGGAGTCCCAGCTTCGCGACTACCAGGCGCGCCTCGGCAAGCCCTTCCTCCACGACGCCTACCTGTCCGAATTGACCAGCTCAAGGCCGGCTTTTCCGGCAAGACTCCGGAGCCAGGCGCCGAATCGCGACGCGATAGCGGAGCAGAAGGCAGGAGTTCCGGTCAGGGATCGGCTAGAAGGGGGTCAGGCGCGCGGTTCTTCTGAGTCAACCGGGAAGGGTCTTACGATGGACCTTCTGAGCAAATCGGTCCACCTGGATCACTTGGAGCCGGTGGAAGCCTTTGGCGATCAGTGTGCAGCCAGCCGCTTCTCATCGCCCATCACGGACTGCTGGCGAACACAACTCGCCGCACGCTTCTTGTGGTGAAGTGCCGGCCAAGCGAAACCCTTCGCGTGCCGTAGCTGCCGAGACCCCAGCGTTGACGGCGGAAACGATCCCCACCAGGGCGTTCAGCATATCATCGTTGATGCCGGCCTCCCGCGCTTTTTCGATCCGGCCGCGCGTGCAGACCTGACAACCGCGCGTCATGGTCACAGCCAGGCCGATCAGGTGCTTCTCCCGCTCGGTCAAGAGCGGCGTCTCGTGAGTCGTTCGCAGGTACTCGCGGACTTTTGTGTCGTCGAATGCCATGATATGAACTCCCGAATGTTGAAACACTTGGTCATGCCGGTCATTTCGGCTCTGCCTTTTGCTTTACGCGCTGTGCAAAGCGGTCCACGCGGATCACCCGCAGGCGGTGCGAGCCACGGGCGATCCGCTCGCGTTCGTCATAGGCTTCCAGTTGGAAGGAGACCTCACTCCTGTCCGCGAAGAGAACGCGGGCCCGGCAAGTTACCGTCTGCCCTACCGGCGTCGGCGCCAGGTGGCGGACCCGGATCTCCATTCCCACGGTGCTCTCGCCCGGCTCCAGCAAGGGCAAGACCGCGGCGCGAGCGGCGTGCTCCAGGAACCAGATCAGCCAGGGAGTGGAAAGGACGGCCGGCATGCCGCCTTCGGCAAAATCAATCGCATGGCGGTGTTCGACGACGAACCGCTGCTCGCCGGTCGTGCCGACCTTGGGCATACTCTTCATCAGTCTCGCCCCGCCTTTTCAAGGGCCGATCACCGCCGAACTGCGGCCGAACGGCGCCACGGCCGCGACGACCCTGCTCCCTGGTCTCACGGGGTAAAGATTCAACAGCGAACCGGTCAGAACGACCTGACCCCTTGCAAGCGCCAACCCCCTTTCCGCCAGCCGACAGGCCAGCCAGCTTACGGACTGGACCGCCGCACCGGTGAGGTCGGCTCCCGCTATCATACCGATCCGTCGGTCGTCGATCCAAACGCTTAAACTCTTCGGCTCCGGAAAAGCGACCTCGGGCTCTTCTTCTGCAAGCACGAAGCCCGCGTGCATCCCACCGCTGGCGATTAACTCGGCGACCGCTGGCCGGGCGCTGCGAAGCACATAGTGGTGCAACTCGATCACGGGAAAGATCGACGCAATGACGGCCAGGCACTCTTCTGCTCCAACGATAGGGGTAGACAGATCCTGGCCCAACCGGACAGCCAACTCTCCTTCCACGGCCAGGTTGACGTAGCGCCGGTAGGAGAGCGTCGCGCCGCACGGGAAGCATCCCGAATCAAAGACGCGCGCGAAGATCGGCTCGCCGATGCCCAGCTGCTGCTGCACCGCCGGGCTCGTGCAGCCGACCTTGTAGCCGATCACCTTTTCCCCGCGCTGCTCGCGCAGCCGGGCGATCTCCCCCTGAAGAGCGTATGCCTGGACGGTCGTCAGGTCGAGGGGTTCGCCAAAGAGCTGGCCCGGCGTCCTGGCGTCGTAATCCGCCAGCATCCGCTGAGCCAGTTCTTTGAGATCAACGACCATAGCACCACTGCCGGCGATTCCGGGACGAAACATGGAATTTAGTCGCCCAGGTCCAACGGCTTGCCCAGCAGCTCCTTCCACTGCTTTTTCTGGGCGTCGTCCAGGATCGCCTCGATTTTGCCCTCGTGTTCCTGGCGGAGCTTCATCAGCTTGGGCGCAATCTCCTCGGGCTTGCCGCCTTTCTGGGCCTCCTTCATCACCGGCTCCATCTTTTGCTGCATATCCTGCATGACTTCCATGAACTGCTGTCTTTGCTTGTCGGTGATTTCCAACTCCTTCATGATCTCCGGGTGGCCCAGGCCGAACAAGCCTTCCCGCTGGAGCATCACCTGCCGCAGCCGTTTGAACTGTTCTTCCTTCAGAGCCCCCTCCAGGAACGCCGTCAGGTTCTCCTGGGCTTTCTGCACGTAGGCGTGGAGTTCTTTCTCCCGTTCCTCCCCTTTCTTGTCGCCGAGGTTCTGGAAGAATGGCATGGCGTCTTGGACCGTGTCCTGGAGCCGTTTCTCCAGCTTCTTTTTCTGCTCGTCCGAGAGCTTTAGTTCTTCCTGGACCTTGTCGCGGAACACCAGGAAAGGCGGCCCGAGCGTCTCGGTGAGCTGGCGACCCGCATCTTCGGGCGCCCCTGGCTGTGGCGCGGCCGGGGCGTCCTGAGCCAATGCTTTGCCCAGCATCTCCAGCCATTGCTTCTTCTGGACGTCCGTGAGCAGAGCCTCCAGCTTGCCCTCGTGGTCCTTGCGGACTTTCATGATCTTCGGCCCAATCTCCTGCGGATTGCCGCCGGACTGGACCTCCTTGACGAGTGGCTCGGTCATCGTTTGCATCTCCTGAACCACGGCCATGAATTGCTTGCGCTGATCCTCCGTGATCTTCAGTTCTTTGCCGAGGTCGGGCCTGAACAGGAGGGCGAACGGTCCTTCCTGCTGCAGCTCCAACTGCTGCAATCGTTTAAGCTGCTCGTCCTTCAGGGTCTCCTTGAGGAACGCCGTCAGCTTCTCCTGGGCTTTCTCACGGTAGGACTGCAGTTCTTTCTCCCGTTCCTCCCCTTTCTTGTCGCCGAGCGGCTGGAAGAATGGCATGGCGTCTTGGACCGTGTCCTGGAACCGTTTGTCCAGCTTCTTTTTCTGCTCGTCCGAGAGTTTTAGTTCTTCCTGGACCTTGTCGCGGAACACCAGGAAAGGCGGCCCGAGCGTCTCGGTGATCTGTCGGCGCGCATCTTGGGGCGCCCCTGGCTGCGGCGCGTCCGGGGCGTCCGCCGCCACTTTGTCGGGACCAGCCGGCTCGCCGAGGATACCGTATCGAACTCCACAGGCCATATCGACGCGGTGGCCGCCCGGCAGAATCGCCACCTCGTTTTCGTCCTTGCCGCGCTCCGAGTTGAACTTAAGCTTCTCCTCGCCGCCGGCGGACAGCACCAGCCGGGTCATGCGGTTCTCGTTCATCTCGATGAAGCCGTGCCACTTGAGCTTGACTTCGTGCATGTCGCCCGCCATGTCGCCCACCCCCGCATTTGCTATCTTGCCGACGAAGGTCTCCGACTCACCCTCCACGCGCCAGAGGGTTACTCCGGGTGCTAACGCAACCCGGCTCGCCACCTTTTGTGCCCCGAAGTCGCACTTTTTCAATGCGCCTTTGCCTAAGTGGCTGATATCGTCGAGAGGCCCCACGCCCAGCACGCCCATGTAGGCTTGCTTCACCCACTGGCGCGTGAGTTCGAGCGGAAGCTTGACCGGGTCTTTCCCTGCCTCCGCGAGAGCCTTGGCCAGCTCCTCCTGCGTCTGGACCGCGATGTTAAAGCGATCCTCGATGTAGTTTTCCGACCGCACGGTGTCGGCTACCGGCTTGCCGTCTTTGTCGAGCGCTCGGCCGAACAGCCGGACCGCGACCGTCCCCTTGCGCAGCGGCGGCTCGGCGGGACAGTGTTTCCCCTCGGGATGTCGGTCGAGGACCGGCAAGTCCTTGCCGCTGTCCGCCACGTCCTCCCGCTTTTGGCTCGGGAATTTCTGGTACACTTCCGCCGCCACGGGTTTCTTCGCGTCGGGGTACTTGGCGAAGCGCTCCTTGGCATGGTCGAGGAAGGCGAGGACGCTCTTGTCGTCGTCGAACATCAGCGTCCAGTTGAGCACCTTGCCCGCGGAGTTGACGACGCAGATTCCCTGGGGGGCAGGTTTAGAGCGCTCGATCTCCCGGTAGAGCAGTCCCTCTTCGTCGCCGGGCGGGTTGTTGACCAGGCCGGCCTTGAGGGCCACCGGGATGAAATCGGCGTTGACGCGCTTGATCACGTCGGGATTGGAGAAAACCGCCTCACGGGCGGC
>DHJA01000055.1:12807-19357 GCA_002404095.1 Planctomycetaceae bacterium UBA4732 | reverse complement strand
ACCGCGCCACCTCTCGACTCTACGATTGCCCTTCCAACGTCATGGCTGTCGGCGTCGGCTCCGGCTTATAAGATGACCAGTAGAAAGCCCTGGCGCCCACGCTCTGCGTAGGCGCCCACGTCTGGACGCTCTGCGTCCCGTCCGGCAAGGTTCAGCGACGTCCAGATTCGGGACGCAGAGCGTCCGGGCGTCGTTCCCACGCAGAGCGTGGGAACCAGGAGTAAATAGGGAGTTGGGTAGTGCGAACGATTATCACGGGCGGCGCGGGTTTTATCGGCTCCCATCTCTGCGAGCGCTTCCTCGGCCTCGGCCATGAAGTCGTTTGTGTGGATAATATCCTGACCGGGTCGCTCGCCAATATCGAACACCTGCGCGGCGACCCGCGCTTCATGTTCATCCGACACGACATCTCGCATCCCTTGGAGATCGACGGGCCGGTGGATCACGTCCTTCATTTCGCCTCGCCGGCCAGCCCTGTCGATTATCTGAACTTCCCCATCCAGACGCTCAAGGTCGGTTCGCTTGGTACGCACAACGCTCTCGGCTTGGCCAAGCTGAAAAACGCGCGCTTTTTGTTGGCAAGCACCAGCGAGGTCTACGGCGACCCGGAACGCCATCCCCAGCGCGAAGATTATTGGGGCAACGTCAATCCCATTGGCTTGCGCGGCTGTTATGACGAGGCCAAGCGTTTTTCCGAAGCGATCACGATGGCCTATCATCGGGCCCACGAAGTCGATACGCGGATAATTCGCATCTTCAATACCTATGGGCCGCGCATGCGCCTCGACGACGGGCGGGTATTGCCTAATTTCATGGGCCAAGCTCTGCGCGGCGAACCGCTAACCGTCTACGGCGACGGCTCGCAGACGCGCAGTTTCGGTTACGTGGACGATCTGGTCGAAGGTGTGGAGCGACTGCTGTTCGCCGACTTTCACGAGCCGGTCAATGTCGGCAACCCCGACGAAGTGACGATTCTGCAGTTCGCCCAGGAAATCTTGAAGTTGACGGGCGGCAAGGGTGGCATCGAGTATCGGCCGTTGCCGCAGGATGATCCCAAGGTGCGCAAACCCGACATCGAGCGCGCCAGAAAGCTGCTCGGCTGGGAGCCGCGCGTCGGTCGCCATGAGGGTTTGCAACGCACTTTGGCCTATTTTCAAAAGAAGATCGCCGCGTCCGCGCGGAACCCTTGACGGAAAATGCTTGACCTCTACCCCGCAATCGTCCACATTAGAGGAATCGAATGCTGGCTTCCGTTCGCCCTTCGCCCTCAGTCGCGTCCGGCTGGCATAAAGGGAACTAAAGCAGTGAGCCGCACGTCTCAGGGTGTCCGTCCCATTCGCCTCACGGCGGCGCTTACGAAACGAATCTTCCGCCGCTCGGGCGCGGCGGAGGCGATCCGAACTATTTTCACTCTTCCATGTCGGGGATTCTCATCATGAAACATTCCGCAGCGCCTACGCGGTCGCGGTTGACGGGTCTCGTCCTCGGCTGCCTGACGGCGGCGCTCATGTGTGCGATGCTTACAGTATCCACGGCCCGCGCCCAGGACGCGCCTCCGCCCGACGCTCCCCCCGCCGCCGCGCCAGCCGCCCCGGCAGCGCCGGTCGCTCATGACAAGCCGAACATGCTCGTCCACATCATCGTTTCGGTCGGACCCGTCTTCGGCACCATCCTGCTGATCGTATCGATCTGTCTTGTGGCGCTCTGCGTTTTGCTGTCGATGGACCTGCGCATGAACGCCGCCATCCCGCCCGGCTTCGTCGAAGACTTCACCGACACCGTAAATAAGCGCCAGTTCAAGGCTGCTTATGAAATGGCCAAGAATGACACTTCCTACCTCGGTCGCGTTATGACCACCGGCATGAGCCGGCTGCAATACGGCATTGAGGACGCCCGTGAAGCCGCTTTCAACATGGTGGAGAGCATCCGCGCCAGTAAGGATCAGATGGTCGCCTATCTGGCGGTCATCGGCACGCTGGGGCCGCTTCTGGGTTTGGTTGGCACGGTCTGGGGCATGATCCTCGCCTTTATGTCGTTGGGCGGCGCGCAGCCGCAGTTCAACGTCCTGGCCGCCAGCATCTCGCACGCCCTTGTCGTGACGCTGATCGGCATCGGCCTGTCGGTGCCGGCCATTTTCGCCCATACATTCTTCAAGAATCGGCTCACGCGCATCTCGATGGACACGGCCAACATCGCCGACGATCTTCTGACGCAGATGTACCATAACTCCAAGAAGCCCGCGCCGGCCGGTTCCTCCGTGCCGCCCATGGAGATGCCCGCCGCCGCCGACAACCGTGTGCCGTCCGCCGCGGTCAAGGCAAAGTGAACGCGGCGACGGAGAGACGAAACACCTGTTGAGGAGGCACCCCAATGAGTCATGGGCCGTCCCACGACACTACGGTCGAACCCAATCTGACGCCGCTGCTCGATCTCGTGATGCAGTTGCTGATGTTTTTTATGATCTGCGGCAACTACGCCGCCGAACAAAGCAATGAGCCGGTTAATCTGGCTTTTTCCGAGACGGCCAAGCAGTTGGGCGACGAAGCCCAGACCGCGCCCGGCCCGGAGGAGGATTTCCTCTTCCTCACGGTCAAGCCGTATCATCCGGATACCAACGCGGGCGACCTCGCCAACCACCTGGCGCCGGAGTCGCAGGCAACCGTCCTGGAGAAATACAAGGACGGCGACGCCTATGTACTCATCGTCGGCCATGACGCGATGCGGGCCGAGCCGGACGGCGAGTTGCTGGTCTGGCTGGGACAACAACATTCGGACCTGGAACGCAAGTCGAAAGACGGCCAGGTTCACACTTCGGTCGTGATCCGGCCCGACGGCGATCTGGATTACGCGGTGGTATACCGCATCTTGAAGTTCTGCAAAGACAAGGGTTTCACCAACCTCAAGGTGCGAGCGCTGATTGGTAAAGGCGTTAGCAAGTGAGGGATTTTGCAGTAGCGTCTCCGTTTGGCCCATAAGTCCTATAGGACCTATAAGTCCTATAGGACTTATGGGGCAAACTTCGGGTTAGTAGAAGACAAAAAAACCGCGACGAGAAGTAACATTCTCAGTGTCGGCCCGACTATTCTTTCGAGACCACGGAGTTTGGAATGCGCTCGCGACGAAAAGGCAAAGAAGCGCCTACGGAAGTCACGCTTCCGATCACGCCCATGCTGGACATGAGTTTTCAGCTGCTGTTCTTCTTTATCACGACCTTTAAGCTGCCGACAGGCATGGAAGGGTCGATGGACCTGAACCTGCCGTCCGAGGCGACGAAAGCGGCCCAGGATCTGGCGAAGGTGAATGCGACCGCTTCCTCGTCCCCTGACGCGCCCGTCGATCTCCAGGCGGAGATCACGATCAGTGTTCAGACCCAGGCGCAAGGCGCGGACGCCGACGGAATCAGCAACATCACGATAGAGCAAACGGCCGGAAAAACGCCTGTTCCGCCGCCTTATGGCAGAGATTTGCCAGAACTAACCGATAAACTGGCGGAAATCCATAAGACCGCGGACGCCAAGCAATCGATCAAGATCCAGGGCGACGCCGGTTTGAAATGGCGCGGCGTAATCAAAGTGATGGACGCTTGCCGCAATGCCGGCTTCGACAACATCAGCTTCGCCCAGCCGCCCGATTACTCCAACTACACGCATTGACGCTAACGGCCGAGCGGGAAAGACGATCATGTGGCATGGGAAGCGGCTCGCAAACGAGACGTCCTTCCGCCGGAATGTGCTTCCGGTCGGACTCGTCCTGGCCGCGCTCGCGCTGATCGCCTTCGCCGGTGGGCTTCCGGCGGCGCCGCCGGCGGTGAATGACAAAAGCAACCCGGATTTCCAGCCCGGCGAGGCCGACAAGCCCGTTCCAACAACCGACGAGAGGACGCAAATCGGCGCCCGTTCGCTCTTTGTGGCGGGCTTTCCTACGGGCGGCCAGGTCTTCGCCGAATTGGTACTGCTGTCAGCCGGCGAACACGATCACACCTGGACGTTCTTTGACCCGGGCGTCATTCGGTCGATTCCGCCCTGGATGCTCGGCTCCGTCAAGGACAGTACTGGCATGACGCAGGAAATAGCCGACCAGGAGCAGGACGCCTATTTCGCAATGTTGATCTTCGCCAACCGGACCTCGCCGGCAGCGCTGGACAAGGCCGGCCAAAACAACAAAGACGCGGACTGGGCCCACGTCTTCCGCGAACCAGCAAACTACCGCGGCGACATTGTGCATTTCGAGGGCAGTTTGAAGCGGTTGCGTGAGTTTACGCCGCAGCCGATGGCCGCGCAAGGTGGAGTGCGGAAATACTACGAAGGCTTCATGTACGCCGACGTTCTGGAGTTAGACCCGGTTTTTTTTGACATTACGCAGCTGCCAAAAGGCTTGGAACCCGGCGATCATCTGGACGTGAAGATCGGCCTGAGCGGTTACTTCTTCAAGAAGTTCCGCTACACCGCGGTGGACACCAAGAAGACGAACAAAGATCGGCTCGCCCCCCTCGTGATCGGACATACCCTGACGCTGCTGACGGAATCGGCGGCGGTCGAGCCTCCCGCGGATACGGAGTGGGTGCGGTGGCTCGGGCCGACATTCTTCGGAGTCATCGGCCTGACCGTGGCGCTCCTTTTCGCCGTCGGCTATTGGTTTCGTCGAGGTGACGGCCATGTGCGCGGCCGGGTTTCGAGCGTGCGCCACAGCGATTTTATCGCTCCGCCTCCTGAATCGACTTCCGAGAACTGAGTTTAGCCGCGACCCGAAAGGGGAGCGCGTTTCCAAGGAACATTGCAACCATGGCGACCAACCAGCACGTTCCCCCACCGAAGCGCAAGATGATCGTAGCGCCGAAAGTCGGCGCTGACCGGTGGAAGGCCACGATCCGTCTCATCACGGTGACGATGGTCAGCGCCGTCATGCACGTCGGCATGTTGTTGGCGTTTTACTACGTCACCTTCATCCGCATGAACATCGCCCAGGGCGAGGACGTCGTTGAAGTCGCCCAGGTCACGCAGGTCGAAGACGACCCTCACGACACCGACCTGTCCAACATCGACATCGGGACTGACCCGTCCATTCAGTTAAACTACAATGTCGATCGCATTGAGGACGTGAGCGTACCTGGGGCCGTTGACGCCAGCCAGGCCGTCGGCATCCTCAACGCGCCGGACTCCTTGAGGACGAACGTACCAGCACCGCCCGGCAGCGGCGGCGGCGCCGGAGGCGGCATTCCTTCGCTTGATGCGGGTGACGGGGCGATGTTCGGCGCGGTGGGCGGTTACAGCGGCGGCGTAGTGGCCGGCGGCTTCGGCGGGCGCAGCGGTTCCACCCGGCAAAAGATGTTGCACGAAGGCGGCGGCAACCTCGCCTCCGAATCCGCGGTCGCCAAGGGTCTCATGTGGCTGGCTCTGCATCAAGCGCCGGACGGCCATTGGTCGCTTAACGAGTTTTCACGCTACGCCCACGAGGTTCCCACCCCCGGCTCCAAGACTTTCAAATGCAACTGTACGGGTCAGACCACCCGTCAGAACGACATCGCGGCCACCGGCTTCGGCCTGCTGCCGTTTCTCGCCGGCGGCTTCACGCACAAGCCCAGCAAGGACGCCAAGCAGATCGACTACAGCAAGACGGTCAAGGCCGGCCTGGACTACTTGATCGCCAAGCAAGCGGCCAACGGCAACTTCGGCGGCGACACGATGTACGCTCACGGCGTCGCTACCATCGCCATCTGCGAGGCCTATGGAATGACCTCCGACCCCATGCTGAAGACGCCGGCGCTCAAGGCGGTACGCTACATCGAGTTCGCTCAGGACGCGGCCGGCGGCGGCTGGCGTTATTCCCCCAAGACGGCCGGCGACACTTCCGTCACCGGCTGGGAAGTGATGGCCCTCAAGAGCGCCCAGATCGCGGGCATCGAATTGTACAAAAAAGAGGGCGATAAGGAGCCGCAGTCCTTGAAGCGCGCCAAGGTTTTCCTCGAATCGTGCAAGGACGATAAAGGCGGCTACAGCTACTTACCCGCCAGCGGCGCCACGCCGACCATGACGGCGGTAGGCATGTTGTGCCAGCAGTACCTCGGCCTCGGGCCGCGCAATCCGGGCCTGATTAACGGCGTTAAAATCCTCAAGGCGGCGCCTCCAGGCCTGGACGGCAACAACATTTACTACGAGTACTATGCTACGCAGGCGATGCACCACATGGGCGGCGACGCCTGGGACTTCTGGAACCTGGGGACGGACGGCAAGGGCAAGGGCGGCATCCGCGAATACCTCATGTCCAAACAAGACAAGATTCTCGACCCGATGCGGCCCCTTCCGCCGAAGCAGGTTCACCAGGATGGTAGCTGGGCGCCGGACGGTCCGTGGGGCGTGGACGGCGGCGGTCGCATCATGTACACCTCACTATCGCTGCTAACGCTGGAGGTTTACTACCGTCATCTGCCGCTGTATCGCCGGGACACGAATGTCAACAAGGAAGCGGAAATGACCACGGACGGGCCTAAGTGAGCCGCGGTGTTGCGGAATCCTTAAAGGGGCGGGGGCCCTGGCCTGGGGGGCCGCCGGCC
>DHJA01000055.1:0-12661 GCA_002404095.1 Planctomycetaceae bacterium UBA4732 | reverse complement strand
CGCCCCCCGCCCCTATCGTTTTCCCATGATCCTCCGGACTGCTCGCATCATCTTCCGCAAGTCAAGACTAATCCGCAGACTCCCTACAGCCGATAACAATAGAAGCGAAAACCGGGAAATTCCTCCCGAGCGGCCGCGCCCCCCATGCAGGCATAGGAGACCCAACGGATGGTCCGATCATACTGGATAGGGCCTTTGTTCGGGGTGCTGGCCTTGACCGGCCTCGCCCGGTGCCAATCTACCACGCTTGCCACCCCTCTCAAGGCGAGCGAGTCCAAAGACCGCTATGTCACCGTGGGCGATATGGGCAAACCCGGTCAGAAGTGTCGCGTCCTCAAGACGTGGACCACGTCGAATGGGAACCCCGCCTACCAGGTGCAGGCTCTGGACACCGGCGAACTGATGACCATTGAGGAATCGGAGTCGGCCGCCCTATCGACGCCGGGCACCGTGTTTCGTCCCAAGGCGATGCGTATTTTCCGCTGGGGCCGTAATGCCCAAACGTCGCCGCATGGCACACCGGAGCCGCCGCCTGGCGCGATTGTCATCGCGCAACCGACCGATATTCATTCCTCCACGGCCGCAGCGCCTGTTGCCGTCACCGCGCCTTCGACCGTCGCGGAGAAGGCACACGGCAAGTGGCCGTCCGCGTTCGCTGTTAAGAAGGCCGGCGACTCCGCTCAGGCCCCCGCCGAGAAACGTCTGACACCCGTCGCGCCGCCAGTGGTGAAGAACGTTGAACCGCCCCTTCTGCGTCCGATTCCGTTCGCCAACGCCCCGGTTGTCAAGGCGCAGGAACCCAAGCCATTGTCCTGGACCGCCAAGATGCCTGACGAAAAGCCCGCCGCTCCAGCCGAACCGCCGTCGTCCCGGGCGCACGCCAAGCCGGCCGGCTCTAACTTCTGGACCGCCACGACGACCTGGAAAGCGGCCGTCCCTTCTCCGGCGACGGCAAAGCATGCTGAAGCCCCAGCCGCGAAGGCAACGCCGGCCACAATGGCGAAGGTCGAAACAACGCCCGCGCAACCGAGTGACTGGCGGGAATCCTGGGGCAAGATTCCCGCTCCCAAGTCGGCGCCTATTCGGATCGAAGAGCGTTCAGCAAAGGCGGCGGCGCCGAAGATCGAACTGCCTCATGCGGTGGTAAAGACGGACGACCCGCTCAGCGCGCCGGAGAAATTTGCCGCCATGCAGAACGCCGGCGACGGCACGTTCGGACGCGCGCCCGCCAAGGAGACAAAAAGGCCGTTGTTAGCGATGCTGGCGTACAATCAACCGCCGCCGGCTCCTAAAATCGAGGAGAAGAAGCCGGAACGCCGGGCCGCGACCATTCCGCCTCCCCCGCCCGTCCCGGTCACGCAAGCCGCCGCGACCGCCCCGGCCGAGATCGCGCCGCCCGCGGCAGTAAAGGTCGCGCCGCCCGCGCCCGCGCAAATTGTCCCACCTGAAACCGCCAAAGCCACACCGCCCGCTCCGGTCGATCCGGCGCCGGTCGCGGCGGAAGTCAAACCAGTGGCAAAGCCGGCCGCGCCGCTGGGAATGCAGTCCGTGCTTGCCCTTCGCTCGCCGGAACTGGCCCCGCCGGCTCCGAAAAAGCCAACCGCTTCATCTCAGGCCCAGGCTATGGGCATCGGCGCCAACGAACCAAACGCCTTCACGGCCGCCCCCGCACGAGGTAGCGCCGCCGCCGCGTCCAACGGCTTCTGGGCGCCCAAGAAACCAGCCGCGCCCGCGAATCCGCAGGCCGACGCAACGGCATGGCGCCCGCCGTCCATGCCCGCTGGCTATGCGGCGACCGCCCCGGCAACGGCTGCGGCAGCGCCTGTTACCCAAGCCGCGTATCAGCAGGTAACCTCCTCCGAATTGTCTCAGCTATCTGTCGTGATGCGGGAATCGCTTTACCCATCGCAGCGCGAGTGGGCGGCCGAGCGCCTGGCGTCGTTGGACTGGCGCCGGCAGCCGCAGGTACTTGATTTGCTCATGGAACGGGCGAAGGAAGACCCGGCGCCGACGGTTCGCGCCGAATGTGTGCGGTCGCTGGGCCGCCTGAAGTCCGACGCACCCACCGTGGTCGAGGCCGTCAAGTCTTTCCGATCCGACGCCGACCCGCGCGTCCGTCAAGCGGCCGATGAGGCTTTTGCCAACCTGGCCGGAACGACGCCGGCATGGACCCATTAGTATCTACGCAAGCAGGGGTGCCGGGGGTGCCATGCTTTCGCGGCCTCTGTCGGCATCTTACGGCCGTTTAAGCCGCCGCGAAAGCATGAGTCCCGCGCGAGGACTCATGCTTTCGCGGGGTTGGAACTGGACAAGATTTCGGGATCGGCCCGCGAAAGCATGGCACCCTTGATTGGGTAGATACTTAATGGTCTCCCGTGTTGCGGCACGGCCTCCTGACCATGCCGCAACACGGGAGACCGTGTCGCAACCGGGTTACAGGGCGGGGAAACCCCGCCCCTACTTCATCGCCAAATGCTTATCAAACCAGTCCGCAAACAGTTCGAGATCGGCGAGGATGGTTAGCCAACCGTGGCCCTCGCCTTTCTTGACGATCAGCTTCGCGTCCACCCCCACTTCTTTGAATTTCGCCATAATCCCCTCCGATTGTTGCAGCGGCACCAAATTGTCCTTGTCGCCGTGAATGATAAGCGTCGGCGGCGAGTCGGCCGTGACATGCGTGATGGGCGAGACTTGCGCCGAGATCTCGCGCAGCTTCTTCTCGTCGGTAATTGGGACAATTAATCCAGTTTTCTTGTCTAATTCATGGTAATCGATGGCGGCGTTGAACGCCGGCTGAAAGTCGCGGTTAATCATTTCCTTTTCCTTCGCGCCCCAGTTGAGGAAGTCCGTCGGCGGGAAGAAGCAGGCGACGGCCTGCACACGGCTGGACATGCGCTCGACGGGGTCTTTGGCCTTGGGGTCGCCGGCGTCGCCGGCCGTGCCTTGCATAAGCGACAGATGGCCGCCAGCCGAGCCGCCGAAGATGCCAAGGCGATCCGGGTCGATGGCGTAGTCTTTGGCGTGAAAGCGGATAAAGCGCACTGAGCGATTGATGTCTTGGACGATCTCGGGCAGCGTGTATTTCGGCTGACTACCGTGGACGACGGCGAAGACGGTATAGCCGCG
Organism: Planctomycetaceae bacterium UBA4732; assembly: GCA_002404095.1. Classification (GTDB taxonomy): domain Bacteria; phylum Planctomycetota; class Planctomycetia; order Gemmatales; family Gemmataceae; genus UBA4732. The sequence goes on along the minus strand of DHJA01000055.1, from coordinate 9,535 downwards.
ATTGAGAAAGGGTTTATAAAAGGCCGGCAAGATGGCGTCCGTGTTGGAGAACCAGCCGCCGCTGACCACGGCGATGAGGCCCACGCCCTTGGCGTTCTTTTTGGGCGTGAAGACGTCCATCGTCAACGCCGTGCCGAACTTGCGGCCGTAGATCACGTCGCGCGTGCGAGTGTATTCAACATCGTCGGCGCGCGCCAGGCACGGCGCCGCGACCAACCCCGCCAGCGCCAGCGAAAGGAAACCTCGGTACATCGCATCTCCTTGGGATGGATTGAGCCTTTGTGGTGAATCTTCTTATTTCTTTTTCTTGTCGGCGTCCCGGCGGCCGGCGCGGTAGCATAAGCGGTATGGAAGAATCGCTGGAATCGCGGTTGAAACAACAGGCCCAAGCCCTCGGCTTCGACCTAGTAGGCATCGCACCGGCGGGACCGGCCGACGGCTTCGACCGCCTCCGCGATTGGCTCGATCACGGCTTCGCCGGCGACATGGATTACATGCACCGTCACGCCGAGGCGCGGCGTCATCCCGAATCGGTGCTGCCGGAGGTCCGCAGCGTCGTCATGCTCGGCATGAACTACAATCCCGGCAATGGACCAGAAGAAAGCGTTTCAGGGAAAGGTCGCGTGGCGCGCTACGCGCGCGGCGCCGATTATCACGATGTACTGCGCGAACGCTTAAATCATCTGCTGGCCTGGCTGCAAGGGGAACGCGCTGCCTGCCACGGCCGCGGCGTGGTGGACACGGCGCCGTTGCTGGAACGCGACTTCGCTCGTCGCGCCGGATTGGGGTGGTTCGGCAAGAATACCATGTTGCTGAATAAGCGACTTGGCAGCTACTTTTTCTTGGCCGCGCTGCTGGTCGATGTGGAGTTGCAGCCGGACTCGCCGTTCGAGGCGCATCACTGCGGCACTTGCACCGCCTGTCTCGACGCCTGCCCGACGGCGGCTTTCGTAGAACCCGGCGTCCTCGACGCGCGCCGGTGCATCAGCTACCTCACCATCGAATTAAAGGGCGCCGTGCCATTGGACCTGCGAACCGGCATCGGCGATTGGACGTTCGGCTGCGACATTTGCCAGGAGGTTTGTCCGTGGAACCGCAAGGCGCCGGCCGCCGCGAACGCGGCGATGCAAGCGCGGCCGGAGTTGGAATCTTTGGACCTGATAGAACTGCTCGGGCTAACGGATGACGAATTCCGGAGTCGATTTCGGGACACGGCCTTGATGCGGACCAAGCGGCGCGGCCTCCTTCGCAACGCGGCGCTCGTTCTGGGCAACACCGGGGATGAACGGGCGCTGCCGGCCTTGCGCCGCGCCCAGGAAGATACCGAACCGCTGATCCAGGAGGCGGCGCGATGGGCCGCCGCGGAAATTGAGCGGAGACGTGATAGGATCGTCCTGGGATGATTTGTATACCCGCGCCTGGGAGGACCGATGCCGGCGGATTGGACGATTCCTACCGTACTCGCCGTAGTCTTCGTTGCCACGCTGATCCGTTCGGCGTTCGGCTTCGGTGAAGCACTGATAGCGGTGCCTCTGCTCGCCCTCCTTATTCCGGTCGAGGTGGCCGCGCCGCTGGCCGTGCTTGTCTCGATCACCGTCGCCGCCGTTATCGTCGCGCAGGACTGGCGCAAGGTTCACCTTGGCAGCGCCGGCTGGTTGGTTCTCTCCACACTCTTCGGCATTCCCTTGGGCCTCTGGCTGCTGACGGCGGCGCCGGAAACCATTGTCAAGGCGGTATTGGCCGTTGTCATCATCGGGTTCTCAGTGTATTGCCTGGCGAGCCGAGACCTCTTGGAGTTAAAGGACGACGGCCTGGCGTGGGCCTTCGGATTCGTCGCGGGCTTCTTGGGCGGCGCCTATGGGATGAATGGGCCGCCGTTAGTTATTTATGGTACGCTCCGCCGTTGGTCGGCCGAACACTTCCGGGCAACTCTGCAGGGCTACTTCCTTCCCGCCAGCCTTGTCGGCATGGCCGGCTACTGGTTGGCCGGCCTGTGGGTTCCGACCGTGACGCGCTACTACCTGCTGTCCCTGCCTGTAGTCATAGCGGCGATTTTCCTGGGCCGGATAGTCAATCAGCGCCTTAAAAGAGAGCGATTTATCGTTTACGTCCACGTCGGCTTAGTCATGGTCGGGGCGACGTTGTTGTTTCAGTCGCTGTGGAAATAAGACGGAAAACGAACCTCAATGTGTCGGCGCCAGCACCGCTGGCATCTTCTCCTTATCCTCTCTCTCTTTAAGATTATCCGTCAAGCGTTCCACAGCCCGGCGCGCCTCTGTCACGGTAGCCCCTGGCTTTAGCGGTTCGCCGGCCAAAAGATAGATGCGTCGGCCTTTGCCGGGCGCCGTTTCCTTCGCTTCCACTCCAACCGGCAGCACCGGCGCGGAGCCGGCTTTCTCGAACAGACGTTCCAGCCAACCAGGCGGATACGCGGCGTCGAGCGGCAGCCCGATAACTTCATTCTTTTGAAGCGCCTCCTCCGTCCTGCGAGCGACCTCGTTCCAGTCAACTGGCTTATCCGCTCGCACCACCGCCACCATGTCCCGTCCCGCCAACCGCCGCGCCAACCACGACATTTTCTTGTCATCGGCCGTCTGCACCAAAAGGAATCGCGTGGTCCGATCCGTAGCGCTAAGTACGCTCAGGCAGGCGTCGAGATTGTCGGCGTTCGTCGCCAGGATCACTGGGCCGGACGTGGGTAGATTCTCCATACCATCCACTTCCAGGCCGTGTCGACCCAGCCGTCGGAACCACAGCATGGTTCGCAGGAACAGGTCGGGCAGCTGGGTGCGCAGCGCGAAGAAGGTGAGCAGCGTCATTACCGCCACGCTAAGAAAGAGCAGCGATGGTAGGTCGCGCTGGTCGTAAACGGGCTTTTGGGCCTCTTCCGTCTCCGGCCGTAAGTGGTAGTGCGTCGTCCCCGCCAACTGGTACTCGGCCACCTTGACCGCTTCACCCGCCTTGAGGCTTGTCCGCACCCGATCAACCACGCCGGGCGCGTCATTGTCCGGCAGACGCTTGCCGCCCACCTCCACCCACGCGGGCCGGTCTCGTTCGCCCTCCACCTGGCCCAGCGCGCCCGTCCATACGTCCTCGGTAGGCAATCTCGGCGCCAGGCCGGAAATGATGGCCGCCTGGACCATCAGGAGGAAGAGGCCGGTAGCCGCGATGGCCCCCGTCACATTGAGAAAGTTGCTGGTCGCAACCCAATCGCCCTTGCTCGTCTTGGGCGCCCTGTTCTGGAGCAGGGCGTAGAGCGGTACAAGGTAGAAGCCGGTGAACAAGCCAATTAGGATGATGCAAACAATCAGCCCCGGTACGCTCCCCAGGACGACGAAAATGGCCGCGGCGCCGGCGGCGAGGGCCATACAGATCGAACCGATCGGCACCAGTCCCACTTCCACCTTGCCACCCGAAAGATAGCCCACCAAAGGACTGCCGACGCCGATGCCAACCGCCACCATGCCGACGACGATGCTGGTCTCTAAATCGGTCCAGCGCGGCACGTGCGATTCGCCATACATGAGGACCGTGGAGCGCATGAAGGCGACGATGAACGTGAAGAAGGCGATGCCGATGATGGACAACACGATAGGCCGCGAGCGGAACATTTGATTGAGGTTGGCGACCAGCGGCTTGTAGACGTAGGGCGGGAACGGCCGGCCGGGGTTGGCGGCGGGCATCCGGTAAATCAGCAGGCTGGCCAGAAAACCCAGCACAGCCAAACCAGTAAGAGTAAGTCCAATGATATATTCCTGGCCGTCGCACCAGGTCGAAAGGGCGCCGCCGCAAACCGTGCCGAGAATGACGGCGAGGAATGACAGCGATTCGAGAATGCCGTTGCCGCGAGACAGCAGATGCGCTTGCATGATCTCCGGCATGGCGCCGTACTTGGCCGGTACGAAAAAGGTGCTATGGAGGCCCATGCCGAAGACGGCGGCCACAACGACCAACGGCCCGGCAACGGGAAAGCCGCCGCGCCCTATCCAGAACCCGGCCAGGGCGACGAGGGTGATGCCCACCTCGATAACCTTCCAGCCAACCAGGGCGTCGCGCTTGCTGAAGCGGTCGGCCAGCCACCCGGCAAGGGTGCAGAAGATCGCCCAGGGCGCATAGTAGACGATCATCATCAGCGTGATGGCGTTGGCTTCGCTGAGCGTGTCGGTTTTGATGCAGAAGAACATGGCCGACGTGGTGATGGCCTGGTCGTTAAAGGCGGCGAGGAATTGGGCCGCCAACAGGCCGATAAAGGTGCGAGACCAGAGCTTGTCGGCGGGTTGATACAAGGCCATGACCATCCTGGACAAGAAACGGCAACGAGTCTCGGCGCCGGACCCGCCGGGCCACAAAACGGTACTATATGACATTGTTGGCAAGGTGGGCCACTCGCTCCGCGAGTGGCTTTGTAAGGTGGGCCACTCGCTCCGCGAGTGACTTTGGCCGCAACGCCGTAAAGTCGGAGAGAGGGATGCAAAGCCACTCGCGGAGCGAGTGGCCCACCATCAGTCCGACATCCGCTCTCATTTCCTCGTTGCCCTCCCCACCTCCGCGCTGGTAAGTTGACATCGGGGAAGCAACGACTGCGCGAGGTATTATCATGGACTTGAGTTCAAAAACGCAGAGGTACGCCCTGCGCGCCGCCCTAGTGTTAGGGCTGTTCCTGCCCACAGCTTGGGTGTTGCGGGCGGCCCCCGACTCCACGTCTTTGTCCTCCACGCCGCCGTTGATCGAAAAAGTCGGCGACAAAAAGCTTTCCCAATGGATCGTCGACCTCAAAAACGCCGACCCGAGCATCCGTGAGGAAGCAATCCGCGCTATTTCCTTCTTCGGACCCGCCGCGGCCGAGGCTGTGCCGGCGCTACTGCACCTACTTCATGATCCCGACGCCAGCCCTCGCGCCAAGGCGATCGTTGCCCTGGCCTTCATCAAAATAAACGAAGCGGATCGCTCGCGCGTGGTCGCCGCCCTGGGCGACAAGGTAGCGGGAGATAACCAGGCTATGGTCCGCTACAATGCGGCCGTCGCCCTCGGCATAATGGGCAAGGACATTAAGGGGGCGCTGCCGGGCCTGCTGCACGGCATGGAAGACCAGTCCTCTTGGGAGATTCGCCGCGCGTCCATCGCGGCCGTAATAGAGGCGGGCGCGACCCCAGTCGGTCCGGAACCGCGCGTTACGCGCGCCTTGTTGTCCTCCCTCGAAGACCACGCCGCGGCGGTGCGCCTAGAAGCAGTCGTCGCTCTCGGCCAAATGGGCCGGCCTGACGACGGCCTTTTGCTGGCGCATACCTTCAAGACGTTGAAGGGGATGACCAACGACAAGGATAAAACGGTGGCGGTTTGGGCGCATTTGAGCCTGATGGCGATGGACAAAGTGGACGACGCCGACATGGCGTTCCTGACCAAGTGCGTCAAGGTCGGCGAACTGTCGCGCGTGCGCGTCCAGGCCGTCCGCGCGTTGGGCACGGTCGGCACAAAGTTCAAGAATGTCGTACCCCTATTGGTCGATCTGCTGGCGGACAAAGATACGGCCGTGGCCGGTAACGCTTGCATGGCGCTAGGCGGCATCCGCGACCCTGGAACCAGCGCTGAGAAGGCGCTGACCGAACTCAGCGTGAACAAAGAGACCGATGAGCAGGTCAAGCAAGGCGCACTGCGTGCGCTTGAGGACATCAAAAAAGGCAGGATGAAATGAATGGGCTTTCGAGACGAGGCGCGGGCCGAGCGTTTCTCCTGACTCTCATCGCGTGCGCCTTTTTTATACCGTCGGCCATCGGCAGGGGGCCGAGCTTCCTTGATCGGCCGCTGAAGGATTGGATGTCCGAGCTTTCGGACCCCAATCCCGAGCTGCGTCGCGGGGCGGCGTTCGCCCTCGGCAAGATCGGCGCCGACGACGCCGATCCGCGGAACGTGGTGGAGGCGTTGACGCACAGCTTGCGCGACAAAGACGCCGCCGTGCGCGACTTCGCCGCGTCTGGGCTGGGCGATCTGCTCACTGCCTTAAACGACCGAAACCGTCCCTTTTGGGCAAAAACGGGCGCCGCCCTGCAAAAGGCGTTGAAGGAAGACGACGAACCGCGCGTGCGCCGCAGCGCCGCCTTCGCCTTGGGGGCGTTCGGCGCCGAGGCCGCGCCCGCGCGAGATGCCCTTATCGCCGCGTCTGGAGATGCGTCGCCCATCGTGCGTCAAAACGCCGCCTGGACGCTCGGCAAACTGGGCAAAGAAGCAGGTGCGGACGGCGTGGAGCGGCTCCGCGTTCTTCTACAAGACGACGAACCGCTGGTGCGTCGGGACGCGCTGCACGCGCTGGGCGAGATCGGCAATCCCACGGCGCATCCCGCCGTGGCGTCGATGCTGAGAACGGCCGGCTCGGCAGGTGCGGGCGTGGTGCGCAAGGCGGCAGTGGAGGCGTTGTCGCACCTCGTCTTGCCAGAGGACCGGAAGTCGGCGCCGGAGCTTTATCCCCTTCTGAACGACAAAGACTCCGAGACGCGACTCGACGCCGCTTTCGTCCTGGCGACCATCGGCGGGCCGGCGGCGGTCGAGGCGCTGCCGGTGCTGCGCGCGGCCCTCAAGGACGGCGACGCGCATATCCAAGAACTAGCGGCGGCGAAGATCGGCGACATCGGCAAAGACGCCGCTCCCGCCGTGGAGGACTTGGGCAGGGCGTTGGTGGAGGCGAAGGAACCAAAAGTGCGCATCAACGCCGCCATATCGTTGGGGCGCATCGGGCCGGCGTCAAAAAAGGCCTTGCCGGAGCTTATTAAGGCGTTGCGGTACAACGACGCCGACTCGCAGTACAACACGGTTCGCCCTCTCGTTGCCGAGGCGCTGGACAACATTCGCTTTCCTGGTTTGACGGACGCCATTCCGGCCCTGCTCAACGTCATCAAGGCCGATCCGGACCCGGAGGTGCGCGTTCGGTCGGTGGGGGCGTTGTACAAAGTACCGGACCTGGATAAGTACAAAATCACGCCCGTGTTGACGGAAGTGTTGAATGAAACCGGCCGTGAAAGCGCCGTGCTTCGCTATGAAGCCGCCTGCACACTGGCGGCCCACCTTGAGGCGAAAGCTCCGGATAAAACCGTGGACGTACTCCTCGAAATGCTCACGAGCAACGATCTGAAAATCTTCAATGGCAACAAAACGACGGTGAGCGGCGTCGGCGCCGAGGGGCCAGCGGGCAAGTCCGTAGTCCAATTGGACCTGGGGGGCGATGCACGCTTCCTGGCCGCCGAGGCGCTGGGGTGGCTGGGGCGCAAGGCGAACCGTCCCGACGTCCTCAAAGCCCTCCAGGAAGCCGCCCAAGATAACGACCGCAAACTGAGCCTGAAAGCGAAAGAGGCGCTTCTCGTCATTAAGCGGACGACGGCGCCGTGATCTAAGGGTTCGCACGTTAGCCCGACGCGCAAGCGAGGGATTTCGACAAATTTCCTCGCTTGCGCGTCGGGCTAACAGGTATCAAACCGCCGCGGCGGCCACCGCCAACTGCTCCAACAATTCCGGCGGCGCCTCGCGCAGTCCCTTACACTTAGGATACTTGGCGCAGCCCAGAAAGTACGGCGTCCGGCCCTTCTTGCTCTCGCGCAGCTTCATCGCCCCGCCGCACTCGGGACAAGTTTCGTTGACCTCGACTTTCGGCAATTGCTTCTTCGGCGCCGCGACCGGCAGTTGGTCCTTGAGCTGTTCCTTTAGCTCCGCCGTCAGCGGCTTGGCGTTGCGACACTTGGGGTAGCCGCTGCATCCCAAAAACGGCCCGCGCGGCCCCTTCTTGACCGTCATCGCCGAGCCGCACTTGTCGCACTTCAGCCCCGAGTCGATCGGCTGCATCGGATTGCCCTTGGCGTCCACGTCCTTAGCGTTCTTGCACTTAGGATATCCGGTACATGCTAAAAACGGCCCGCGCTTGCCCTCCCGGATCACCATCGGCTTGCCGCACTTCTCGCAGACGTGCTCGGTCGGGATGGCCGACAGCACCGGCTGGCCCGCCGCGTCGAAATTCATGGTCGTCTTGCATTCGGGGTAGCCGCTGCACCCAAGGAACGGGCCGGTCTTGCCGATCCGCTGTAGCATCGGCTTGCCGCACGCCGGACAGGCAAACTCCGTCACGATCGGCTGCGGCCGCGGCGCCTCGCCCTCGACCGGCTTGATGTACTTGCAGCCCTCCTTGAAGCCGGAACAGCCGATAAACTCGCGGTGCGTCTTCTTGCTGTAATTAACGACCAATGGCTTACCGCACAGCGGGCATTTCTCGCCCGTATCCTGGCCGCGCTTGTTGGGCATCTTCGTCTCGGCTTCCAACAACGCCGCCGAGAACGGCCCCCAAAACTCCGTTAGTACATGCTCATACTGCGCCTTGCGCGCCTCGATCTCGTCCAACTCCTCTTCCATGCGACTCGTGAATTTCAGATCCATGACGCGCGGAAAATGTTCCACCAAAAGGTCCGTAACCACCTTGCCGATTGTCGTGGCGTGGAACCGGCGTTCCTTCACCTCGATGTAGCCGCGTTCTTCGGAGGTAATTTTGCCGATGATGGACGCATAGGTGCTAGGCCGGCCGATGCCTTCCTTTTCCAGCACCTTGATGAGCGACGCCTCGTTGTAACGCGGCGGCGGCTGCGTGAAGTGCTGGCTGGCGGTCAGGCCCAGCCGGTCCAATGGCTGCCGTTCGCTCAACGCCGGCAGCGTCGCGTCTTCCTGCTTGCCGCCCGGCGTCAATACTTTACGATAGCCCTCGAACTTCAGGATTTTGCCCTGGGTTTTGAAAAGACCCGTGGCGTCAACGCGCTCCCCTTGCGGGTCGCGGCTAAACGGTTGCGCCGTTACTTCGACGTTCGTAACCGCGAATACCGCCGGCGTCATCTGACTGGCGACAAAACGGTTATAAATTAGCGTGTATAGACGCATCAGGTCTTGCCGATGCGGCGCCGATTGCGCCAACAGGCGCTCAACGCGCTCCGGCGTGTAGGCCACGTCGGTAGGTCGAACCGCCTCATGGGCCTCTTGCGCGCTCTTGGCCGAGGCGAAATAATTCGGCTTCTCCGGTAGATAGGCCGCGCCGTACAGGGCACTGATGTGGCCGCGCACCGCTTGCAAGGCGTCATTGGAGACGCGCGTGCTGTCGGTACGCATGTAAGTGATGAGAGCCACCGAACCTTCGCCGCTCAGCTCGACGCCTTCGTACAGCTTCTGGGCCGTCCGCATGGTGCGGTCGCCTGTGAAGCGCATGCGGATGTTGGCCTGCTGCTGCAAGGTGCTCGTCGTGAACGGCGGCGGCGCCCTCTCGGTTCGGTCCTTTTGCTCGATCTTCGTGACGGTATAGGTCGCCGTGTCTAGCGCCTGCGCAATTGTCTCGGTCGTCTCCCGGTCGGCTGACTCGAACTTCTTGCCGGCCCACTCGGCTAACTCCGTCTCAAACGACCCGCGCGGCACTTCGGGCGCGACGGTCTTCTCGTCCGCCGCACCTTCCGCGATCACACCTTTTGTCTTGGCCGGGATAATGGCCAACGGCCGAGGCGTTAATGTAGGCGACTCGCTC
>DHJA01000077.1:123611-123883 GCA_002404095.1 Planctomycetaceae bacterium UBA4732 | reverse complement strand
CGGTACGCCTCGAACCGTTCGTCCAGGGCCGGCCGGAGCGTGGCGGCGACGATGTACCGTGTGATGAACGACGGCGTGTAGAACGCGCCTTCGCGCTTCCGTTTCGACGGCGCCGTCCCTCCGGGGGCTGACGCCACCCGGCTCGCCATAACCGGTTCGCCGGCGATGGCTTTATGCAGTTGCTCCAGGTCCGTGATCGACTGCTCGAAGATGTGCCCCAGGATTTCCACGTCGATCAACTTGCCGGGCCGGTCGGGCATGGTGGGGGGGCC
>DHJA01000077.1:122896-123462 GCA_002404095.1 Planctomycetaceae bacterium UBA4732 | reverse complement strand
CCAATCGCGGAGCGATTGGCCCACTTTGGGCGTCCGTCGGGGAACCGTAATCGTAGGACGCCAGCTTGTCGAGCGCCTTGCACAAATCGTCCGGCACGGTCAGTTTGTCGAGCAGCTCGTCCGGGGCGAACAGACCGCCGTTGTATCGCTCAATGTTCATCGCGGGATTGCCTTCATCCACGAACCGGAACAGCGCGCGGAAGTTGTCCCAGATGGGCCGCGGGTTGTAGGGATCGGCGTGGCGGTAGGCTTTGGCGATGGACTCCGGCGGCAACAATCCGCGGTCCTCACAAAAGGCGATGAACAGCACGCGGTCGAGGATGGTTTGCGTGGCGGCGAGCAAGCGGGCCGGCGGCACGGCGGAGTTGCACTGACGCAGGCGATAAAAGGTCTTCAGGCGTAGGTCGGCGTAATCGCGGTAGTAATCGCGCGTCAGGTCGAGGCCAATTCGCCGAGATTCGGATAGCAGGTCGTCGAGGTGACAGCGGCCCGTCGCGGGGACCATCCGCTCCGCGGCGAGTAGAAACACGAACCGGCGGAAGGCCGCGTCGGCGTCGGCCAGGGCG
>DHJA01000077.1:117163-122713 GCA_002404095.1 Planctomycetaceae bacterium UBA4732 | reverse complement strand
CGACGGCGGACAGCTTGCGGCTGGCGAAGGGCCGGTCGAGGGGGTCGCGCGGCCCCTTGCCTTCCACGGCGGCGACGAATTCCGTCGCGTCGTCAGCGGTGGAGAATCGGCCGAGGGCGGCATCGGCGAACTTGCCGTCAACCTCGACAGTCGCTTCACGCTTGAGGGTGTAGTGCTCCGCGCCCGCGGCCGGGCCGGTGTAGCCGAGCAGTTGACCGAACACGTCGGCGATAAAGTCGCCCAGCAGCTCCGTTTCCTTCATCGCCTCCGCCTTCTTCGTGCCGAGCAGCTTCGACCAGTGGGCCAGCTTGATCCGGGCCGCGGCGGCGGCAGGCGGCACGGTGAAGGCGGACAATTTCGGGCGTAGGGCCTCGGAACGGAACAACGGCTTGGCGGCGGTGGGCATCGGAAGGGGTCTCGGGGCGGAAGCGGGAATGCAATCCTCTGCGAGAATTACACAGGGCCATTAGATAATTGTAAATGGGCGTCGATCATTACCAATCTTCTAGATTTAGGAGGTGAAAAAGGCGTCTTAGTGTTCTTTAGAAAACCTCAGCAAAAGTACTATCCGTTCCGACCCAGGCTGGCCAGGTTGGCAGACATTCTGACGTTTCCGTGCCAAGCCCAATACCGTTTATGTCGAAACGTCAACGCGCCTCGACAGTCGCTAGACTTTGCGCGAACGCATCTAGCAACGCTTCCAGCACGAGGGCCGTCCCCCATTTTCTCGTCCGTCAATTCAGACCGGAGCATAGCGTGTTAAGCCCGGCACACGGTCGAAATCCGCATCATTGCTGGCGAGGCGGGTAAGGCCCTTCGCCTGCATCACGGCGACGAGTAGGGCGTCGTTACTGAGCAGTCCATTTTGTTGACTAATGATTGCCGCGGCGACGATCAGGGACGCTGGAATGGTCAAAACCTGGATTTGGCTCTGTAAAACCGTCTCGATCCCTTGCCGAAACTCCGTGAGCTGCTGGACCTGACCCGGGTGACGCCGCAGACGCCGAGCGATGCCGGCCATAGGCCAACCGAAAGCGAGAGTCGCTTCGATGGTCATGTGCCTGTGGACTATCTCGGACAGGATGTGCGTGGACGTCACCCCGCGGACCTCTAGGTTGTCGATGCGTCTGAGCAACTGTTGGCAAGCCGCCCCATAAACCGGCTCGCCTGTTAAATGATAGATCAGCGTATTGGCGTCCAAGAAGACCGTCTCGCCGGCCGGGAGGTCGGTGAAGATCATGCGTCCTCCTGGGGATCGAATTCAACGTCCTCCGCCAGACGGCGAAGCGTCTCGTGGTCGCCGGTCCACTTAGTCATGCCGAACGTGCGATCGACCCAGTTGACGCGCGGTTCAATCGTCACCCGAACTTTTTCATGTTCCTGAAGCGGCAGCGTTTCGGCCGGCTTGAGGACGCCGTTTTCGTAAACCGCGTCAAAGGTTAGGGACATGGCAATGGCTCCTCTCAGAAACCAACAGGCGTCGAAAAGTCAACGAGTGCCAACGGGCGTCATTATATCAGCCGACGCGTCAAGCAACGCTTCCAGCACGAGGGCCGTCCCCCATTTTCTCGTCCGTCAATTCAGACCGGAGCATAGCGTGTTAAGCCCGGCACACAGTCGAAATCCGCGTCCAGGCTGGCGATGTTCGTCAGACCCTCTTGTTGCATGACGGCGATCACGAGGGCATCGCCCGTCAAAAGCTCATGCTTCCGGCTCAATGAGGTTGCCGCCTCAACAAGCGTTTGGGTCACAGGCACGACCTGGATCTGTAGGTAGGGAAGAGACGCCAGCGATTGAGAGTAAACCGTCAGTTTCGGAATTTCCCCACGATGTTTTCGCAAACGGGCCGCGATGCCGGCAATGGGCCAGCCGAAGAGTTTTATAGCTTCGAGGGTCATCAGGCGGTGCGCAACATCTGCCAGCACATGGGACGACGCGAAACCGCGAACCTGTTGGTGTTCCACCCGTTGGACCAGTTGCGTACAAGCCGGCCCATACTTTGGATCGCTCATGAAATGGTAGATGAGCGAATTCGCATCAAGGAAGATCGCGGCGCCCATCGGGATTTGGGCAAAGGTCATGGCGACTCCAGAATGCCGAATTCGTCGTCTTCGGCGATCCGGCGTAGGACTTCGGGATCGCCGGTCCACTTGAGCATTCCGGCCGTGCGCTCGGTCCAGGTGAGACCCGGCTCAATGGTCACTCGGACTTTCTCATGCTCCTGAAGCGGCAGCGCTTGCGCCGGTTTGAGGACGCCGTTTTCGTAAACCGCGTCAAAGGTAAGTGACATGGCGAAAACTCCTCTCGGAAACGCATTAGTGTCGAAAGTCAACGAGTCTCGACAACCGTCATTCTATCAGCGACCGCATCAAGCAACGCCTCCAGCACGAGCGCCGTGCCGACGTTTCGCTCAATCTGGAAATCCGCCTCCAGGCAGCGCTCCAGTAGCGACGCGATCTGTTCCGCATTCGTTAAATTCGTCATGGCCTGAAGCAAAGGCCGATCATCCCCAACCCGCTCGTCGGCCCCGTAATTTAGGCCGAAAGCCAAGGCGGCGCGCAAGAAGTCAATGAGCAGCCGCAGCGTCAGGCGCGCCCGGCGGCGTTGGTGAACCGACTCTTTTCCCGCTTCCTGTACGAATTCCATCCAGGCTTTCGACAGCGCCACCGCGTCGAAGCGCGGCCGTGTCAAAGCGGCTAAGAGCGCTCGCCTGAATTCCCACAAGGCAGGGTCCGCCAGAGCCAGCGCCTGACCAGGACTGCCGCCGCCCAACTGAATCGACCGCTCGCGCAACGTCGGATCGTCCACGCCGTTGGCTTTTAACACCTCCGCGACCATCTCCGACGGCAGCGGCCGGAAGCGCACCACTTGGCAGCGCGACACTATGGTCTGCCGTTGGCGGTCGGTGCTGCTGCCTATGAGGATCAGCACAGAGCCGGCCGGCGGCTCTTCCAAAGTCTTGAGAAAACAGTTGGCCGACTCCGCGTTGAGGTCGTCGGCGTCGTCGATGACGACCACCTTGCCCCGTCCGCGCGCGGCTTTCAGCGAGAAATGCTGACATAATTCGCGCATTAAAGAGATCGGAAATTCGGCCGTTTCTGGCGGACGAGAGGCGGTGAAGAAGTCGGGATGGGTGCCGGCTTCGACTTGAGCGCAGGCTGGGCAATGGTCGCAGCCTTCCAGCCGGCCGTCGTCGCGGCGCGATTCACAAAGCAGAGATTTGGCCAATTCAACGGCGAAAAGTCGTTTACCGACGCCGGGCGGTCCCACGAAGAGATAGGCGTGAGCGAGCCGGCCGCGGTGAACCGCGCGGTCGAATGCCTCGATCTGCGCTTCATGCCCGCGCACGCGCTTCCAAGACACGCTCCACCTCCCGCACCACGTCGCCATGCGTCTCCTGGACTGACCGGCCGGCGTTCACAAGGCGAATCCGCTCTGGGTGCGCCCGCGCCTCCGCCAGAAAGCCCTGCCGCACTGCCTCCTGATGGGCCGCTCCTCGCCCTTCAATGCGATCCGCTTCGGGCTTGCGGCGCGTTGTTGCTCGCTCCACCGGCAGGTCGAGGACGACGCTCAAGTCCGGTTGCAAGCCGTCCGTGGCGAACAGGCTCAGACGACGTAACTCATCGGGGTCGAGGCCGCCCGCATGTCCTTGATAGACGATATTAGATACCAAAAAACGATCTGTAACGACCGCCGAGCCGGCCGCCAGCGCGGGACGGATGACGCGCTCCACGAGTTCGGCGCGACTGGCCATGAACAGCAGAACTTCGGCGCGCAAGCCCATTTGCTGACGCTGATCTAAAAGGATGGCGCGCAGCTGGTCGCCTAAAGGCGTCCCGCCCGGATCGGCGCAGTGCGTCACGGTGTAGCCGCGCGCGCGCAACCAATCGGCCAGGAGACGGCACTGCGTGGATTTGCCGGTCCCATCAATGCCTTCCAGGGCGATGAACGGCGCGCCGCTCATTGTTTATATCATCTCGTCAGCGTGATAACTGGAACGAACGAACGGCCCGGCCGTGACTTTACGGAAACCCATCGTCCGGGCAAGTACGGCCAAAGAGTCGAATTCCTCTGGAGGAACGTACCGGGCGACGGGGATGTGCTTGAGCGTCGGCGCCAAGTATTGGCCGAGCGTTAGCGTGTCGCACATTACCGCTCGCAAATCGGCCAGAACCTCCAACAACTCCTCGACGGTTTCACCCAGGCCGAGCATCAGGCCACTTTTGGTCACAGTGGGCGGCGAACGGCGTTTGACGTGAGCGAGCAGGTCGAGACTGCGCTGGTACGACGCTCGGCCGCGCACCTTCTTATATAAACGCGGGACGGTCTCCATGTTATGGTTGTAAACCTCCGGGGCAGCTTGGAGGACGGTATCGATGGCCGTGAGGTCGCCCATGAAATCCGGCGTCAATACTTCAACGGCCGCGCCGGTTCGCTCGCGCACGGCCAAGATGCAGCGACGGAAGTGGTCGGCGCCCCCGTCCGGCAAGTCGTCGCGCGTCACGGAAGTAATGACGACATGGCGCAATCCGAGGCGATGAGCCCCCTCCGCGACGCGGGCCGGCTCGTCGTCCTCCAATACTTCCGGCGCCCCCTTGTGAACGGAGCAGAAACCGCAAGGCCGCGTGCAGACGTTGCCAAGGACCATGAATGTAGCGGTGCGGCGAGCGTAGCACTCTGGGCGGTTTGGACACCGGGCATTTTCGCAGACCGTTTCTAGCCGCAGTTCCCGTAGCAGTCCTTCGGTGAAAAAATTGCCGTTGCCGTGCGGAAGAGGGCGTTTCAGCCAAGACGGCAGCCGTCGGGCGGAAGCGGCCGGATCGAGCGTGGGAAGTGGGAGCATCGGCATAGCCTTTCGGCGAACGCGGGGAGGAACCTTCGCATGGTATTATACCTGACGCGGCGCCGCGGCAACCTGTCCCGTCCCGAACACAGCGCTCCGATGGTTGACAGACACGCACCCAAGCGTTAAGACTTACCACCATACTTGAATAGCCCGCGCCCGCCGTCCGTCGAAAACTCTGGCTTGAACTCCGGCCGCGTAACGCCGGAGATCGTTTTTAGACTTGCACAAAGGGAAATCTCGAATGCGAACGCTGAAGTTCATTGTGGCGCCGGCCTTAATTCTGGGCCTTTTGATCGGCCTGGCCGCACTCCGGGCCGCCGACGAGGCGCCCAAGTACACGATCAAAGAAGTCATGAAGATGGCCCACCAGGGCGGCAGCCCGCTTTACAAGAGGGTCTCGTCTGGTAAGGGAAGCAAAGAAGACAAGAAAAAACTGGTCGATCTGTACACGGCTTTGGCCGCGGACATGCCAACGAAAGGCGACGCCGAATCGTGGAAGGACAAGACCAGCGCCCTGCTGGACGCCGCCAAAGCCATCGAAGACGGCAAAGAAGGCGCCACCAAGGATCTGCAAAAAGCGGCGGATTGCAAAGCCTGTCATACGGTTCACAAGGGCAAGTAAGAGTCTGCCCTGTGAAGAGGTGTTACGAGCCGCGACCGTAAGGGAGCGGGAAGGTTCCCCGCTCCCTTACGGGCGGCTCGTT
>DHJA01000077.1:103904-117047 GCA_002404095.1 Planctomycetaceae bacterium UBA4732 | reverse complement strand
ACCTTACGGTCGCGGCTCGTATCGGTCGCGGCTCGTCGGAGTTCACGCCATGTTCGACGGCCCTTCGGTCGCGGCCGCGCTGAAAACCTGTGGCGTCACGCACGTCGTGTGGGTGCCCGATAGCGTCCTCGGCCAGTGGGACTCCGCGTTTAGCGGCGACCCGGATTTGGCGCTAATTCGCGTGTGCCGTGAGGGTGAGGCCGTCGCGGTGGCCGGCGGCTTATATCTCGGCGGTAGACGCCCCATTGTCTTAATGCAATGCACCGGCTTGTTCGAGGCAGGCGATTCGCTTCGGAACTTTATCCATGATCTCAAGCTGCCGTTGTTCTTCTTGATCGGCGTGCGCAGCTATTTCGCCCATCAGCAGGGCGCGACCACCGACACTTGCCCGGTGTTTACCGAGCCGATCCTGAAAGCGTGGGGTCTGTCTTACGTCGTCCTCGAACGTCGCCATTCGCCGGCGGATTTAGCAGCCGCATACCGAGACGCCCAAGCCGAACGACGTGCGGGCGCGGCGCTTCTTGCGGAATAAGACCATGATGGACGCAGGCGCCGCCCTGGAAGTACTGGCCGCCCACCGCGGCGATCACGTCGTCGTCACCACCATGAGCGCGGTCGGGATTTGGCCGTCGCTGTCCGACACTCCCTTGGATTTCGCATACCTCCCCTCCTCGATGGGGCAAGGGCCAGCGCTCGGGTTGGGCTTGGCGCTGGCGCAACCCGGCCGCGGCGTCGTCGTTGTCAACGGCGATGGCTGTATGCTTATGAACCTGGGCAGCCTGGTCACTTTGGCTAACCACCCGGCCGACCTTTACCTGCTTATCTTCGACAACGGTTTATACGAGGTTACTGGCGGTCAGCCGACCGCCGGGACCGGCCACGTCGATTTCGCGGCGATGGCGCGGGCGGCGGGAATCGGGCGCGTCTATTCCTTCGACGGGATCGACGATTGGCGAGCGCAGGCGGCGGAAGTGTTATCGGGGCCGGGGCCAGTGGCGGCGTGGTTGAGAGTTCAAGGCAAGCACGGCCAGACAACGCCGAAGCCGCCGCGGCCGATGGCGGAACAGATCGAGCGTTTGCAACGAGCGCTGGGGATGTAAGCCGTCTATTTCATTCTTGGACGATTGCAATTCATCCCTTTATGACGCCGATGGGCCGCATCCGCGCCACCTTTCGCGACAATCCGGCTTCGTGAACGACCTCAACCACATCGTCAACATTCTTGTAGGCGGCGGGCTGTTCCTCCGCGAGGCCCTTTTTGCTCTGGGAGCGGGCGATGATTCCGAGCGCCTCCAGTTCCTTGTCGATATGGCGGCCGGCGGCGTGCTTGAGCGAGGCGGTTCGGCTCATGGCCCGGCCCGCTCCGTGACAAGTGGTGCCGAATGTTTTGTCCATGCTGCCCTGCATTCCCGCCAACACCCAGCTGGCGCGGCCCATGTCGCCGGGGATGAGGACCGGCTGCCCCACCTTGCGATACAGCGCCGGCACTTCCGGATGGCCCGGCGGAAAGGCGCGCGTGGCTCCCTTGCGATGTACCCATACCTTTTTGAGCTTGCCGCCGATTGTATGTTCTTCAAACTTAGCGATGTTATGGCATACATCGTAGACTAAATTCATCTGCAATTCCTGCCAGGATCGGCCGAACACCGTGGCGAACACTTCGCGCGCCTGCTGCATCAGCAATTGCCGATTGCACCAGGCGAAGTTGGCGGCGGCGCGCATGGCGGCGATGTACTTCTTCCCTTCGGGGCTGTCCACGGGGGCGCACGCAAGCTGACGATCCGGTAATTCGATGCCGTACTTTCGCGGCGCATCGCGCAACGACAACAGGGCGTCGTCGCAGACCTGATAGCCCAGGCCGCGCGAGCCGCTGTGGATCATCACGCAAACCATATCCTTTTCCAGGCCGAAGACGGCGGCCGTCTTCTCGTCGAAGACCTCATCGACGACTTGCACTTCCATGAAATGGTTGCCGGAGCCTAGTGTGCCACACTGCTCGGCGCCCCGATTGAGCGCGTGATCGCTTACGCACTCCGGGTCGGCGCCGACGAGCCGGCCCTCGGCCTCGGTGTATTCGAGGTCGCTCTGCGTCGCCAGGTCGCGGTCGCGCAGGTAACGCGGCCCCTCGCCGAGAAGATGCGCCAGCTCTTTCTTGTCGAATTTGTAGTGACCTGAGCGGCCGACGCCTGCCGGAACCGTGCGGAACAATGCTTCGACCAACGGGCGCAACTGAGGCTTCACGTCATTATAGCGTAAATTAGACCTTACAAGTCGCACTCCACAATTCACATCGTAGCCCACGCCTCCCGGAGATATGACGCCTCCTTCCTCCGGGTCAGTAGCGCACACGCCGCCGATACAAAAGCCGTAGCCCCAATGGATGTCCGGCATGGCGAGGCTGGCGTGCTGAATGCCGGGAAGGAAGGCGGCGTTGGCCACCTGTTCGGGCGCCTGGTCTTTAAGAAGCTGGGGCAACATGCGCTCGTTGGTGAAGATTAGACCGTCCACGCGCATTCCGGGCTTATAGCTCTTCGGAATACGCCAGCAGGTGGCGTCCACTTGTTCCAGCGAGCCGCGAAACGATTCCTTGTCCATGACGTGCGTCCTTGGTCAGATGTCCACGATCACTTCCGCCAGCCAACCCTCGGCCGATTGTTCCACCTTGAGTCCGTGGAGAGTAATCGCCTTGACCTCATGATTCATTTCATGCCGCGCCGGGTCCATCAGTTCGCCCCAGGCGGCCCCCTCCAGGCCGTCCGCGCCCACCTTGACCTCGAAACGCGAGAACAATAAATGCTCGGCGTCGAAGTGATAGAGAAGCGCCTTTAACCAGTCGAATAGAAGGAATTCCTTGTCCGCACCGGGGATGCGGATCACCATGCGTTGGGACGCAACGACCGTGCCCATATCCTCGACGACCGCGGAAAACAATGCGCGCGCAGCCTCCGCGAAGAGGTCGTCCAGGTCGGCGGCGCGGGCGCGCAGGCCAAGATCGGCAGTATGCTCGAAGAACTCAATCATGTCCTCGATAGTACCGCGCCGCCAAAGTCCTTGATAGGCTCAAGACACTTAGGAGCCGATAAAGTTCATTTTGCGGTGGTCTCGCTTTGCGCGCGGCTGTAAGCTATCTGCCAACGGCCGATGAGTCGCAAACGGGGCGAAAAACGGAGCCGAGCGATGCGCCAACGTCATGCTTTCACGCTGATTGAATTGCTTGTGGTCATCGCCATCATCGCCATACTCATTGGCCTGTTGTTGCCGGCCGTGCAGAAAGTGCGGGCGGCGGCCAACCGTATTTCCTGCGCCAATAACCTGCACCAAATCGGCTTGGCGTTCCATAACTTTCACGATTCGAGAGGCGCCCTGCCCCGTTACCGTCTTTGCCTGTCTCCCTGGAAAGGCGGCGCCGACCTCTACTGCGATCAACTCACTTCGCCGACGACGTACACCGGGCCAAACGAGGCTTGGTGGGCGCCATACGACAACCGCCCTGGATCCACGCCTACGCAAGCGCTGCCGGGTTATGACCCGTCGGTGGCGCTGATATGGCCCTACGTTGAAGGCAACAAAAAGGTGTTTCAATGCCCGGACGGTTTTGATGAGACCGTTGGCAGTTCAACGCTGGAAAAGCCCTATCAAGTCAGTTATGCGATGAATTATGTGACGGGCGGACCGAGTGGTTTACGCCTTACCGATATCACCAATGGAGCCGGTACGTCCAATGTTCTTATGGTCTGGGACCACGCCAAAACGCCGGGCTGCGCTAACTCCAAGACGGCCGCCCCGCGCGGTCCTTGGACGCCTTACACGGACGCCAACGCCCAGACGCATTATCCACTTCGACATACCGGGGTTTTCAACGTCCTCTACTGTGACGGCCACACCCGCGCGATGACGCAAACCGAATTGATGGACAGCCTATTCTACGCGCGCTGACGCGCGGTTCTCAGCCAGGGCGATCTGACTTATCGTAGCGCAGGGGCTGCGTCCGATAATAACATTATGGTTTCATTATGACGTTTGCCGCGCCGCAACCTGTGAACTATGCTTCCACCATAAGTACATTAGGCTGCCGCCGCAAGGAACCCCTCCGATGGTTGAACGTCTCCGCTGGAAATATGTTCCCAGCGCCGTCAGCCTGCTCGTCGTCGCCTTGATCGCGGCCAACTACTTCAGCCCCTTTGCCGATCTCGATTTCACCTGGCAAATCCGCACCGGCGAAGAAGTTGTCCGCACCGGCGATCTCCGGCCGCGGGACGCATTCACCTACACCATCGCTGGTCGCCAAGTGCCCGAGTTCGAGGGAATTTATGGGGTTGGCCTCTGGGTGGTTTGGAACGCTTTCGGCATCGGCGGTCTGAAGTTGCTGCGCGTCCTATGCGTGGGCGGGCCGCTGTTGCTCGTGGGTTTACGCTTACACCATGAAGGCGTTCGCAGGCGCGGCGTCGCCCTGGCGCTGCTGGTACTCGTGTTGGTGGAATCGCGGGCCTGGAACCTGCGACCGTTGTATCTTTCGACGATGGGCCTGCTGCTGGTAAGCGGCTGGCTGCACGATCATTGCACCGGCCGGCGCCCTCTGCCCTCCTGGCTGCCGTTGTTGATGCTTGCGTGGGCCAACCTACACCCTGGCGTCATCATGGGGCAGGGTTTATTGCTGGGCGCAATAGGCTGGGAATGGCTGAACCAACGACTGCGTCTCAACGCCCCGCTCGGCCGTGCCGGCCTATGGCGGCTAACCTGGATCGGCTGCCTTGCCTTAACGGCCACGTTCCTAAGTCCGGATCCACTCGGCCGACTCTTGTACCCGTTTTCACCCGAATCCCACCATCCTATTCTTCAGTCGATCCCTGAGATGCGGCCGCTTTCCACTTTCTTGTTCGAGCCGCCTTATACCATCTGCCTCGTATACATTGTCGCCGCTTTGACCGCATGGACGATATTTCGTCGTTTTCGCCAATATCGATTCTGGGAAATCGCTCTTCTGGCCGCGCTGGCATGGCTGGGAACTCGCGCATTCCGCGGCGTACTGGATTGGCTGCCGATCATGTTGACGTTGGCCGTGCCGCATCTAATGACAATGCTGGCCACGGCTGCGCGATCGCGCCGCGGTATATTAATGCAACGGTTACTGCGCTGTGACGGCTCCGTGAAACGGTTGCTGCACACGCCGCTGTTTCGTTGGCATTGGGCGTGGCCGGCGGGCGCGCTGGCGGCGCTGACGCTCATTTCCATCTTCCCGCCGTTGAGCCGCGATATGCCGATGGGGAACAACCCGGACTGGCCGGTCGGCGCCGCCGACTGGATCGAGGCGCACGGCGTCGAGGGCCGCATTTTCGCGGCCCCGGACGACGGCGCCTATCTTATGTGGCGACGGCCCGGCGTGCGCTGCTACGCCGACACACGCTACCTGTTTTTCCCGCCGGAACTGATCGAGGACTGCCAGTACCTGCCGCAGCTCGCGCCCGGTTGGCCGGAGCGATTACGGCGCGTTGAATCCTATGGCACCGACTATTATCTCCTGAAGACGAGCGGCCCCCACGGCCTGCTCTGGCAGGCAATCCGCGCGAAAGTCGCCGACCCGCTCTATTGCGACAATTCCGTAGTGCTGCTCCGAACGGAGCAAGTGGCCGCCGGATTGGAAGCGTACAAACGTGAGCAGGCCGCCCTTCGACCATGAACGGCATCATTCTTTATGGGCGAGCGGCCGGCGTAAGCCGGCTGGTATAGAATGTTATCGCCGACTTGGTGACGCACCAGCCGGCTCACGCCGGCCGTTCGTCACTTCGTTGCAGGCTCTTATATAGCAGGCCGAGTAATGTCGTCGGAAAAATCCTTTGTCCATGAAGGCAACCTCGGATCGAGGCGCTTGCGCGACCTTGGCCTAACGATTCTCGGTACGCCGTTGGAAGTCGTTCTTCAGGAATTTCAGCGTGAATTGTCCGCTTGCGGCGTCACGAAAGTCCGCCCCCACTTCTACCTGTCAACGGAATGGGGCGTCCCCTTTGATACAATATCTATCGCTATACCATTTTATCTGGTTCGCGTCGATCTGACGGACTTCCACGCGGAGCGCGGCCTCGTCGAGGGCGGCGGCCCATCCGATATACTACGCTATCTACGACACGAAATGGGGCATGTCGTCAATTACGCCTATCGGCTTTATGAACGCCCCGAATGGACCAACCAATTCGGCGACATCAACCTGCCCTATGAGGAGGAATATCGACCCAAAGCGTTTAGCCCGCAATACGTCGATCACCTTCCCGGATGGTACGCACAGAAGCACCCCGATGAGGACTGGGCCGAGACGTTTGCCGTGTGGATGACGCCCGGCCTGAACTGGCGCGAGCGGTACATGCGTCGGCCGGCGCTGGCAAAGTTGGAGTATTGCGACCGTGTAATGGCCGAATTGCGTGAACGTGAGCCGCTAACGACGGCCGAAGACCCGGATGAAGACGTGGCAAGTCTAGAGTCAACTCTGGATGAGCACTATCGAGCCTACGCGCTGGACAAGATGGAGGTTCCGGCGGACCTGGAGGAGGCGCTCCTAACGATCTTCGGCGAGCCGGGCAAAGAACCGCCAACGACGCCTCGCCGCGCCGCCATGCTTATCCGGCGGTTGGAACGGACTATTTCCGCCGATGTATATCGCTGGACGGGGTGGTTTCCTGAGCGGGCGCGACACCTACTGCGCGAATTATCCGAACTAGCCGAAAAGCGAAACATGACCTACGCGGAAGCTCGTGAAACGGCCGTGACCGTTGCCCTAACCACTTTCATAACAGCCCTGGCGATGAGCAGGCTCCACGACGCCGCTACCTAAGCGTGGCATTTATGCCTTCGCCGCTTTGCGTGACTTATAGCGCTCGAAGGCCAATTCGGCGATGCGATTAATAAGCGTTGGATAATCCATGCCGGCAGCCTCGGCGGATGTGGAGAATTCGCCCGTCTGTTCCAGGTAACAGCTGGCGTTGACTTCGATGACGTAAACCTCGCCTGTGGGGGTCAAACGCATATCAATCCGGCCGTAATCGCGGACACGCAAAGCGCGATAGGCGTCCACGGCTACCTTTTGGAGTCGAGCGCGAACCTCGTCTGGTATGTCGGCCAGAATGGCTTTCGTGCCTTTGTACTCGGCGCTCTTTTCATCCCATTTGGCCTTGGAATCGAGGACGTGCGCCATGCCCTCCGGCATCCCGGAGAAATCCATCTCGATGGCCGGAAACGCCTGCGGTTCCTGATTGCCCAGGACGCCGACATAAAATTCGCGGCCTTCAATGTACTCCTCAACAAGGGCGGCGTCGTTGACGGTCTTGTGAATGTGCGTGACGCGCTCGATCATCTCTTTGGTGCTGTGGACGAGCGATTTTCCGCTAATGCCAATGGAGGCGTCCATGCGCAACGGCTTGACGAAGAGCGGCATGTGCAAGTGGCCGCCGGTCTCCAGCTCGGCGTCCTGGGAGAAGATGGCGAATTCAGGATATTTAATACCGTCGAACGAGAGTAACTTCTTGGTCAACCCTTTGTCCTCCTGAATGTAGAACTCGCCTGGGCCGCCGCCGGTGTACGGTACGCTAAGCAGGTCGAGCAGCCCGACGACGCCGACGGCGCCAAGTTGGTTGGAGCCGAAGGTCTCCATGAGGTTGAATACAAGGTCTGGCTTACGTCGCAGCAGTCCGGTGCGCAGCTGATTCACGTTGCCGTGGACGCCCAGGACGGAAACCTTGTGTTTGCTCTGTTTTAGCGCCCTGGCCACTTGGTCCACCACAGTGTCATGTTTCTTGTCGCCTTCGTGTTCGAGGTAGTTCAGGATCGTAATCTTCATGGCGCCTCACGTGAGCGTAGGACCGGGTCGTCACATGCCGTTTGGGTAGCAAAAGCGATGCCGCAGCGGGGAAGCGGGTGAACTCGGCGGATACGTCGTTGTCGCCATGCCTTTGGGCGTCTTTCATTTAGCTTTTCGGAACTCACGTCGCTGGTCCGCTGGTTCAAACCCTTCCGTTTTTTGTTGACATGCGGCCGGCAGAGTTTACCATACCAGTACCTGCAAGGGATGAGGTCATGTCGTCCGCAGGATGCACACCGCGGCTTTGATAGATTGCACCGGGCGCGATTTCCAAGGGATAGGCTGCACAACCTAATAACAACGTCGGCGACGGAGAAAGCCAATGTACCATTCGCACGCCTTACGGCTGTCCGCCTTCTGCCTTGTGGCAGGCGCGGCGCTCGTCTGTTACTTCGCCTCATTGGGGCCGGCGGAGTCTCCGGCAAAGACCTCGTCGGAGCGGTCGCTGTATGACGCCGATCCTGAACACCTATGGAACCGGCTGCACGAGGCAATGTTCGTCCGCGTCGGTCCGGACGGCCGCGCCTACGGGCAGGATCGCCTGGAGCCCCTTTTGTGGGCGGGATCCAAGCACCTGCTCGAAGAGCATTCAAACAAGCGGGCGGTCGCCGTGCTAGAGGAGTTCCTGAAGAATCGGGGGGAGAGGCTGATCGAAGACCCGGTGAAGCGGGCGGTACTCCAGCGCGACCTCTGGCTGGTCTTCAATTGGCTGGAAGGCGGCCGCGCCAACTTCGCCGAACCGGGCCTTACGCCGGAAGAAGTGGATGCGGCGCGGGACCGGCTCCGCCGTCCGCTGGCAGCCGTCATCGGCCGGTTGGCCCTCGCCCCGGATCGGATCGAGAAGCTGCCGGACAACTACGCGGCTGCCGTCGCCTCGGGCGAATTCCCCAAGCAGTTCGATCCAGAGCATCCGGGCAAACCGTTTTTACCTGTTGACTTGTTCAAGGCTGACGGCCCGTGGGTGTGCGTGGGCCGACCGGACGGTCCCGTCGCGCCCGAACATCTGCGCGACACCGGGACCAGTGTGTTTACGAACTCGGCCTTCCTACTCTTCCTCCGGCTGCCGGCGGGCCGCGCCGCCACGGTCGATTACCTCAAACGGTTGCGCTCTTTCGACCAGCCTTTGCGGGTCGAAGCGAAGGAAACTGGGAATGATGCGGAGAAGTACCTCCCGAATCCGAAACTTCCACCGTTTCTTGTGGGCACTCAGGTGGCGTTGGTCCGCCGCGCGCTGCTGATCGCTTCTACGAACACTCCCACCGCGACCGCCCTGACGGAGAGCATCCAGCTGCGCGTCTATCGCGAGGTTCCGGGGATGACAGTGCAGACGCTGAATGCCGCGCTGGCCGGCGGCACCGAGGCCAACCGCCGCGCCCACTCATGGCAATCCTTTCAGGAGTTTCGTCTGAGTCGTTCCTTGCTGTTCGCGGACCGGGCGGGGGGGCTGCGCGCCGTCGGCCCCGATGAGGTCGATTTCCATAATCCCTTCTTCCGGTACTATCATGATGAGTTTGAAAACCGCAAGTCTGGCCCGACCGACCGGCCCTTTTTGGAGAGGAGTCAGAGCCCTGTCAAAGAAGACTGTTTCGCCTGCCACAGCCTGCCTGGCGTCTCCTCGTTCAACAGCTACTTCAATTTTCGCGGCAACCTGAACGGCAACCCCGTTGCGCGCCCGTTCTCCTTAGCGGAGATGCCCGTTTCCGAGGTCGCTGGGGCGGCCGTGAAGTGGAAGGAGGGACGCCCGAACTGGACCGCGCTGCGAAAACTCCTGGCGGAGTAACTTACCGAAGCTGTAGGGTCTTCACCGACCAGAACAGCCACCCCAGCGGCCCCAGGATACATTAGAGGTATAAATAGGCACATTGCCATTCTTCCACTTTTCCGTTGCCCACCGCCGCCGGACAAGCGTATGATTAAGCGTAATGCCCGCTCGCCTTCCCACCCGCCCGCCTTGAGGCGTCCTCATGAACCCCGCCTCTCCTCGCGCTTTGACGTTGAACCTACTTGGCTGCATCTTCCTTGCGGTCGCCGTGCCCGTGCGCGCCGATTCGGCGGGCGACGAGTTTTTCGAGAAAAAAGTGCGGCCGCTGTTGGTCGAACGCTGCATCAAGTGTCACGGCGGCGACAAGACCCGCGGCAGCCTCAAGCTGACCTCGCGCGACGCTGTACTCCAGGGCGGCGATAAGGGGCCGGCGGCCGTGCTTGGTAAGCCGGACGACAGCCTTCTCGTCCAGCTGGTGCGCCGCACCGACAAAATGAAGATGCCGAAGGATAAGCAGCTTCCCGACCGCGAAATCGCCGTCCTTGCGCGCTGGGTCGAAATGGGTCTGCCCTACCCCGCCGCCGCGACTACATTGGGGGTCGGCTTTCACATCACCGACGAGCAAAGGCGTTTCTGGGCGTTCGAGCCGGTCAACGTCCTGGCCGCGCCGCAGGTGAAGGACGCGAGCTGGCCGCGCTCCGATGTAGACCGTTACATTCTCGCGGCGTTAGAGGGCACGGGGTTGAAACCGGCCAAGCCCGCCGGCAAGCGAACCCTACTGCGTCGAGCGACCTTCGATCTTATAGGACTGCCGCCGACGCCGGGCGAGACGGACGCCTTTCTCAAAGACGATTCGCCGACCGCGTTCGCTAAGGTTGTGGATCGGCTGCTGTCTTCGCCGGCTTATGGCGAGCGGTGGGGCCGCCACTGGCTCGATCTGGTTCGCTACACCGATTCGTTCGACGCCCGCCTTGGCGCCGGCGACGTGATGGACTGCGGCGACGCCTGGCGCTACCGCGATTGGGTGATCGACGCCTTCAACCGCGATATGCCGTATAACCAGTTCGTCCGCGACCAGATCGCCGGCGACCTTGTGCCGGGTAAGGAAGGCTTCAACCGATCAGGGATTATCGCCACAAGTTTTCTCGCATTAGGCAACTGGGGCGGCGGCGACGCCGACAAGGATAAGCTGCTCACCGACATCGCCGACGATCAGGTGGACGTGACCAGTCGGACGTTCCTGGGCCTGACTGTCGCCTGCGCCCGCTGCCACGACCATAAGTTCGACCCGATCTCTCAAGCCGACTACTACGCGCTCGGCGGTATCTTTTTCAGCACGCATATCTTGCCCGACGTCGGCCCCAAGACCAATGGCCCGCCGATGCTGCGCATTCCACTTACTCCACCCGCCGAGTTGGCCAAGCGCGCCGAGCGACAGCAACGCCTCGCAGAGTTGGAAAAGCAACTCAAAACAAATCGAGAGAAAGCGTATCAGGAATATGCGAAATCACAATTGCCCGAAACGGCGAAGTACCTGACGGCGGCTTGGGAATACCGGAATGCGTCCGCCGACTCCCCTGCCCTGCCCGTCAGCGATTTCGCGGCCGGCAAGAAGCTGCACGCCTACGCCCTCCGGCAATGGATCGACTACCTCGGCGGCGGCGATTACAAATTAATGACGAAGGCAGTGCGCGACGTAGCCGGCAAACCCGGCGTCCTTGGCTGGCGCGGCGAACCGGACTGCCCGAACGTGATAGCCAACAGCACCGATCAGGAAGTCGCTATCCAGACCTTCAAGCTACCGGCCAAGTCCGTTTCCGTACACCCGGGACCGAACAACGGCGTCGCGGTCGGCTGGCGCAGTCCGGTCAAGGGGACCGTATATGTCACGGGCGGAGTGACGGACGCCGACCCGGCCGGCGGCGACGGCATCGCTTGGATCATTGACCTCCGCAAAGGGGCAGGTTGCCGGGAATTGGCGACTGGCGACTTCCCCAACGGCGGCGCCCAGAAGTTCGATCAAGGCAAAAATGGGCAGCGGCTGACAGCGGTGGAAGTCGAGCCGGGCGACCGCATTGAGTTATTAGTCCTGCCTAAAGCGAACCATACTTGTGACACTACCACTGTGGACTTGACCATTGCTTTCGCGGACGGCACAAAGGCTTGGAACCTGGCCCGAGACGTGGTAAGCGATCTGCACCAAAACGGCAAAGGCAACCCGCACGGCGACCGTTACGGCAACGCGGCCGTGTGGCACTTTTGGGACATGGCCGACAGCCGAAGGGCAATGAAGGCCGCCGACCCTGGTTTAGATGCCTGGGACAACGCCGTAGCCGGGACGGATCGCGGCGCTGTCGAGCAAGCGGCCCGCGAGTTTCAGAAGCATTTCACGCTGACCGACGCTCGTAGTCCCTTCTGGATCAAAAACGCCGACGATGAAAAAACTCTGCCTGCCGATGTGCGCGCGGGGCTAGCGCGTCTGGAGAGCGATTTTAATGCGTTAAAAAAGGTCCGTGAATCGCCCATAGAGTACGCCAACGGCGCCCAGGAGGGAGGCGTACCCGGCAGTCCGCACGCTGGCGTCCATGACGTGCATATCCACTTTCGCGGACGTTACGATCACCTGGGCGATATCGTGCCGCGGCGTTTCCCGGAAATCCTGACAGGGACGAACCAGAAGCCGATCACATCAGGCAGCGGCCGTCTGCAATTGGCGGAATGGCTGACGCGCGGCGACAATCCGCTGACGGCTCGCGTCATGGTCAACCGCATCTGGCAGCAGCATTTCGGCGAGGGCATCGTCAGTACGCCGAGCAACTTCGGCAAACTCGGCGGCCGACCAAGCAACCCCGAGCTTCTCGACTACCTGGCCGACCGATTCGTCAAGTCCGGCTGGTCGATAAAAGAGATGCACCGGCTCATTATGTTGTCGGCGACTTATCAACAATCGTGTGAGAATGATAGATCCAATATCGATCCGGAAAATCGTCTTCTCTACCGTATGAATCGCCGGCGCCTGGAAGCCGAGGGCGTCCGCGACAGCCTGCTCGCCGCGGCCGGCCGACTCGACCGGACAATGGGCGGCCCGTCGATACGCGACTTCAACGCCCCGCGTCGCTCGGTCTATTTGACGACGATTCGCTCCGACCGCTCCGGCTTTGGCCCGCTGTTTGACGTGGCCGACTCCACCGCGCCCGTGGACAAACGCACGGTTTCGACGGTCGCGCCCCAGGCGCTGTTCTTAATGAACCACCCGTTCATTTTGGAGCAGACGAAAGCGCTGGCGAAGCGCATCACCGACGGCGATAAGGACGACCTGGCGCGAATTCAGCGGGCGTACAATCTGCTGTACGGCCGGCCGGCGCTGGACGACGAGGTGAAGATCGGCCTCGATTTTGTGAATCGAGGCGGTGGGGCGGAGAAGGCGTGGCAGGAGTATTGTCAGGTGCTGTTGTGTGCGAATGAGTTTATTTATGTGGACTGACGGCGGTAATCGTTCCAGGGTGATTCCTCTGAGAGCCTGTGCGAAAAGGGC
>DHJA01000077.1:37377-103779 GCA_002404095.1 Planctomycetaceae bacterium UBA4732 | reverse complement strand
CGCCCTTTTCGCACAGGCTCTGAGCAAGAATGAACCATTTCACCAATATAAATGGCTACAATGGTGTCAGGGCTTTTCCGGTATGGCATTTTCGGGCTTCCAAGCCGCCCGGCGATCACCCGTTAGGCTCATACTTCACTACGCTGTCCGCCAAAACGCCGAACTTGGCAAAAAGGTTGGGAATCCCGAAGAGTAAACTGAAGTATTTGTTTTCCTTCACAAATCTAGGCGATTTGACGCCGCTACCTGGCGCTCGAGGGAGATTCATCTACTACTCCGGGATTGATTACAACGTCTCTTCGGAAAGACAGACCTATTGCGGAAAGGCGGCGGACTCATGATAGGTGGAACGGACGTTGTGCTGGAAATCGGAGTCGGCGTGCGGGCTGCCGACGCAATTTTGCGGGCGGTTCGGCGCCATTGGCCGCGATGCGTTTATCAGAACGCCGACGACGAGAGCGCCCCCTTCACCCCCTACGAAGGCGACTGGCCTCCTCAAGACGTGGACCGGGAGTTCTTCGTCTATAGGGATGAAGAAGCAGCCAAGAGTTGGGATGCAGACGGGGCGACGCCAGAGAACGATAACACCATGCTTTACATAATTGTACCCGAGAAACCAGCGGATCGAACTACCGTCCCAACCTTGACAGTAGTTTGCGGCGAACCGACCGGAGAGGTGAAGATTATCCTTGAAGACATCGAATCGTCGCTCAAAGAGAAAGAGAATGGCCTGAACGGAAACGGTGTACCTGTAGCATCGCCAGGCGTCGGCGTGCGCGATTGAGTTCATTTCGGCGTGCGCGATTGAGTTCATTTATGTAGGAGATGATCGCATGAGCTCCTTTTTTTTCGATACGTCTATCAACCGCCGACAGGCGTTGCGCACCTTCGCCAACGGCTTCGGCATGATCGGCCTCGCCGGCTTGCTTGCCGCTGAGGGCGGAAAAGCCCGCGCTGCCGACGCGACCGACAACCCTCTCGCCGTCAAGCCTCCGCACTTCGAGGCGAAGGCCAAGCGCATCATCTTCCTGTTCATGTCCGGCGGGCCGTCGCACGTCGATCTCTTCGATCCCAAGCCACGCCTCGCCCTCGACGATGGCAAGCCGTTGCCGTTCGACCAGCCCAAATTGGTGCGCACCAAGACCACGAACCTTCTGAAATCGCCGTTCAAATTCAGTAAGTACGGCCAAAGCGGCATCGAGGTCAGCGACCTCTTCCCGAAGGTCGCAAGCCGCATCGACGACATCTGCGTCATCCGCTCGATGGTCGCCGACAACATCAACCACAACGGCGCCTGCCTACAAATGAACACCGGTGAACAGGCGTTTTCGCGGCCCAGCCTCGGTTCGTGGCTGCTGTACGGCCTCGGCAGTGAGAACCAGAGTCTGCCCGGCTTCATCGTCATCAGTCCGTCGCAGCCGGCTCAAGGCGCCCCGCTGTGGAGTTCCAGTTTTCTGCCCGCCGCCTACCAAGGCACGCTCGTCGCCGACCTGGCTAACCCCATTGCCAATCTGAAAAATCCGCAAGTGTCCTCCACGCGGCAGAAGGATCAGCTCGACACGCTGCAACGCCTTAACGAATTACATCGTAAGCAGCGTGAAGAGGACAGCCAACTCAACGCCCGCATCGCATCGTTCGAGCTTGCCTTTCGGATGCAGACGGAGGCGCCGGAGGCGTTCGACGTTGAGAAGGAATCGCCGGCGACGAGGCAGCTCTACGGTCTGAATGAGAAAACGACGGAGATTTTCGGTAAACAATGTTTGCTGGCACGGCGGCTGGTCGAACGCGGCGTGCGCTGCGTGCAAGTCTATCATACCACGACGGCCAAGCGATCCAGCTGCCAATTGTGGGACCAGCACGGCGGTCTCAAGACGGAGTTGCCGGCCAACTGCGCCGCCACCGACGGCCCCATCGCCGGCCTCCTAACGGACCTCAAGGCGCGCGGCCTACTGAAAGACACGCTCGTACTATGGGGCGGCGAGTTCGGCCGCACGCCGACGGCCGAAAGCTCCGACGGCCGTGAGCATCATCCCTTCGGCTTTTCCATGTGGCTGGCCGGCGGCGGCGTCAAGGGCGGTCAGGTTTACGGCGCCACCGACGACTTCGGATGGCACGCTGTCGATAAAAAGGTCCACGTCCACGATCTGCACGCGACGCTTTTGCACCAGATGGGCCTCGATCACGAGAAGCTCACCTACCGTCACGCCGGCCGCGATTACCGCCTTACCGACGTTTCAGGTACGGTAGTTCAGGACATACTCGCTTGAAGTCCGTAGTCCGTAGTCCATAGTCCGTAGTATAGACGACACGGTTTGCCGCTACGGACTAAGGATTTTGCGCATGCGTTGGTCCATCATTCGTGTAATTTGGGTGCGCGAGCTGCGCGACCAATTGCGTGACCGCCGCACCCTCTTCATGATCGCGGTGCTGCCCATCCTCCTCTACCCGCTCGCCGGCCTTGGCTTGATGGAGCTGGCTGCGGGCTTCAGCCAAAAACCGCAGGTCGTCGGCGTTTACGGCGTCGAGAATTTGCCGCGCGACGCCCGCGGAGTGTTTCCCCTTTTCCTTGAGACGGATGCGAAGGGCGGCATACAAGTCGCATCGGCTTACCTAGAGCATCCCGACGATCCGCCCAAGCTGCGCAGAGAAAGGCAAATGCTCGAAGTCCGCGCTCTGACTGCGGACACCGCTGAATCGGCGGCGGCTGACGATTTCACCGCCTACCGCAAGCCGCTTGAAGACCATTCCGTTGATTTGATTGTGATCGTACCCCCCGACTTTCTGGGCCGACTTCGGGACGACGACCACCCTTCCCTGTTCATCCTGGACCGCGACAGCGACGAGTATTCGCGCGCCGTCAACGGCCGATTCACGGTCATCCTCGGCCGGTGGCGAAAAGCGATCAAGGAAATCCGCTTTGCGCAACGCGGCATTCCTTCTAACTTTGACGACCCCTTCAAAATCGACGACCCCGAACGGGCCAAACCCGCCGCCGAACGCGCCGCGACGAACCTTGTCGCGCTGATGCTACGCATGTTCCCGTTCATTTTGGTGATGTGGTCGCTGGCGGGGGCGCTCTACCCTGCGGTGGACCTGTGCGCCGGCGAAAAGGAACGCGGCACGATGGAGACGCTACTCATCAGCCCGGCCAGCCGCGAGGAAATCGTCTGGGGCAAGTTTTTGACCATCTGGGTCTTCAGCGCCGCCACCGCCCTGCTTAACCTGCTGAGTATGGCCGTAACCGCATGGACGCTAGGCTCGCAACTTCCGCTCGACGCCTTCCGCCCGGCCGTACTATTCTGGAGTGTGCTATTAGTATTGCCGCTGTCCGCCTTTTTCAGCGCGGTTTCCCTCGCCGTCGGCGCCTATGCCCGCAGTTCCAAGGAGGGACAATACTACCTTATGCCCCTCTTTTTAGTCACTCTACCTCTCGTGTGTCTCACGCTCGCACCCGGCGTGGAGCTAAGTCCCCTGTATAGCATGGTCCCCGTGACGGGCGTTGCCTTGTTGCTGCAAAAACTTATCAGCCCTGATCCGCAGGCCGGTATACCCTGGCTGTATTTCATTCCCGTGCTGGCGCCGATGGCGATCTACAGTTGGTTGGCACTGCGCTGGGCCATCGAACAGTTCCAGCGCGAGGAAGTGTTGTTCCGCGAGGCCGAACGCTTGGACGTGGGATTATGGCTGCGTCGCCTATTCCGCGAAAAAGAAGCTGTGCCGACGGCCGGCCAGGCGTTTTTCTGCTTTGCCATGTTACTGGTTTTGCGCTGGTTGTCGCTCGGCTTCGGGCGCGACAAGGCGGTGTTGAGCGTCGCGGCTGTCTGCCAATTGGCGTTCACCGCGGCGCCGCCTTTGTTCATGGCGCTGCTGCTCACCACGCGCCCGCGCCAGGGACTGGCGTTGCGACTACCACCGGCGTGGTCTTGGCCGGCGGCGGCGCTGCTGGCCGTCCTGTGCGTTCCGCCCTTGGCCTGGCTGACGTTGCTGATCCTGGATCAGTTCCCGGGCCTCAAATTGTTGATCCAGGAGAACCAACCTCTGTTGCAGTCACACGCCGGCCTATCCATCTCCTTGCCGGTGTTAGCGGTGCTGGCCGCGCTCTGTGAAGAACTGGCTTTCCGCGGCTTCATCCTGACCGGACTGCGCCGCCGATTCCAGTCCTGGACCGCTGTGTTTCTAAGCAGCTTCCTATTCGCGCTCTTTCAGATAAACGTCTTCCAGTTTGCGCCGCATTTCGTTCTGGGCGTGATCCTCGGCCTGATCGCCCTGCGAACCGGCAGCGTCGCGCCGGCGATGGTCTTTCATCTTGTCTACAATTTGTGCCTCATCGCCCCGCTGGTATTCCCACAGGTTTTCGCCGTGTTGAATACAAAAGAGAGCGGAATCGGCATACAATCGCTTCTTCCGGGTATTATCGCCGGGGTTTGCGCGCTCTTGGCCGCTGGGCTGGTGGCGGCGATGCTCCTATCGGGAAAGCAACCGGCAGCCGTCGATACGGAAGGCGCCGTCGCGCCCGCGCTCCCCTCCAGGTCGCGGCTAAACAGGTAGAGCTTGCTCCGATAACGATTCATAGTGGATGGGTCGATCCTTGTCCAACCGCGGCAGTGCCAGCGGGACAATCTCCGGGTACTTCTGTGACGCCCCCGTGTTGAATACGACTACCTCCTCGTCGGGCTGAATGCCGCCCTCGGCGCACAGCGTTTCCAGGCAATCCAAGCACACCGCCGCCTCCGGACACAGAGAAATCCCCTCCAGTCCCGCAGCCTGCCGCATCCAATGAAGTATGCGATTCTCGCGGCCGGCAATAGCGCAGCCGCCGCTGGCGCGGATCGCGTCCAGCATCATAAAGTCGCCGACTGCGGCCGGCACGCGCAGGCCGCTGGCGATCGTATGGGCATTCGGGAATGGCTCTGCGAAACGCGCCCCCGCGTCGAACGCCCGCACGATCGGGGCGCAGCCGTCGCTCTGGCAGGCGATCATCCGGGGCAACGTTTGCGTCCGCAGCCAGCCCAGCTCGCGCAGCTCCTGAAACGCCTTGCTCATGCCGATCAGTCCGGTGCCGCCGCCGGTCGGGTAAAAGATCGCGTCCGGCAGCCGCCAGGCCATCTGTTCCGCCAGTTCAAGGCCCATCGTCTTCTTGCCCTCCAGACGGTACGGCTCCTTGAGAGTAGACACGTCGAACCAGCCCATGCGTCCCGTCCCTTCGCGCACCAGCCTGCCGCAGTCCGTGATGAGGCCGTTCACCAGGAAGACGCGGGCGCCGGCCAGATGAGCTTCCATCTGGTTGATGATCGGCGTGTCTTCCGGCATGAACACAAACACCTCCATGCCGGCCCGCGCTCCGTAGGCGGCCAACGCCCCGCCCGCGTTGCCGGCCGTGGGAATCGCCAAGCGGCGCAAACCGAAATGTCGGGCCATGCTCACCGCCGTCGTCATGCCGCGGCTCTTGAAGCTGCCCGTTGGCAACTGCGACTCGTCCTTAATAAAAAGGCGCCGAAGCCCCAGCGCTTGACCCAGGCGCGGGCACGGCAACAGCGGCGTCATGCCCTCGCCTAATGTGACCGGCTCGGCGTCGAACGGCAGCGGGAGGAGTTCCCGGTAACGCCACAGACTTGGCCCGCGCTGCGCGACGTCCTCCGGCGTCACCGCCGCCCGCACTGCGTCGAGATCATAGCGCACCCAAAGCGGCCGGCCCTGGTGGACCGTATGAACCTCATCGGCCGGCAACCGCGAGCCGTCCAGGGCGCTTTCCAGATGGGTGACGAAAGACTTCATTCCCGCTCTCCTATTGCTAGATCGTGTTCGCAGTGCGGTTATAGGCGGTCTCACTCATTATGGAGAAAGCGTACCGCCCTCGCCGCTTTTTGCGACAACGGATTAGCAGCCTTGACGCTCTTCTTTCGCAAAGGTATGATCGCCCCCGTTCTGCTGGGATGTGCAGCCCAGCCGGAACGGGCAGGACGGCCAGCCCGCCTTGGCTCACGGAAAAAGGACTTTCATGGGCGTTTATCCCTCATCCAAGCTCGCTTCGGGTGAAGGAATTCAAAATCTCCCGATTGGTCCTTTATGATCTTGAGGCGTTGCGGCGCCGGCATACTGGTTCGGGCGCCGGCGAAAGTGAATCTGTTTCTGGAAGTGCTGCATCGCCGGCCGGATGGGTATCACGAACTGGCGACCCTGATGACGGCCGTCAGCTTGTACGATACGCTGCTGTTTGGCAATGGTCCTTCGGGAACCGTTCGCCTGCAATGCGACCGGCCCGAACTGTCCGTGAGACCAGACAACTTGATCTGCCGCGCGGCCGAATTGCTTCGGCGGCGCATTGGGCGCGACTGCGGCGCCGACATTCGCTTGTGGAAGCGGATTCCGATGGCGGCCGGGTTGGGTGGCGGTTCGAGCGATGCGGCCGCCGCGCTAGCCGGATTGAACGCGCTATGGCGGCTAGGACTGAGTCGGGCCGAACTCGCCGCGCTCGGCGCCGAGTTGGGTAGCGACGTGCCGTTCTTCTTCTCCGCGCCCGCCGCTTGGTGTACCGGGCGCGGTGAAAAGGTCGAAGCAGTCGCCCTAAGTCGCCCGCTTGATTTCGTGCTGGTTTCTCCGCCCGTGGGTTTGTCCACGGCGGAGGTTTTTCGGAACGTCGCGGTGCCGCCGGAGCCTGAGTCCGGCGCGGAAGTGCGTCGGGCGGCTGAGGCCGGCGACGTGGTGGAACTTGGCCGACGCTTGCACAACCGGCTGCAAGCCCCGGCTGAACGACTCCGGCCCATCGTGGCCGAGTTGCGAGAGCGGCTGACCGCCCTTGGACCGGCGGGCAGCTTGATGACCGGGAGCGGCAGCACGGTATTCGCCCTGTGCCGCTCGCCGGAGGAGAGCTTTAGCGTCGCACGCGGTTTGGATGTCTTTAGGGATGAAGGCGCTAGGCCGCGAGTCCATATTGTGCAGAGTTGCTTTTGAGTGTGCCACAGAAAAAAGGAGACCCGCTGTGGTCATCACCGAAGTCCGTATCAAGCTCATGGATGACAACAACGAGAACGAGCGCCTTCAGGCCTTCTGTTCGGTCACGTTCGACGACGCCTACGTCGTGCGCGATTTGAAAATCATCGAAGGGACGAAAGGCTCGTTCGTGGCCATGCCCAGCCGCAAGTTGACGGATCGCTGCCAGGGTTGCGGTTCCAAGAACCACCTCCGGGCGCGTTTCTGCAATGCCTGCGGCGGCAAGCTCGACGAGGATCGCGCCACTCGCGACGCCGACGGCCGTGTCAAGCTGCACGCCGACATCGCGCATCCGATCAATTCGGCTTGCCGCGAGGTGATCCAGTCGGCTGTCATTAAATCGTTTCGGGAGGAGAAGGATCGGTCGAAGCAGCCGGGCTACGTCTGCACCTACGACGATTTCGACTCCGATTACGAGCCGGCGACCGCCGGCGCGGCGAGCTACGGCCAAGTGGTCAGCGAAATGGGCGCGGCCCCTCGCGGCTACCGTACCCACGGTTCGCACGGCGCACGCGGCACTCATACGGCCGCGCAAGCGACGACCGCCGCAGCCCGTCAGGAAAAGCGCACCGACGGTTTCGGTGCGGGCATTCTGTAAACGCAGGTCGAACGCCGATCCGAAGCATGGGCGAGGGCGACGCGCCTGTCCGTGCTTCGGATCGTTTTCTTGCTTGTTGCCTTTTCAATTCTCTGCTTGTCCTCTTCCAACAGCTAACGACGTTTTTCAGGGCGTTCTTGTTGACGGCGTTGGGTGCCATGCTTTCGCGGCCTCTTTTCCGCACCTTACACCAGTCTAAGCCGCCGCGAAAGCATGACTCCCGCGCGTGGACTCATGCTTTCGCGGGGTCGGGACCGGACGAGATTTCGGAACTAGTCCGCGAAAGCATGGCACACCGCTGCGTCGTGTGTTCGACGCCGAGTTGGTGCAGGATCATGGCGTACAAGTCGCGGAGCAGCGCCGGATCGAGTCCTACCGGGCATCGTCCGCCGGAATTCGCCCGCCAAGGGCAGGTTGGCGGATGAGGGGATGGCGGGTAAATGTCGTGAGCGGCAAAGGACTTCGGGAACGCCCGCCAACCCGCCAAGCGTTTCGCCGCCCCAGGGGGGCCGGCGGCCTTGAGCCAGGAGCTTGCGCCAAGGCAGGCTTGGCGCAGATTTTTGGCGCAACGCAACTCCTTTGCCCACCCTCGGTTAACCGGGCTTGCGCCAGTGCGCCAAGCTGTGCGCCGCGCCCGCAGGGTCTGGCTTTTGGCACGGAAAGGCAGCATAAGCGGGCACGAAAGAGGGCACTGTACCTTTACGCCTCAATGGAGCGTAAATGTGCAATGCCCCTTTTCCGCTATTCGCCGCTACCGACTATGCTGGCCAAACGGTTTCGAGGAGTTCGTCGCCCTGCATGTGATCGACGCGGAGGGCAAGGTCTGCAATATCCGACACGGCATAGTCCACCGCAAGCTCAACTACAGCTTTAGTTCTGCTCCGTCTTTTTTTGAGCCAGTGATCGAACGGATAGGACGCGATGGGTTGGAACGTCTGGACACCTCGGGGTTGCGGATTGTATACGGTGGATCCTGAGTTGATCGACGAGAGAGTGATGCGAGCCAAGTGTCGTTCAACCATGCGCGACGTGTCGAGCGTGAGTACGCAGTGCTTCCGGCTTCTGTAGGCGCGAGCCGACAACAGGCCAAGGAGTCGTTCACGGTTCACCCAGAAGAACACCTTTCGGTTCAATGTTTCATACCAGTGCCGTGGGTTCATGTTCTGGAGACACTTGCGGAGCGCCGCGTCGCTCATTGGCTTCTGGTCCCTGATTACCGCCGTTCCCAGACCTGGGTGAGAGATGGCGACGCACTCTGGCCGGTGGCAGGATTCGATCTGATATCGCTTCTCTCCGTTGATCTCAAACATGTCAAGTAGGCCAGATGTACTCAGAAGACCCCGCTTTCGGATACTTGACCATGTATTAGCCTCCGCCATGTGGAAGAGCTGAGGGTAGTTTTCGACGAGTTCTTCGGCATGCATTGCGGATCCCTACCAGGAACGCCTGTCGATGATGCTGCGCGAATGGAACCGGGTGGATATAAGGGAGACGGGTGCGGCAGCGACCCGCTCGATCTCTTGAACGAACCGAATGGTCTCGGGCGTGAGTTGATCGAACCGCCTGGCATCGCGATTCTTGATGGATACGTAGTCCGAAAATGTAAGTGCAATGTCGGTGGGCGCGTTCAAGGATGCCGCCTTCCGTAGGAGCGCCCAATCGAATTCGGCGATACGCCGTTCACGCTTGGTAGTAGATGTTTTCTCGATCTTCCTCAATTCATCTAAATCAATGCCGGATCGTTTTGCGATTTCCTCAAGGGTAAGCTCCTGCGACATAAAACCGGATGTTCGCCCATGACCATCGGGACTTTGGACACGGATCGGATAAGTTCGGCAGACCATTACAACTTTTCTGACCCGGCTTGGAGAGATGCCGGACTCGGCAAGGCATCCCGCAACCGTGGTGTCTCGGGAAGTAACATGCGGGTAGTGGCCGTGATAGAGGCTAAGACCTGTGCCCTGCGTACCTTCAAGAAGCACCCGCTTGCGGCTGCAAAAAGCCTCCTCCAACACCTCGCGTGTGTCCTTGATGAACGGCTTCAAATCGGCCTGTTCACGAGCGAGTTTTGCGGGCACACTGCGTTCCATAATGCGTCGAGCAGTAGCAGCACCTACCCCCTGTCCAGTTGAGCCAATTTCTTTGACGAGTGACTTCTCCTGCTCGCGGTCCTCCTCGGAAATGATCATCGCTTGAGGGTCAATAGACAGGCGAGAAGAGTCGATGCCGCAATCGCCGATCTCCTGTAGAAGTGTTGGGACGTAGAGGACTGCACCGGGCCCGATCAGGAGTTGAGCATCACAACAGCGACTGCCGGAAGGAAGGTGGTGGAAAGTATAGGGTTCCGGCTCCTCATAGACCTTATGGCCGGCATTCGGTCCCCCAACGCGCATGAGCAGATCGTATTCCCTTGCCATGTACGAAACGACGTTTCCCTTGCCCTCACTGCCGTACTGGCCGCCGATGAGAACGTCCACAAGCCGTAGGTATTCGCGCCCATAGAGCCCCAGATGGCTGGCCGCACGCACAAGCACATCGGACTCCGTACATCGCTCGGTGTCGATGACAACATCGGCGATGTCGGCCAGCCTAATAACCTTACTCTCAGTTTTGTTCTTCTTAGCATCACTGTACGAAGGGAGTTCCTTGATGTCGTTTGTGCGTTCGGCATAGCGCCGCGCAAGTTCCTCATCCGAGGCGCGGACATGGATGTGAAATACTCGCGGTCCGTACGCCTGCCGGATGGATTCGACTTGTGCTTCGATGCGGACTGAATCAACGAGGATAAGTGCGTCGTCCGGGTATTCCCTCAATCTCTTTGAAAGCGCTTTGAGAACCCACTGGCCTTTTGTACGGCGGTCGAGCGATTCGCCATACTTCTGTAGCGCCTTGCGCTCAGGCTCAATATGTGCGGCCAGTTCTTTGATGAGGTCTTTCGTCCTCAGCGAGACGGCGCGAAAACGGTGTTCCAAGTTCCGGCAGAGGGTGGTCTTGCCAGAGCCAATCGGACCGGAGAGTAGAACAATCTGCCTGACCAAGGTGGTACGCCTCTAGGGAACCGATTGTTCCTCATGCCTCGAAAAGGCCTTTCTGCACAGCAGAACTGCCGGAGTCACTACCCGGAAGATCGTAAACCGTTACGGAGATGCCACGGCTACACAGGCTCTCGTCAATGAGTTCGCTCACAATGTCCCATGCGCCGCCGGCCTGGCCGCAGCCGATCCGCGGCATGTGAATACTCGCCGCGCTGGTCACGGCGATATCGCCGAGTCGATCCAGGCATGTCTTCATAGCCGCATAGCGCACACGAGGGGTGCGCGATGAACCGTAGCCCTTCTGACAGATCATGCTGAAGATCGCCAAAGTATCGTCCACATTGCAGAGTTGCGCATTGCCGAGCGTGAACAGATCGGCGTGTTGTTCAGCCCACGACATAAAATCTTGCTGCACATCCGAAAATCCGCGGCGAACTCCGAGTGCGAATCCGCCGCCCCAGCGAGGAGTCTTGTCGTTGACCACGTGACAAATAATCCGCAGGCCTAATCCTCGCGGTCGTGTGGCATCGCCCCGCAAGTAGGTGATCCTAGGGCGTGCTGTCGTCAGCCCATCCGGCACTTGTGCGATGCCAACCACACGCGGATACCGGTGTTTCGGAAACGGCGGGATGCCAACGGCTTCGACATGTAGTTTCGGGGGAATACCTGGCCACTGCTCGTCACCCTTTGCGGTGAAGCCGATGGCCGTACACTCCCGCATGATTGTTGACACGGGGAGAAGGACGCCGCTCGCCAGGCTATGGGACCACGACCTCGATCCGACGGCATAGTCGATGCGATAGCGGTCGCTTGCGTCGCCTTGGTCCCGGCGGGAGGCACAGAACATCGTGCATGCGGCGTCGGTCAGTCGAACCACTCGCAGCAGCAGCGCCTCCGTCGAAACATCGTACTGTTTGCGGAGTTCCATGAGCGAGTCGATCGAGCGCGCTTTGTCTTTGAGATCGGGGAAGCTACCAATAGGCATGAGCAACTCTGCAGCTGCGACATTGCACAGGAGTTCGAGTTGCCAGTCGTCCCCTAGCATATGCTCTCTGGCGGCTCGGTTCCGCACACGTTCCTGGCAATCTGGGAACAGGGTGTGGGCAACTTCGTGGGCGATGGAGAACCGGATGCGGCCACTGGGACGATTCGGGTTGAACTCGATCTGCACCCCTTCCCCCTCCATAGGGATGGTTCGCGCGTCGAGAATATCTTCCCTGGGAATCACCGGTAGCTTGAGGTGATCCGCGAGAGCGAACGGATCAAAGGGTGGACCAGACCAACCGGCCTCGATAGCGTCGAATACAAGATCTCTGGCCTTTTGTGTGATGCAACCAACAGGGTCTGAAGGCCTTGCGAGCCTTAAGATCGAGGGGTGCGTCCAGAACTGGTTTCGGGTCGCCAAGGGGCATGCTCCTACAGGCAGCGAACTGCCTAGTCATAGTATACACAAAGTCAGTTCCGGTGCAAGTCAGCGCAGCAAGCACTAAAATTGACTGGACAGCTTACGCCGCCAGTCTTTACAGGAGTGCGGACAAGGGGGAACGTGGAAAAAGGAAACGAGAACATCGTACATTCGGAACGTATATGTACGATGTTCCTGTTTTCGTCGCCACCGCGGAAATGCTCATATCATTCATCCACAACTACGAGCGTACATGGATGTCTCCTCGCATCGCTCTTGATGATCCTTACCGGCTTCTTATCGGCCGAAACCTCACGGATCTGACGGCCGTGGGCTTCCGAAATCAGCGTGTCGCCGTTGGATTGCCGCACGAAGCCGGCCGCAAGAGACATGAAATGCGGCCAGTGTTGGACTCTAGATTACCCAGTCGGCAATGGATTACTGAGGAATCCGAAAAATCGGTAAAACCGGCGCTCCGCGGCTGCGGTACCAAGAACCAGCCGCGACGCCGATGGCCGCGTTGAACTGCGCGCCGACATCGCGCATCCGATCAATTCGGCTTGCCGCGAGGTGATTCAGTCGGCTGTTATCAAGGCGTTTCGGGAGGAGAAAGATCGGTCGAAGCCGCCGGGCTATGTCTGTACCTACGACGATTTCGACTCCGAGATGGAGGAGTTGGATTAGAGTGACGAGAGCAGCACAATGAACGAAAAGTGGGACTGAAGGCTAGTGATTCCCCGATCCGCCGTGATGACCTCGCACGATTCTCG
Organism: Planctomycetaceae bacterium UBA4732; assembly: GCA_002404095.1. Taxonomy (GTDB): domain Bacteria; phylum Planctomycetota; class Planctomycetia; order Gemmatales; family Gemmataceae; genus UBA4732. Next base: position 90,981 of record DHJA01000077.1, on the reverse strand, counting down.
TTCAGCAAGTGCGATGTACAGGCAGTCGTACAGGGCAACGCGGTGGCGGGAGGCGATTTCGCCGGCGCGCGACATTAGGGAGAGATAGGGATGCAGGACGGGAATGTCGGCCCCGATAGAAGCGTAGAGCGTCTTCGCCTCACCGACGTTGATCCTTTTGGTTCGCTCGGCCTTCAGGAGGGCGTTGAAGGCTTCGGCCGGGAAGAAGTCGGGGGCGAGGAGTTCGTGAACGGCATTGCGAGCCTCATCCCGCAGCTGGATCGCCTTGGCGGAATCCTTCTCTGGTAATACCCAGGGCAACGCCGCCGATGAATCCAGGACGTATTTCATTCTTCGTCACGAACTTCGCGGATGAGATCGGTGGAAATGTTCATGTCCCCATTCTTCCAGCGCAGTTCCGCGGTGATCTTCTCGGCCCTGGCGCGGACGCGGCGGTAGACTTCCGGATCGAGCGGCTTGCCCGTGGAGACGTACTCATTCACGGCCTCTTCGTCGGCTTGCTGCTCGGTGATGGTATCTGTCGTTTTCACTGCGTTCTCCTGTCCCTCCAGTGTAGCGACGATTCTACAACACTGGAAGTTCAAGTATCCTCCGGCGCTTGCTATACTTCCTGAACCGTCCCGCCGCGCCCGGAGCTTGCCGATGCACCCCTTGAAGACGTATTTGACCGAACTCCTCCTCATCCGCTCCACCGGCGCCAACACGCCCGAAACCTCCTTCTACGGTCCCTTGGCCAACCTCCTCAACGCCGCCAGTCAGTCGCTTAAACCGCGCGTCCGTTGCGTGATGGGTTTGAAGAATCAAGGCGCCGGAATGCCCGACGGCGGCCTTTACACCCCCGACCAGTTCCAGAGGGGTGCCGACGAACCACTCGCCGGTCAGGCGCCGGCCCGCGGCGTCATCGAGTGCAAGAAGGTCAAGGACGACGCCGGCGTAACGGCCGACTCCGTACAGGTCGCCGGCTACCTCGGCAAATACCGCCAGGTTCTCGTCACCAACTACCGCAACTTCTTTCTCATCGTCCATGACGATGCCGGCCGGCCCGTGAAAGGCGAGCCTTACCACCTTGCTCCCTCCGAAAAGGAGTTTTGGGAAGCCGCCGCTCATCCCGACGCGCTGGTGCTGGCTCACGGCGACCGTTTCCTCGATTACCTCCAGCGCGTGATGCTCCACGCCGCCAAATTGACTGACCCGAAGGACGTGGCCTGGTTCCTGGCCAGCTACGCGCGCGACGCACGGGCGCGCATGGAGGCCGTCGGCCCGGAGGACTTGGCGCAGGATCGGCAAGCGCTCGAACAGGGGCTGGGACTTCGTTTCGAGGGCGCGAAAGGCGAACGCTTTTTCCGCTCCACGCTAGTGCAGACTCTCTTTTACGGCGTATTTTCGGCCTGGGTGTTGTGGCAACGCGATCCGTCGCGGTCGGGCAAAGATTTCGACTGGGAAAAAGCGCAAAACTATCTGCACGTCCCCATCCTTCACAAGCTCTTCCGCTCGCTGGCCGACCGGCGGCAGTTGAAAAAGTGGAAGCTGGCCGAGGTGCTCGATTGGACGGCCGGCGTCCTCAACCGCGTCAACCCCGGCGTCTTCTTTGACAAGTTCAAGGACGCCGAGGCCGTCCAGTACTTCTACGAGCCGTTTCTGGAAGCCTTCGACCCCGAGCTGCGCAAGCAACTCGGCGTCTGGTACACGCCGCCGGAGATCGTGCGCTACATGGTGGCGCGCGTGGACGCGGTGCTGCGCGACGAACTGGGCCGGCCCGACGGCCTGGCGGACCCCGACGTTTACGTCCTCGATCCCTGTTGCGGCACCGGCGCCTACGTCGTTGAGGTGTTGCGGACCATCGCCGCCACGCTGCGCGACAAGGGCGAGGAAGGGCTGTTTGGCGACAAGCTCAAGGCCGCCGCGACCAAGCGCGTCTTCGGCTTTGAGATTCTGCCGGCGCCGTTCGTGGTGGCGCATCTGCAATTGGGGCTGTTTCTGCAAACCGAGGGCGCGGCGCTGGCGGCGGGCGAAACGGAGCGCGCCGGCGTCTACCTGACCAACGCCCTGACCGGCTGGGAGCCGCCCACGGGAGAGAAGCAAGAGTTTCTCTATCCGGAAATGAAGGAAGAACACGACAAGGCCGGCAGCGTGAAGCAGAGCAAGGAAATTCTCGTGGTGCTGGGCAATCCGCCGTACAACGGTTTCGCCGGCGTCGCCGTGCAGGAGGAGCGCGACCTGTCCGACGCCTACCGCGCCGGCGGCGACGACTTCAAACCGCAGGGCCAGGGGCTGAACGACCTGTATATCCGCTTCTTCCGCATGGCGGAGCGCTGCATCGCCGAGAAGACGCGGCACGGCGTCGTCTGCTTCATCTCCAACTATTCGTGGTTGGACGGCCTGTCGTTCCCGGTGATGCGCGAGCATTATCTGAAGGCGTTCGATCAGGTCTGGATCGACTGCCTCAACGGCGACAAGTACAAGACGGGCAAGCAGACGCCGGACGGCAAGCCCGACCCAAGCGTCTTCTCGACGGAACACAACCGCGAAGGCATCCAGGTGGGCACGGCCGTCACTTTGTTGGTGCGCAAGGCCGACCACGAGGAACCGGCGACGGTACGTTTTCGACACCTATGGGGGCAGACGAAGCGAGCGGATTTGCTGGCGAGCTTGGAGCGGATCGGGCCGCGGCAGTACGAGAAAGTGAAGCCGGAGCGAGCGCTGGGGCTGCCGTTTCGGCCGATGACCGCGGAACCAGGATACCTCACCTGGCCACTGCTCACAGCTATCATCCCGGTGTCGTTTCCAGGAGTTCAGACCGGGCGCGATGATTTGTTAGTGAACATCAACCGAGAAGAGTTGATGAGACGGATGAAGCAGTACTTCAGTCGAAAGGTGAGCCATGCTGAAATGCGCGCCATCGCACCCCGTGCGCTAACCGACTCAGCACGATTTCAAGCGGTCGCCGTCCGCGAACAGCTACAAAAGCGCGGCTTATTGTCCGATAAATTCCTGCGTTTCGCATACCGCCCCTTTGACCATCGCTGGCTCTACTGGGAGCCGACAACAAAATTACTGGACGAGAAACGTTCGGAATACCTCACCCATGTAGCCGACGACAATATATGTTTGGCGGCCGTACAACAGAACCGTAAGGAGTTCGACCCGCCCTATGTAACGCGACTACTCGGTTGCCGGCACATCATCGAGCGCGGCGCCAACCTCTTCCCGCTTCTCATCCGCAAATGGCCGGAAAGCGGCATTCTTTTCGGCGACGAACGAAAACAAGCGCGAGTTTTCGGCGATGACTTCGTCAACCTTTCAGACTCCGCTTTAGCGTATTTGAACGGGCTAGGCTCCGTCGCAGACGCCCCGCACTTGTTCCACCACGTCGCTGCCGTGCTGCATTCCCCAGCCTATATCGAAGAGAATAACGGTAGTCTATGCCAAGACTGGCCCCGCATCCCCCTTCCCGTCCAACGCGACCCCCTGCTGAAATCGGCCGATTTGGGCCGGCAAGTGGCCGCCCTGCTCGACACGGAAACGCCGGTGAAGGGCGTCACGGCCGGCAAACCGCGGCCGGAACTGAAGGCCGTCGGCGTTGTCGCGCGGGTCGGCGGCGGCAGCCTGACGGGCGCCGATTGGGACGTGACGGCCCGCTGGGGCGTGGCCGGCAAGGGCGGCGTCTGTATGCCCGGCAAGGGCAAGACCACCGAGCGGGCCTATTCCGAAGAAGAGCGCACGGCCCTCCGCGAAGGCGCCGCCGCGCTCGGCCTCGACGTAACCACGGCCCTGGCCTGCTGGGGCGCGACGACATTCGACGTTTACCTCAACGACCGGGCGTATTGGCGGAACGTGCCGGCGCGGATCTGGTCGTACACGCTGGGCGGCTATCAGGTGGTGAAGAAATGGCTGTCGTACCGCGAAAAGGCGTTGCTGGGCCGCGGCCTGACAGGACAGGAAGCGACGGAAGTCTCGGAAATGATCCGCCGCATCGCGGCCCTGCTGTTGCTGCACCCGGCGCTTGACGCCAATTACGCGGCGGTGAAGGCCGAGGTGTACCCGTGGCCGGGTAAGGACGCCATGCCTTGAGCTACTTCGTTTGACCGTTGGAGGGCTTGCGGCGATGACCCCTCCGGCTTATGATTGAGGCAGCAGAACTGCTATAACGTACACCAGTCCACCGATGCGGGAAGCTGATCGGCCGACCGCGATTCCGACTTGTTTTCGGTGAAAGGCTGGCGAAATATGACAAGGCCGAAGAAGCCGGAAGCCGTTTTTGAAGTCATCTTCACGGGTGGCGGCGTTTATCCCGAGAAAATACCCATAGGAAAGGTGTCTGACGCTCTGTCTGCCATACGGCGGCTGACGGCCGGCGAGGTCGTCGGAGATGAAGATGAAGGCGACGACGAAGGAGACGGGTCTATACGTCTCCTCCAAGTCAATCGCAAGTCTTCAGCGGTCTTCCAGTTCGTGAGCGGGACGCAAAAACTTGCCGTTCACCGGCTCAAAGAGACCGGGCGAATATTGGAAAATCCGGATGACGTGGGAGAAAGCGAGTACATACTTCGCCCTATCAAGGATTTGAGTTCAATAGCCGGCGCCCTTGGTTGTAATGTCGTTCTGCGCGAAGCGGGAAAGGGAGGAGAGGTATTGGCTCGGATCGGACCCGAGTCTTACGCGAGAATCTCCCACTCGATTCTGGTTTCTGGAAACACCCAAATAGCCGGGAAAGTGGAGCGAGTGGGCGGGGCAACCGCCATGAGGTGCGCGCTGCGCGTTTCGTTCCAAAACAAGTTGCTTTTTTGCAAGATCGAATCTGATTCGGTGGCAAAGAAGCTAGGCAACGCCTTATATCAGCGGGTCGTCGTCCACGGGGCCGTGCGCTGGCTGAAAAACTCCATGCGGATATTCAGCTTTACTGTTCAGGACGTTACGGAGACAAAAACCGGATCAATATCGGACCACTTGAAGGCGCTTTGGGAGGCGGGCTTACAAGACTGGGGAAAAATAGAAGACCCGGATACCTATCTCCAAGAAGCCAGAGGCGACGAGTGACAGCAGATAAGAAGTCGGTCCTAATCGTTGCGTGCGACTCGCAGGTGCTAATGTGGGCACTGCCTTGGGCCATGCACCCCGACAAGAAAAAGAAACACGGCAAGCAAGACGTTCCGGAGATGCGGCGAAGGGCCAAACTCCTGCTGCGAATGTTTGAGATCAACGGACGGAACTGTACATCCCAAGTGTCGTTGTTTCCGAGTTGCTTGCCGGCGTCGATCCTAAAAAGCACGCAAGGGTCATTGCCTACTTCCAAGACCGTTTTTTCTGTCCTCCTTTCGATCTGAAGGCGTGTGTGCTGGCTGCAAGATTATGGCATTTTGAAAGGGGTCTGCCGGGCCACAGCGCGGGCCTTCCCGAAGAGGAGCGAAGCGCAAGGCGCGTCCTAAAATCAGACATCCTCATTGTCGCAAGTGCAAAAGAAGCTGGCGTTTCGGACTTTTACAGCCACGAACCGAAGTGCCGCCGCCTTGCGGCGGAAGCGAAAATGGTTGCCCACGATCTTCCCATAACAAGCGGAAATTTTGTGACGGATCTTGAAGTCAAGGAAGAGGTAGAGCGCGAACAAGATATGTAGGCGAACCAACCGCCCATAGCTGACGCCTCAAAATTCGACCATCTTGCTAATACCGAATAGACAGCTTGGCGCCGATATACGGCCCGTCGCCGACGTCCACCCGGTTGTTGTGTTCGCTGCCGACGCCCTTGCCTTCGTAGTAGAAGCGGTCGAAATCGTAGCCGCTGGAGAAATCCAGGTCGGCGTTGCGGCTCAGTAGCACTTGTACGCCGCCGCCGATTTGCTTGTAGTTGTATTGGAACCGATCCTGGTCATTTACCCGATCCGCCCGCAGATAGCTTTCGTTGGACCAATCGAAACCGCCGTAAAGACGCACCATCGGCCCGAGGCGGTAAATCGCCTTGGTGTGAATGTTCGTCAGTAGCGCGTAGGAGAATTGCAGCGTCAAGTCGTCCGTCGCGCGATACGTCATGTTGGCGAACGGAAAGCCGATAGTCGCCTGGAACCAATCATTGGGATTGTAGAAGTAGGCAACGCCTGGAATGGGAATGTTGGAAAGTACCTGGCTGTTGGTCGAATAATTCAGCGAGAAAATCCAGGCGTTTCGTTCCCCTTGCGGCACGCGCAGCGACGCGGAGGCGCCGACCGTCATGTCCTTGAAGGCGGCGAACGGCCGATCGCTGGCCGAACCGACGGAAAGATTGGCGCCGCCGACCCAACCGTTGTCGAAAAGGTGCTGATAGGCGGTTCCCAAGCGCACGTCCCAAAGTTCGGGAGGAAAGCGGTCGCCCGTGGTCGGTAGAAAAGCGTCAGTCTGGAAGAGTTCCGAGCGGACGTTAAGCGAAGTGGACCAAACGTCGCCGCCTTCGTGCCAGATCGGCGTCGATAGCGACAAGTCTTGTTCGACATAACCGAGATGCGCGGCCTGCCCGGCGACGGGTTCTTCGGGAAGCCAAGTTGACCGGTAGCTGAAGCGCGGCGTCGCGGCGCCGGCGCCGAGACCCATTCCTCGCCCTCCGCCGAAACTGTCAATCGGCGGAAGAGCGGGCGCGGCAGCAGGCTGGGCAGTCGCGGGCGGCGCGTCCGACATAGGTTCAATTAACGAGGCCGGCGCAACTCCGTCAGCTTGCGGCGAAGCGCTAGGCCCGGGCAATGTGGGCGAGGGAGTTTGCGCGCTCAGGGGAAACGTCGCAAGGAAAAGGACAACGAGCGCGGGGGTGTAGCGGCCGAACGGGGGCCGGGTCATGGGAAGCAGCCTTTCCACAATACCGACTGGGCACCCCTACCCGCCGGGCATATTCCGCGAGTCAACCAAATCGAACCGGGGTATAGCCTCCGTTTTAGGAATGCTCAAGGCCAGAAAATAGAAGACGCTCATTCCCGATATAACTCCTCAATCTGGCGGGCGTATCGAGTCACGATCACGTTGCGACGCAGCTTCATACTCACCGTTAATTCCTCCGCCGCCACGCTGAACGGTACCGGCAGAATCAAGAACTTTTTCACCTGCTCCGCGTTGGACACCTCCGCCAGCGCCGCCCGTACTCGTTGTTCCAGTAGGCGGCGCACCGCCGGAAGCCGCGCCAAGTCCGCCGATGGTCCTGGCAAAACAGCACCGTCCGGGTCCAGCTCGCGGCGCACATTGTCCCACGCCGGGACCAGCAGGGCGCACAGATAGTTACGGCCTTCGCCGCACACGACCGCCTGATCGATGCACGGGTCCGCCAGCAGTAGCCCTTCCACAAGGCTCGGCGCCACCTTCTTGCCGTTGGATAACACCAATAAATCCTTTTTGCGACCTGTAATGCGCAGAAAGCCGTCGGCGTCGAGTTCGCCGAGGTCGCCGGTGTATAGCCAGCCGTCGCGGATCGCCTCCGCCGTCGCGGCCGTGTCGTTCCAATAACCCTTCATAACATTGGGGCCGCGCGTCAACACCTCGCCGTCCGCCGCGATGCGAACCTCGACGCCAGGCAAAGGGCGACCAACCGTATCTAATTTATAGCATTCCTTGCGGTTGAACGAAATGATCGGGGACGTTTCCGTCAAACCGTAACCCTGAAGGACAAGCAAGCCGGCGTCGGCGTAGGCGCGCGCGATAGACGACGGCAGCGGCGCCCCGCCCGACGACATCCAGTCGATACGCGGCCCGAAGATTCGTCGCAGGCAACGGCTTGTTTCCTTCGCGTCCGCCGAGGATACCGACGATAACACCTTTTCATAGAAGCGCGGCACCGACGCGAACTGCGTCGGCCGCACGTCCTCCAGGTTCTGTATGAGCGCGTCGGCGGACTCGGCCAAGGCGACCGGCGTACCTGACGCCATGCAAATGTAGTGATCCACGGTGCGCGCGTAGATGTGCGTGAACGGCAGCCATGTCAGTACCAGATCGTCCGGCCCGTGCGACATGACCTCCAGCGCGGCGAGGCTATTGCTCAACAGGTTGCCGTGCGTCAGCATGACGCCTTTGGGATTGCCGGTTGTGCCAGAGGTGTACATGATCGTGGCCAAATCGTCCGGCCCCAAGCGCTCCTCACGCCGGCGGAGTTCATCGGCCAGCCGGGGCAACGTCCGTCGGCCGTGCTGGACGAACCCGCGCCACGAAACGGCTTCGTCATTCGTCGCATCGCTGTCCATCAACACAATGCCTCGCAGGTCAGGCAATTCGCCCCGAATCGAACGCATCTTGGCGAGCTGGGCGCGCGTAGAAACGATTAGCCAGCGGACCCCGGCGTCGTGAAGTTGGAACTGGATCTGACGCGCGGTGAGCGGAGCGTGAGGCGGCACGTTGACGGCGGCGGCGGCGAGGATCGCCATGTCCGCGATGAGCCATTCGACGCGATTTTCCGCCAACAAACCAACGCGGTCGCCCGGTTGTACGTCGGCGTCGATGAGGGCGGCGGCGGCGGCGAGCGCTTCGGTTCGGTAATCTTCCCATGTCAGATCGTGATAGAGGCCGTAACGTTTGAAGCGTAAGGCGGGGCGTGGGCCAAGGCGCTCTGCCTGAAGGCGGTGCATTTCGACGAGGTTGCGGTAAGTCATGCCACGGCCTTTTTAGATCATGCGAGTCGGGCGGCCCGAAGTCATTATCCGAAGACGCAGCCGCAGGCGCCAGGGAAACTGGCGCGGACGTTTCGCGGCCGAACCAATCGCTTGACCATCCGCTCGCCCGGCTTTAAGATCAAGGTTAACCAGTTGGTGCGCATTTTTTCGGGAGGTAAGTGGCAATGTGTAATGGGTTCCGCCTTTTCTTCATGGCGGCGCTGGGCGCGGCCATGTGTTCGTTGGCGGCGCGCGGCGCGGACGATCCTAAGAAAGACGACGATGCTTCCAAGCCGGTTAAATTCGACACGATTGACGGCGTCGAGCTAGAGGGCCGTTTCTACGCCGCCGTCCCCAAGACCAAGGCCAAAGCCAAGGAGGCAACCGTACTCCTTTTGCACAACATCAATTCCAAAACCGGCGGCAGTAGCAATCAGCCGGGATGGGACGAACTAGCCAGGATGCTACAGGACGATGGCTACTCCGTCCTTAAATTCGACTTTCGCGGCTTCGGAAACAGCACGAACGTCAGCTCGCAGTTCTGGAAAGAACCCTACAACAGCAACAATGTCCGCGGAGGGAAGGCGGTCAAGCCGCCTTCAACGATCAACCACAAAGACTTTGACAACAAAGCAGGCGAGTATTATCCCTACCTTGTCAACGACATCGCCGCGGCCAAGGCGTACTTGGACCGGCGCAACGACGCGGGCCAAGCCAATACGTCCAGCTTAATCGTTATCGGCGCGGGCGAGGGCGCCACGCTCGGCGCCATGTGGATGGCGTCGGAGTGGCACCGTCACAAGGTCAACGGCGGCGGCGTGGGATTCCCGGTCAAGCTCAATCTGGAAGAACCGGAAGGCAGGGATGAGGCCGCAGCCATTTGGCTGAATATCAGTCCGAAGCTCGGTAACAGAGAAATCCCGACAGCCGTACATAGCTGGCTCGCTGAAATGTCAGGCAGCAACAATGTTGCGATGGGCTTCGTGTACGGCAGCCAGGACGAAATGTCCGTCGGCGCCGTGAATCGCGATTTGGACGCCATCTTCAATCAGATTCGGAAGGACAACCCTGGCGCGACGGAAGCGGCCATCCAAAAGCTGATGGACAAAAAAGAGATCAATAGGGAAAAGGCCGTCCGCCAGCTGTTAATTGAAAAAGGTATCGGCAGCTATCCTCTGAAAGACTCGAAGGTGACTGGCAGCGAATTACTGACGGCCAACGACTCAGCCGCGCAAAAAGCGATCATCGAATTCCTTACGCCGGTGATGGAAGTGCGCGGTGCCAAGGAGAACCGAAAGAAGGTGGACAAGGACGACGCCTTCGTCTGGACCTTCCCTGGGCGGCAGCCGATCGAGGCTAAGATGAAAGGCGTCGACAACTTGCGCCCCATTCCCGTCGAACGGATGCTCTCGAGATAGTAGCCCGTAACCGTTAGGCAACGACGATTCTCAAGGCTTGCCCGCACCCGCGGGCAAGCCTTCGTCTTTTCCGCCGCGCGGATGAAATTGCTTGTGAATGGCGCGGAGACGTTCGCGGTCCACGTGCGTGTATTGCTGCGTGGTGCGGATGTTGGCGTGACCAAGCAGTTCCTGAACCGTGCGCAAATCGGCGCCGCCCGCCAACAGGTGCGTGGCGAAACTATGGCGCAGCGTATGCGGGCTGGCCTTGGCGTTGAGGCCGGCGCGGCGCACGTACTTCTTGACCAGCACCCAGAGCATGACGCGCGTTAGCCCACGTCCGCCGCGGCTGACGAACACCCAGGGCGCGTCCGGCGAGTTCAGGGTCAGGCGCGGCCGCAGGCCGTCGATGTAGCCGCGCAGGGCGTTGATCGCCATTCGGCCTAGCGGCACGATGCGTTGCTTGCTGCCTTTGCCGAAACACTTACAGAAGCCAGAATCCAGGTAGAGATCTTCTAATTTCAGCCCGACCACTTCCGAGGCCCTGCCGCCTGTGGCGTACATCGTCTCCAGGATGGCCCGGTCGCGCAGGAAAAAGCGGTCCAGCACCTGCGGCGCTTCCAGCAATTTGACGACGCTTTCAGGGCTGAGGATCTGCGGGATGCGCTCCCATAAGCTCGGCGAACTGAGCAGTTCGACGGTGTTCTCGGTGGTGCGCTCTTCCAAACGTAAAAAGCGATAAAACACCTTAAGAGAGACGAGATGACGGGCAACGCTGGGCGGCGCCAGGTTTTCGGCGCGCAGGAATTCGAGGTAATGCGTGAGGTCGCGGAGGCTGGGAGCAAGGTAATCGGCAAGGCCGCCGCCGGCGACCCAACCGGCGAAACGGTCGAGGTCGCGGCCGTAGGCCAGCAGCGTGTTGGCGGCCAAGCCGCGCTCCGATTGGATGTAGTGGCCGAACGCGCGTACGTCTTCGGCCAGCGCGGTGTAATGGGCGGCGCGATCGGAAGCCATGACAACTCTCTTGGTGTTTAAGCAAGGCATCCGTTGTTTATCGGCGCCTGAAGGCGCGGAGTTCAGCGAGGACGTAGGTAGACAAAGCTCTTGCCGAGACGACCGCCATAATTGCCTGCCGATATTCGCACTAATCCGGGCGTCTCCACCGACGCGGCGATTGCGGCTTGCGTGGCCCGGCGGATCGTCGCCAAATCCTTGCCGTCGATGATGAGTTCCACGATGGCCCCGACGCCTTCCGGTACGCGAGATTTGTCGCCAAGCCGGCCGCGCAGCGTGGGACAAAAGGCTTCGTAGGTGCTGGCAACGCTGAATTTATAGCGGCTGCCCGCTTTCGAGCCGCTGGCGGCCAGCCCGCCGGGAAATGGGGTAATGACGCCCGAAACGGAGCGCACGGCTTCTTCGGCGTGTTGCGCCGCGAGCAGCGCCGCGTCGAGATCGCGGCCCATGAACCAGAGGTTGCCGCCCATCAGACCGTCGCGCCAGCGGAAACAGCGGTCGATCACAAATTCGCCAGCCATAATCGGCACGACCCATACACGCCGGCCGAAACGCTCGTCGCGGTACTGGAAGCCGTCGCCAAAGTACGCCAGCTTGCGGCCCAGCGAAAAACGGCCTTCTCCATCAGAGAGATTAAAACATGCCGTCGTGGGGCAGGTAAGAACGTTTTGACTGAGGCGAACGAGTAGCGACCGCTCCAGTGCTTTCTCACGATCTTTGCGGAAATGCGGGACGTGGAACTGTAGCACCGCGCCTGGCCGTCCGTCCGGCGTCGGCGCCGCCTCATCGCCGCCGGGTCCGACATAACCGTCTAGCCCCGCTTCGCAGTCGCAGAGAATCGTGCTGGAGGCGTTGCCGGTGGCGGCGTGGACGGCGTGATCGAGCCAACGGCGGTCGCGGGCGGTGACAAGCACCTCGGCGTAAATGCCGCGGAAAGCCTCGGCGAATGTGTCCTCGACCTCGGCCCGTATCGCGTCAGCCACCTGCCGACCGTCCTTTCCCCGCGTAGACGGCGGTCTCGGTGATCACCTTGTCCATGAAAACGTCGTGGGTCTGCATGGGAATACGCGGAAATAACTGGCACTCGAAGGCCAAAGCGATTAGCGGCGCGTCGGGGCGGGCGCGGTTAAGCAACTTGTCATAGTAGCCGAAGCCGTGGCCGGTCCGCCCGCCGTCACGGTCGAAAGCTACGCCGGGGACGATTACCAAGTCCAGGTCGCCGACCTCAACCCGCTTATTGGCAAGCGCGCGTAACTCTGCTTTCGGCTCAAGGATCTTGTACATTCCGACTGCCAGTTCATCCATATTTTGGAGATGAAATAATTCCAACTCCCCATTGACGCAATATGGCACGACAACTCGTTTATCTTGCGTCAGAGCCGTTGGCAAGTAGTGACGCGTGCGCACCTCGCTGCGCACGTCCACATAATACATCACGGTATGGGCGCGGGCATACTCCGGAATGGCGGCGAGCCGCTCACAGATGACGCGGCTGAGTTCGTCCTTGTTGGGCAGCGCATTCCGCGCGGCGTGGGCTTGCTCGCGGATGGCTTTTTTTAGCTGCTGGGGGTCATCACTCATGAAGGTTAATCCACGAAGGCGAACGGCCGGCGTAAGCCGGCTGGTACAGATTGCTGTCGCCGACAAGGTGATGCACCAGCCGGCTTACGCCGGCCGTTCGCCTTTTCCTTTACTTCGCCTTGGCAAATATCTTGGCGAAGAACCCTTTCATTTCCTCCCACGACTTTTCATCGGCGTCCTTATTGTAGGCGACGCCCTTCTTAGGATCGTCTCCCGCGGCGGGGTTCGTAAAAGCATGGACGGCGCCAGGATACGCGATCACTTTGTAATCAACATTCGCCTTCTTCATCTCGTTCTCGAAGGCGGCTATCTGCGCTTTCGGGACAGACGGGTCGTCGGCGCCGGTCAGCACCAGGATCTTGCAACGGATATTCTTGGCGTCCTCCGGGTTCGGAGTTTCCAGCGTACCGTGGAAGCTGACCACGCCCTTCAAATCGGCGCCCGCGCGCGCCAACTCCAGCACCGTCGTACCGCCGAAACAATAGCCGATGGCGGCCAAATTATCGGCATCCACTTTCGGATAGCGGCGTAGCACGTCCAGGCCGGCCGTGGCGCGGGCGCGCATCAAAGCGCGGTCCTTCTTGAAGACGCCCGCTTTTTCGCCCGCTTCCTTAGGAGTCTTGGCCAGTACGTCCTTACCGTACATATCCAAGGCGAAGGCGACATAGCCGAGTGCGGCGAGCTGTTCCGCGCGCTTGCGGGCGTAGGCGTTGTGGCCCCACCATTCGTGGACGACGAGAACGCCGGGACGTTTGCCGGCGAAGGCGTCGTCGTAAGCGAGATAGCCTTCGAGGGTCGTATCGCCGTGCTTGTACTCGATGACCTCGGTTTTGAGTTCGGCGAAAGATGTGTTGGCGCCGATCAGAACCGCGAGAGTGGATAGACCGAATCGCATGATTGATTCCTCGTCAGTAGTCCCAGGAAGCCGAGCAGCCGCTCCCCTTTATCATCAGGAGAAGCCGTTTGCGCGGCAACCCGCGAAACGCAAGCGGGAACCGACCTATCTTTCGTCGCCCCTACAAACCGCGCAACCGTTTCGCTTCCTTCGCGTCCGTAAACTTTTCCGCCTTTGCAACGAAATGCGCTCTAACGCGAGCCTCTACCGCGAGCGTAGAATGGTTAGCGGTTATCGCGGGGCGCTGGAGAAATGCCATGAAACGCCGACTTTTCCTCATGCTGGTATCGACCGTCGTACTGGCCGCTGTTTCCGGCTGCCGGACGACGCGCGAGTCGTGCGCTCCCTCATGCGGCCGTCCGCCCTACGTCGGGCCGGTCCCAGGCATTGCTCCTTGCGACCGCTGCCGTCAAAGCGCGTATCCGCCGGGCCGAATCGCGCCCGTTGCGAGCCGCCCAGGCTTCCTACCGGCAACTTCCGCCTTCCCGCCGCCTTCGCCGCCGGGTTCGTTCGCTGGGGCCGGCGTTGTCCAACAGGGTTCCTACTCCTCGTCGGCGCTGCTCGATCCGTCGGGTCGTTCCTTGCTTGATCCCGGCGTCCATCTCGCGGCGCCGGAGCCGATCGGCCCCGATTACGTAGCTGATGCGACGCGCCTTTACGGGGCGCCGACGCAAGAACCGCCGGTCGCCGCCCCCCTGCCCTCCCTCCGCGACGATAAGGATGCGCCTCCACCGCTGGCGGTGGACGTACCCCAATTCGCCGTGGCTAAAGAGGGTGTCGCCTCCGGCCTACAACCCTTCCCGGACGGCATCGCCTGGCTTCAGGCGCACCACTATAGAACTGTGTTGCACCTGCGCGCCCCAGGCGAGGACGACTCCGCCGCCCGCCGTCAGTTCGAGAAGCGCGGCCTGCGCTATGTAAGCCTTGAAGTGTCGCCGAAGGATCTTTCAAAGGATATTGTGGATCAGTTTAGCCGTCTTGTCACTGAAGACGCCAACTTACCGCTGTTCGTTTACGACAAGGAAGGCGCTCTCGCCGGCGGTTTATGGTATTTGTATTTCCGCACGGCCGAAGGTACTTCCGACGAAAAAGCGCGGTCGGAGGCGATCCGTCTCGGCTTCCAGCCCGAGCAGAACAGTGAACATCGGACGATGTGGGTCGCCGTGCAAAACTATCTTCGCAATACGCATTAAGCATCACGAACGGCCGGCAAGAAGTTGTGTCAGAGTCTCTAGTTCGTCGGGCAATGGATCCTGCCAGAGCCATTTGGGGTCCAGCCAAAAGCCTTTGAGTTCCTGGCTGTGGAACAGCCCCTTGCGCGGGGCGACCTCCCGGTATTTGCCCCTTGCGTCAAGGTGCAGTAGCGTCACTTTCAACTCGTGTTCGTCAATGATCCAGTATTCCGGTATCTTAAATCGCTGATACTGGCGACGCTTCTTGTCGTAGTCGCGCTCGACGCTCTCCGGCGACACGATCTCAACTGCCAACTCGGGCGGCCCTTCCACTCCGCCGCGCTTTATGCGTTCCCGGTGTTTAGTGCTGACAAAAAGGATGTCCGGTTCCGGCGCGTTCTTGTCATCGAGCCGGCAAGCTACGCGCGAACCAAGAACCCTGCCGAGTCTTTTTTTACGTGCGTAGATTCCCATCAGTGAAATCAACCAACGAAACAACTCAGCCGCATCGGTGTTTTCGGGGGAGGCCACGTAAATCACCCCATCAATGAGATCGCCCTTTTGGTAGTGGATGATGGCGCGGAAAAGGTCGTAGGTGAAGACGCCGCTCCGTGCTGTAGCCGTCATGCTCATGCTCGCCTCCGTGTCAACGTCCGCGCATTCCGTGGTATTCCAGCGGAAATTCGTAATCTTTTCGCAGCGGGTGGCCCATCCAGTCCTCAGCGAGCAGGATGCGTGTCAGGTCGGGGTGACCGGTGAAGTAGACGCCCGACAAGTCGTAGACTTCGCGCTCATGCCAATCGGCCGTCCGCCATAACGAGGTAACGGAAGGCACTTCCGGCAACTCACCGGGCTTATCGTCCTTCCAGCGCGGCAAAATCAGCTTGAGTACGAATCGATGGCCCTGCCGGAAACTGGATAGGTGGTAGACGACTTCCGTGTGCGGATCAAAACCGGCCTTGGGCGCCTTCTTCGGGTCGGGTTCGAGGTAATCGACGCCGCTGATGCAGTTGAGCAGGTCGAACTGCACGCGCGGGTCTTCCTTCAAAAACCGGCAGACCTCCAGCAAATCGGCCGGAGCGACCACGACCCACGGATCGAGGGCCGTCAGGTTCTTAGACTTGATACGGTCGCCGAACTGCTGTTCAAGCGCGGCGGCAATGTCGGCGGAAGTCATGGGGAATCCATCAAAGCGTCGCGCTCCTCTTCGGGTCGCGGCTAAACGTCGAAAAGTCCGTCATGCCTTGGCGGGAGCAGCCCGCTCCTTAGTGTCCTTGGCGAAAGCGTTCTGCTTCTCCATCGCCTTGACCGGATCGGGGTCATCCAATTCAGGCGGCAGCAGTGTATACCCCGTCCGCGACGGAATCGGCATGTCGAGCGGCTGCCCGTGCGTCAGATCCTTCATCGCCCTTACTTTGTCCTGAATGCGCATCAGTCCTTCGAGCAGCGCCTCCGGGCGCGGCGGACAACCGGGCACATAAACGTCCACTGGCACCACCAGATCGACGCCCTTGACGACGTTGTAGCCGTACTTGTAATACGGGCCGCCGCCGCAGGTGCAGGCGCCCATCGCAATGACGAATTTCGGATCGGGCATTTGGTTATAAAGCCGTCGCACGCGGCTGGCCATCTTATAGTTCACGGTGCCGGCCACGATCATCAGATCGGCCTGGCGCGGCGTGGCCCGGAAGGCGCCGGCGCCGAAACGATCGATGTCGAAACGCGAGGCGCCGGTCGCCATCATCTCGATGGCGCAGCAGGCAAGGCCAAACGTCATCGGCCACATACTCGATTCGCGCGCCCAATTGATGGCCTGCTCCAGCGATGTGGCCATGACGCTGAACGGACCTTCTTCGACGAATGCACCTTCCAGCCAACCCATCGGATCTTCTCCTGCCCTGTGGGGCGCGTGGGGTTATTGGGTCTACATGGGACTGCCGGCGCTGGTTAGCACCTGCTCGGTCGCCTTGGGGGGCGGCGGCGCCGGCGGAGGCGGCGGACGGACGGCGCGGTCGCTCACGCTCCGCACCCACGCCAAATCGCCGCGGCGCCACAGGTAGGCGAAGCCCACCAAAAGCACTCCGAAAAATACGAGGATGTCAAAAAAGGCCGTCCACGCCAGCACCCCGGCTTGCTTGACAGGGCTGTCCGGCCGTGGCTCCCTGGCGTTGGCGCCCCAGTCGTCATCAACCAGGGCGCGTTCATCTTTCAATTCGTCGAACTGCCGATCCTCCATGTGCGCCAGCCGCTCATAAGCCGGCCGGATCGGCGCCCGCGTGGAGAAATGCGCGGGCGCGAGAGCCAGCACCTTCTGGCAATAGTCGCGGTAGCCGGCCGGGTCAGTCGGCTTTTCGAGAGCGGCCACGTCATTGGCACGGCCGAAAACCTCCGCCCACGGGAAGAAGAAAGCAACCTCCACATCGAAGATCACGAACAGCAAGGCGACGACGTAAAAGCGCAGGTCGAACTGGACCCATGCGCTGCCAATGGTCGGCTCGCCGCACTCGTAGATCGTCCCCTTCTCCACGCCCGGCTTGTTCGGCCGAATTATCTTGCCGGCGATCAGATGAACGAGGATGAAACCCACGCCCACCGCGGTGAATAGGAGACAGTAGACTGCCAGATTCATAGGTTTCCATCCATCCTAGACGAGCCGTGACCGTGAGGGAGCGGTGTTGAGTCGCGTCACGCCTCCGCTCCCTCACGGTCGCGGCTCGTAACACTTCTTAACGATTGCCCGAACGCGTCAGCAATTTCTGCCGGCCGCCAAAGCCGGAGTCCAGTTCATGCCAGAAGGCCACATCCGGCTCACCCAGCCGCCAGCATAAGTAAACTTCCCGGCCGTCCATCCGGCACGGGAAGTCGATCAGGCCGGTGAAATAATCCTTCAACTCGATGCCGAGTTGTTTCAGTTCGCGTTCGTAATCGCGCATCCGGTCCTGGCCGCGTTCCACCTCGCGTTGGGCCTGAAGCATCTCCTCTTCGTGGGCTTCGCTCAGACCGCTGCGTTTGCCGGTGAGGACGCGGGACAGACATTCATGGCGTTCGCGCAGCTCTTTAGCTAACTCGGTCACGTCGCGGACGATGACGCGGACGAGCGGCAAAGTGGCGTTAGCGCTGTCGGGGGTAAAGTATTGCTTGCGGGGCGGTGTTTTGGTTGCGGCCATGGCGAAACCCTTTCATCCCAAAGACGGATTACACGGAAAGATGGTGGAATCCGTTCCGAGCGCGACGGCGATTCAGCTATTTCTTCGGGGCCGGCGGCGGGTCGGGCGGCTTGACCCAGACGGGTTCCACCGTTAGCTTCGAGCCGGCGATGGCGACGGGATTGAGCGTCGCTTGGCCCCAGGCCACCTCGACCGGCATCTTGGCGAAATCGACCACGCAGCCGTCGCGGCTGAAACAGCTTTGATCGTAAGTCGATCCCATATAGATGCAATCGACGGGGCAAGGATCAACGCACAGGGCGCAGAACATGCACTTGGTGTAGTCGATTTTGAAGCCGTTGACGCGGAAACCCTTGCCGACTGGGTTCTTGATCTTCTCGATATAGATGCAATCGACGGGGCAGGCCTTGGCGCATTTATCGCAGCCGATACAGGTGGTGAGGTCGAAGCGATGAAAGCCGCGATAGCGCGGCTTGACGGGCACGGGCAATTCTGGGTACTCGAAGCGTTCGGTGAACGTCTTGCGACGGTAAGTTTGCAGGAAATACCAGAGGGTGATGTACATCCCCTGGGCGACGGTCTTGACGGCCAGCCAAACATTGCTGCACCAGGCGCGCATGTGATTCTCACTCAAGGCGGACGCCGAACGAACGGTGAGAGCGACAACATTCTTGATTATAGGGAACGGCTTCGAGGCCGCAAGCGCCTATATCGTTGCCGACGAAAAGCCGCCGTCGACAATGATGTTCTGCCCGGTGACGAACGACGAGGCTCGCGGCGAAGCTAGCCATACTATCGCGCCGGCCAATTCGTGAGCCTCGCCGAAGCGGTTCATCGGCGTGTGGCCGATGATCTGCCCGCCGCGCTCGGTGTAGCCGCCGTCGGGCTTGAGGAGCATCGCCCGGTTCTGCTCGGCCGGAAAAAAGCCGGGGCTAATGGCGTTGACACGCACCCCTTTTGTCGCCCATTCGCGCGCCAGCCACAATGTCAGGTTGAGGACCGCCGCCTTTGCCGCCGAGTATGCCACAACGCGCGACAGCGGCGTCATGGCTGACATGGAAGCGATGTTGATGATGCTGCCGCGGCCGGCCGCGACCATCGTTTCGCCGAAGACCTGGCACGGCAGCAGCGCGCCGCCTATGAGGTTCAGATCGAAGACGCCCTGCCACCCGGCCATCGGCAGCTTGCAGAAATCGCCGTCGGGCGCGATCGTCGCGTCCGGCCGATTGCCGCCCGCCCCGTTGACGAGGACGCTGACCGGTCCCCATTGCTTGGTGATCGCGTCGCGCGCCCGCGCCAGCGAATCACGGTCGAGGGCGTCGGCGGCCTGGAAAATCGCCTTGCCGCCGGCCGCTTCGATGCTACGGACGCGTGTATTGCCGCGTTCCTCACTGCGGCCGACCACCGCCACGCGCGCGCCAGCACCGGCTAGCGCATCGGCCATCGCGCCGCCGAGGACGCCCGTCCCGCCCAGCACGACGGCAATTTCATTTTTCAGATTAAACAGATCGCTTTTCATCGTTATCCTTGCACGAACAGCGGCTTCAAATGACGGTCGTAGAGGTTTCCCGTCACGTTCTTGGCAATCGTCGGTTCACACGTCTCCAACATCTTCAGGTAGCGATCACCCATTTGCGCGGCGATCTTGTAGCCGACGTGGATGAGCTGCCGCAACGAGGGATTGAACGCCGGACAGCTTTGATCGTGACGCAGGGCCGACGCAAATTGTTCGGACGACCAACCGGCGACCTCCTCCTTTGAAGGCAATTTGCTCGCATCAATGTCGATTACCGCAGCGTAGGGCGCACATAGCGTATCCTTTTTGTCCAGCGCTTTCCCATAAATCTCCTTGGCGAGAGCGAGGCCTTCGCCGCCGGCCTCGGCCAAGCCGATCACCTCTTCGAGCCAGTTCGTGCCGGCCGTTTTGACGTGCAAGCCGGCTCCCGTGCGCGCCAGCGCCCGTCGGATTGGCGCGTAAAGCGAGAACTTGTCGCTGCCGGAATGCACACTGAGTTTCAGATTCTGCGGCAGCCCGAACTTGCGGACGGCGAAGGCGATGACCGCGAGGTCCTCCGCAAATTCCTTCTCAAACTGATTCACATCTCCCACGTAATCCACGCCCTTGTTGAACCGTCCGGTGAACTTTGGCGCGATGGTCTGAATCGGAATTCCCTCGTCGGAAATAGCGGCAAGGATGACCAGCAGCTCGGGCGGAGTCTGCGGGCTGTCGGTCTCGTCCATTGACACTTCGGTGATGAATCGGCCTTCCCCCTTGGCCGAGGCGATATGCCGGTAAATCCGTCCGGCCTCCTGGACGGCGAGCAAGTACTTGCCAGCGATTCGTTCCACGTCAGCTCGCGTCGTCTGAAACGGGGCGTCGATGCCGGGAATTGTCAGCCGGCCGACGAGATCGGAATGCTGGTCGGCGAACGCTTTCACCGCGTCTGCGACGGCAGGCTTGCCAATGGAGTCGGCCACATCGATGGTGTAAAAATCGCTCGACGCTAGAAAACCGTCCACGGTTTCGAGGCGGATATGATCGGCGTCTACATAATAGGGCTTCTTCCAACCAAGTTCCTTGACGGCAGCGTCCGCCGCTGCGCGGACGCTGCCGGGTTCGGAGCCGATGGTCGTATGCTCGCGATGCGACTTGTTCCAGACGGGCACGACCTCGGCGCCGTGTTCCTCGGCCTTCATGCAGGCGCGCAGCTGGGCCTTGGCCTGGTGCGCGAAACGGTCGCCGACGCCGATTGAGTATTTGGATAACATCAGCATGGGTTCGATCAACTCCAAATTAAGTCGATTGCCTCGTCACGGTCGTCGGGCGTCGCGTCCTCGGGATGAAGTTCGGCGTCCGCTTGCATAACCCATAGGACGCCGCCGAAGGCGTCCCGGATGTTGGACCGAACCTCTTCCAAGGTATCGCCCTCTGAGACGCAACCGGGAAAGCCGGGGACTTCTGCCCAGTATCGGCCGCCCTCGGCCGGGTGAATGACAACACGCAGCTTGACGGGTTCCCGGATCGATTTTTCAGAAGAATGGCGTCGGGGTTTCGGATTCGAGGGTGCGCTCATGGTCGGGTTGCTTGATTCGTCGGAGAAGGATCGCCGGCAGACGCTGCGACCGTCTTGGCCGGTTGGAGCGCGCCAGGAACTTCTGGCCCCGGCGTCTCCTGAGCAGCCTCGTCAAGGAACTCCACGATGCGATCCACTTCGTCGATAAAGACCGGACTGGGTTCCATTGTCAAGCCGGACGCCGTTTCGTCGGCTGCGGAGTCCACGAACTCCACGACCCGATCCACCATGTCGGTCAGAAGGGACCGTTCGCCCAGCGCCGCGGAGTCGGCACAAAGGGCTGCCGGTTCCTCCGCCGGTGTATCGACGAACTCGAATACACGGTCCACCCTGTCCACAAGCAGAGGGCTTGGCGTTTCCGTTAAGGATGCGGTCATGGTCGCGCTACCTTATGAGCAAGGGTTGGCGGGCGATGGTTTGGCCGTTGAAGCGAAACTCGACCCAGTAGAAGCCCGGCTGCGAGAAGGAGCAACTCGTGATTCGGAAGATCACACCTTGGGTCTTGAGAGGGTCCGTCTCGAATTCGATCCGGTGCGGGCGACCGATGTACGTTGGCCGTCCAGTGTCGGCCAGAGTAACCATGATGCGGCCGTCTCCCGCGCCGCGGCCTTCCGTTAGCGCTACATACCCGGAAAAAGAGTGCCGAAGAGGCCAAACAGGGGAATCCCCCACGCGCCGGATTTCGCTGATAAGGCCGTAAACGACGACTTTGCGCGGATCGACCGGATTGGTGCGAACGTCATCGCACAAAAGCATATGTCGGACGAAGGGCGCCACGCCGCTCATCGCTCAGGGTCTCCAGTTAGGTGCGAGCCGTGCGGAACGCATCATCGGGCATTTAGGTATTCTACCTAGATTTAGCGCTTATACTCATAAAAGATACTTCCGGAAAACTTTGCTGGCGCTTTGCCGGTGGCTCGAAATTACTGTTCGCGCCACTGCACCAGTCCTTCCAGCGCATAAAACTCCGGCAACCCCAGTTTGTCGTACAGCTGAGCGGTATGACGGTTACGGTCCTCGGCGCGTTGCCAAAATTCGCGGCGATCCGTACCGCCGGGAAACATCGCCCGGTCTTTTTGCGACTGATGGCGGAAGATCGCTTGTTTCTTACGCTCTAGGTCGTCGGGGCTGATCGGCACGACGCGCTCGACCTCGTGCGGCTCCCACTCTTCCCACGCCCCACGGTACAACCAGACCTCGAAGTGCTGTCCCTCCTTGCGCACCGCTCTTACGGCGTCGAAGATCGCGTCGGCGCAAACGCGGTGCGTGCCGTGTGGGTCGGACAGGTCGCCGGCAACGTAGATTTGCGCCGGTTTCAGACGCTTTAACAGAGCGATGATATCGCCGATGTCCTGCGGATGGATCGGCGCCTTGGCGATGGTGCCGGTGCGGTAGAAGCGTAGGTCCATAAACTCGAGCTTTTCCGGCGGCACGCCGCACGCCAGCGCCGCCGCCCGCGCCTCCGTCTGGCGGATCAATCCCTTGATCCTTAGCAAATCCTCCGAGTCGGGTTGGCCCGGATTCTTCGAGCGCAAGAACGTCTGCACGCGCCCCTTGACGCACTCGGTCTGCTCCTTGTCAAAACCGAAGAGACGATTAAACTCCGCCACGAAATCGGTGAATCGCCAGGCCTCATGATCGAAGACGGCGATGTTGCCGCTCGTCATGTAGGCGATGTGGACGTCATTCCCTTGTTCCACCAGCCGGATCAGCGTACCGCCCATGCTAATCACGTCGTCGTCCGGGTGCGGGCTAAAGACCAGGGCGGTACACGGCTCGGCGCCGCCGGGGTTCTGACAGATCGTCGCCGTCAATTCGTCGAAGACGCGCCGGCCGAGGGCCCCGGCCGGGCCGTGTTCGCGCAGAAGCTCGTACAATTCATGTTCGCGGAAGTCGTCATCGGAGAGTTTCAGCAGTGCTTTATCGACCTTCAGGCTGAGCCAGATGACGGCCTTGCGAATCAGAGCCTGCGTCCACTCCACGGGACCGACGCTCCAAGGCCGCCGCATAGCGGTTAGGTCGCCGGCCGCCGCCAAGTCAAGCAGGAATGTCGCGTCGGGGTGTTCCTGCAGGTAGCTGGCGGTGACGGATTCGCTTACGGCTCCTTCGACGGCGCGCTGTACGATGGCCGATTTGTGTTCGCCGAATGCCAGCAGTACGACCTTGCGAGCGTCGAGGATGGTGCCGACGCCCATAGTCAGCGCCTGGTGCGGCACGTTCTCCTCGCCGAAGAAGCTGCTGGCCGCGTCGCGGCGCGTCACGGGATCGAGCGTCACCATGCGCGTCCGACTTTGGCGCGCTGAGCCGGGTTCATTGAAGCCAATGTGACCGGTGCGACCGATGCCCAGCACCTGGAGGTCGATACCGCCGGCCCGTCGGATTTTCTGCTCATAACGCTGGCAGTAATCCTCGGCGTCTTCGGGCCGAATCATGCCGTCGGGGACGTGGATGTTCTGCGGCGGGATGTTGACGTGATTAAAAAAAGTTTCCTGCATCCAGCGTCGATAGCTCTGCGGATCGTCCGGCTGCATGGGGAAGTATTCGTCAAGATTGAACGTGACGACGCGCGAGAAATCGAGTTCGGCCTCGCGGTGCAGGCAGATCAGCTCTCGGTAGAGGCCGACGGGCGTTGAGCCGGTGGGCAGGCCGAGGACGGTGGCGCGGCCGGCCGAATTGTTCTGGCGGATGAGGCTTTCGATCATCAAGGCCAGGTGGCGCGCAGCGTGCCCGCTCGTGGGGAAGACGATGGCGGGAACTTGAGTGTGCGGGACATAGTGGGAAGACATAGTGGTCCGTAAACTTGGGGGTACAGTCGCGCGTTCTCTCGACTCGCGGGTGGATGCAGATAAGGTATTAGATGGCCGGCTTCTCGGAAACGGTAGGCGGCTCTTCCATAGCTCAAGGTCCACGGATCGCAGACCATGCTTAATCTCACGGTCAACGGCGAGAGCCGTTCGCTGCCTAACTCTTTAACGGTGGCGCAGCTGCTAGAACGTCTCGGCTACGACCGCCAACGGGTTGCCGTCGAAGTCAACGGCGATGTCGCGCCGCGAGGGAGTCATATCGAGAGGCTGTTGGCCGAAGGCGACCGCGTTGAGGTCGTCACACTCGTTGGCGGCGGCGCCCCAGACGAACCGCCCGCCGACAAGCCGCTCGTAATCGGTAAGTTCCGCTTCCGCAGCAGGCTCATCACCGGCACCGGCAAATACGCCGATTATGAGATCATGCGCGACTCTCTATTGGCCAGCGCTTGCGAGGTGACGACCGTGGCCGTGCGGCGAGAACGGCTTATCGACAAACAGGGCCGTAATATTCTCGACTATCTCGACCTCAAAAGGTATACCATCCTGCCCAACACGGCCGGCTGCTTCAACGCCGAAGACGCGATCCGCTGCGCTCGGCTGGCCCGCGAACTGCTCGGCAATCTCGGCAATCCCGGCGCCGATTGGGTGAAGCTGGAATGTCTTGGCGATCCCAGGACGCTGTTGCCCGATCCGGTAGACACATTGCGAGCGACCGAGCAGCTGGTGAAGGAAGGCTTTCAAGTGCTGGTCTACACCAGCGACGACCCGATCATGGCCCGTCGGTTGAAAGCGGCAGGCGCCGTCAGCGTGATGCCGGCCGGCAGTCCAATAGGCAGCGGACAGGGCGTTCTCAATCCTAACAACATCCGCATTATCCTTGAATATCTGAAAGACGGCGACCCGGAATATCCGGTGATCGTGGACGCCGGCGTCGGCGCGGCCAGCGACGTATCTGTGGCGATGGAGTTGGGCTGTGATGGCGTGCTGCTCAACACCGCCATTGCCCACGCTAAAGACCCGTTGCGCATGGCCTGGGCGATGCGCTATGCCTGCGAGGCGGGGCGATTGTCCTTTCTCGCGGGGCGGATTCCGCGTAAACTGTATGCTCAGGCGTCCAGCCCGATGGAGGGGCGTATCGCCTCTTCGGCCCCGTGAGGAACTTTACCATGACCCCGACCGCTGTTCTGGAACCGGTGCTTGCGTCGGCGCCCGCCGTCGTTGACTTTGTCGATGACGACCCGCTTTATGAAATCATTGATGGCGAAAGAGTGGAGCTGCCGCCTATGAGCGCTTACGCCGGCCGTGTTTCGTTCCGGATCGCCGCGACGATTAACCAATTTGCGAATGCGAACCAACTCGGAGAAGTGGTTCACGAGGGACTGTTCAAATTGGCGCTCGATCGCGACAGGAATCGCCGCCCGGACGCCGCGTTCGTATCCTTCGAGCGCTGGCCGCGCGACAGGGGTATGCCTATCGCCGGGAACGCCTGGGAAGTCACGCCGGACCTAGTCGTTGAGGTTGTCAGCCCGTCAGATCGGGTCGATGAACTGAAGGAAAAAATAGTGGAGTACTTTCAAGCAGGGGTCCGCCAAGTATGGGTGGTCTATCCGCTGTTTCAACTGGTGGATGTGTATGAAACTTTGACTCAGATTCGCGGCTTGACGCGAACGGATACGCTCGACGGCGGAACAGTACTCCCCGGTTTTCGCCTATCTCTCGCCGCGCTGTTTCCGGAAACGGCGCCGCCCGCGTAATATCGTGCCGCCCTTGCACCGACGGCGCCGCCGTATAACATAAGGACTCCCTCGTTCAAAGCGTCGAGGGCGTACTGAAACTCGAAGCGCAGGATAACCGACATGGTCGAACGCAAAAGCGAATTGAAACGCCGTTATCACCGCAAGGAAAAGATGGCCAAGCTCAAGGCCAAGTTGGCCGCCGCCAAAAACGGCGGCGAGAAGGATGTCATCCTCAAGAAGATTCACATCCTCAGTCCGTGGTGGATTGAGCCAGTCGCCGCGAGGTGAGTGCGCAGCGTCCGAAAACTGTTTAGCCGCGACCCGAAGGGGAGCGCGCGACCCACTTTGCGTGCTATTTTGCCGCCTTTTTGTGCGCCTTTTCCGCCTTCAGCCGTAAATACGCCTGAATGAACTCGTCAATGTCGCCGTCCAGCACGTTTTGCACCTGGGCCGTCTGCACTTCGGTGCGCACATCCTTGGCAAGCGTATACGGCTGCAAGACGTAATTGCGGATTTGATAGCCCCAGGCCACTTCACCCTTCTCGTCGTACAGCTTTTCGACCTCGGCCTTTTGCTTTTGCTCTTCAATCTGGTAGAGCCGGGCTTTGAGCATTTTCATGGCCATATCGTCGTTCTTGTGCTGGCTGCGTTGACTGCGGCTTTCGGCCGCCACGCCCGTCGGCAGATGCGTGTAGCGCACGCCGCTTTCGGTCTTATTCTGGTGCTGGCCGCCGGGGCCGCCGGAACGGAACGTATCGCGCCGCAGTTCGTCGGAACGAACCTCAATGGTAATCGTGCCGTCAATCTCGGGCGTAACATCCACTGCCGCGAACGACGTCTGCCGGCGGGCGTTGGAGTCGAACGGGCTGATACGCACTAGCCGATGGACCCCGGCCTCGCTTTGTAACTGGCCGTAGGCGTAGTCGCCGACGATGCGCAGCGTCGCGCTACGGATGCCGGCTTCTTCATTGTCGAGCTTATCGACGATTTCCGCCTCGAAGCCGTGGCGCTCAGCCCACCGGCCGTACATGCGCATGAGCATCTCGGCCCAATCACACGCTTCGGTCCCGCCAGTGCCGGCCTGGATGCGTAGATAAGCGTTGCTGGCGTCCTGTGAACCGCTAAGCATGGCCCGCATTTCAAACGCGCTGAGGGCTTTCTCGATGGCGTTCAGTTCGCTTTCAAGTTCCGTGTCAAAGGAATTGTCTTCTTCGGACATTTCCCCTAGGGCTTGGATGTTTTCCGCCTGGGACTTCAATTCCTCATAAGGCTTGAGCAAGCCGTTGAGCGGTTTGAGTCCGCCGATGATTTCTTGCGCCTTCTCGGGGTTGTCCCAGAAGTTGGGTTGGCCCATCTTGACGTTGAGGCTCTCGCGCTGAGCCTGTTTACCCGCCACGTCAAAGAGAGTCCCGCATCTGAGTCAGACGGCTGAGTACGTCATCGGTGCGGCGGCGGAGATCGGCGTTCATCGCGTTCCTCGGAACGGGCGTCGGTGTCGGGAAAAGGCGAGCCGGGTCGCGTGAGCGCCCGGAGATTTGCGTATCCTACCAATAAGCGGGCCAGAGACACAACTTGAAGTAAGGATCACGACATGAACCCGACGCGAATTCTCGGAATCGTCCTGGCGCTGACGACCATCAGCGGCTGTTTCTCGGAGAAGCCGCGCGTCGTGCTGTACTGCGCTCAGGACAAGGAGTTCGCCGAAGGCGTACTGGAGCAATTCCACAAGAAGACCGGCATAGAAGCGACCCCGAAGTTCGACACCGAGGCGGACAAGTCGGTCAGTCTCTATGTGGAACTGGTCAAGGAAAAAGAGCGGCCGCGCTGCGACGTCTTCTGGAACAACGAACCCCTTTCGACGATCCGGCTACAACGGCAGGGGTTATTGGAACAGTACGATAGCCCGTCGGCCGCGCCCTATCCCGCGTCTGCGAAGGACAAGGACCACTATTGGAACGCATTCGCCGCCCGTGCCCGCGTCCTGCTGGTCAACACCGATTTGGTAAAGGATAAGGATCGACCGAAAAGCCTCCTTGAGCTAACGGGCGAGAAGTGGAAGGGCCGCGTGGCGATGTCGCGGCCGCAGTTCGGCACGTCGGCGACGCAAGCGGCGTGTCTATTTGAAGTTCTCGGGCCGGAAAAGGCGAGGAAGTATTATCAGGATTTGCGCGCCAACGGCGTACAAATTTCGCCGGGCAACAAACAAGCGGCGGAGTGGGTCGGCGCTGGCCGAACGCCGGCCGGCCAAGAGATCGCCGTCGCCGTCACCGACACCGACGACTCGCTCGAAGAGATCAAGGCCGGCAGTCACGTGGCCATCCTCTTCCTGGATCGCGAGGAGGTTCCCGGCAGCCGCATGGGGACGTTATTTCTGCCAAATACGCTCGCCATTATCCGCGGTTGTCCGGACCCGGAAGGCGCGCGGAAGTTAATGGACTTCTTGCTTAGCGCTGACATGGAAAAACAACTCGCCGAGGCGGACAGCCATCAAATCCCGCTGAACCCGGAGGTGAAAGCAACGCTGCCGGACGTTATTGAAAACGGGCGAACGGCGCATCCGATGGCCGTGGACTTTGCGAAGGCGGCGGACATGTGGGATGAGGTGCAGAGCTTTTTGCGCGACGAGTTCGCGCGATAGCAAGCGGCGAGTTTGCGAGAGAGGAGACCGAGGTGAATCCCAAAATCCTGCTACGCGTGACAGGCCCGGCGGTGGTCATCGGCCTCCTCTTGTTCGCCGCGTGCCTAGTCAGCGTCTTCTACGTCACGCGGCTTCAGGCCAACATGACGGATATCCTGTCCCGCAACGTCGCCAGTTTACAGGCCGCGCAGGAACTGGAAATCCGGGTTCGGCAATTGCGGTTCCATAATCTCCTTTACTTAATGGAACCCAGTCCCGACGAACTCGATCTCATCGAAACCGACCAACGGCAGTTTGAGGAAGCCCTGGCGACCGCACGCCAAGCCAGCCACACTCCGGAGGAAAAGCACTGGGTTTCGGAGATCGAAGAGGGATACCGGCGCTATCAGTCGGAGCAGACTCAGCTGCGAACCGAGGTCGGTCCCAACCGCACTCCGGCTGCGTTTCGTAAGCTAATGGACTCCCATCCGATCCGTCACGTCGTCGATCCCTGTCAGTCCTTGATGCGCGTGAATAAGGAGGCGATGGACGCGTCGGCCCAAGAGAACCTGTCCGTCACCAGGCAGGCCGAAGTGGCGATGGTTTTGCTTGGTCTGGCCGGGCCGGTGGGCGGCCTCATCATGGGCTACGGCATGGCGCGCGGGCTGAGCCAGTCGATCTATCGTTTGAGCGTTCACGTCAAGGATCTCGCGCAGCATCTCGATCACGACGTGGCCACGGTTAGCGTGGCGGCCGACGGCGATCTTCAGAGCCTCGACCGCGAAATGCAAACGATAGTCCGCAAGGTTGAAGAGGTGACCGAGCGCGCCCAGCAGCATCAACGCGAGTTGCTGCGCGCCGATCAGCTGGCCGCCGTCGGACAACTCGCCGCCGGCGTAGCCCATGAAATCCGCAATCCACTGACGGGGATCAAGATGCTCGTCGAGTCGGCCTTACGGTCTCGCAATCCCACGCCACTCAACGCCGAGGATTTGCGCGTTATCCACGGCGAAGTCGCCCGCCTGGAACAGACGGTGCAAGGCTTCCTGGACTTCGCTCGTCTGCCGGCCCCTCAGCGCTGTCGCTGTGACTTGCGCGACCTGGTGACTCAGGCCCGCGATCTCGTCCGCGGCCGGGCGCAACAGCAATCGGTCGCTGTGACACTGCACGGGCTTGAGCAACCGGCGGTCGGTTGCGTGGACCGTGGGCAATTTAGCACGGTCCTCGTCAATCTTTTGCTCAACGCGCTGGACGCCATGCCCCAAGGCGGACGCCTAGACGTGGAACTGACAGCCCAGGCGTCGGGCGCCGTCCGGCTCGCCGTGAGCGACACCGGCGCCGGCATCCCGGCGGAGATGGCCGACCGATTGTTCACGCCCTTCGTCACCACGAAACCGACCGGGACCGGATTGGGACTGTCTATTTCCAACCGCATCCTTGAGGAACACGGCGGCCGCATCACCGCGTCCAACCGCCCCGAAGGCGGCGCGTGCTTCCTGATCACCGTGCCACCGCCGCCCCCGGAGGAAAATCATGCCGACCTTGCTGGTCATTGACGATGAAGAAAGTGTACGCTATTCGTTTCGCCGGGTCTTTACGGAGGAAGGGGTGCGCGTGTTGACGGCGGCCACGGCGGCCGACGGACTGGCGCAAGTGGTCGAACACACCCCGGACGTGATCGTCTTGGACATCCAGTTGCCCGACCGTTCGGGCCTCGATCTCTTCCGCGAAATCCACGCACGCGCGCCTCGTCGGCCGGTTGTCTTCATCACGGCCCATGGCACCACCGACACGGCCATCGAGGCCATGAAGGGAGGGGCCTTCGACTACCTCGTCAAGCCGGTGGACCTCGAACGGCTCAGCCAGGTGCTACAGCGGGCCTTCGACGCGGCGCGTCTGATGAGCGTCCCTGCCGTTCTGCCCGCTGACGACGCCGGCGACCGCATCGTGGGTCGCGGCCCGGTTATGCAAGAGATGTGCAAGACCGTCGGCCGCATCGCTCCCCAAGATGTCAACGTCCTGATTCTAGGTGAGAGCGGCACGGGCAAAGAACTGGTCGCCCGCGCCCTTTACCAGCACAGCCGGCGAGCCGACAAGCCGTTCCTAGCGATCAACTGCGCCGCCATTCCGGAGACTTTGCTCGAAAGCGAACTATTCGGACACGAAAAGGGTACATTCACTGGCGCGGATCGGCGCCGCGTCGGCAAGTTCGAGCAATGCGACAAGGGTACGCTGTTCCTCGACGAAATCGGCGACATGACGCCTGCCTTGCAGGCCAAAATGCTGCGCGTACTACAAGATCAACGCTTCGAGCGCCTCGGCGGCAACGAGACGCTCCAATCCGACGTGCGCGTCCTGGCCGCGACGAATCAGGATCTTCCGAAATTGGTCGCGGAAGGACGGTTTCGTAAGGACCTCTATTATCGCCTTAACGCCGTCTCCCTCCGCGTCCCGCCGTTGCGGGAACGGCTAGAGGACGTTGCGGAGTTGGCCCACTTCTTCCTGTTCCGCTTCGACCGGGAGTTGAACCTGGACCTGCGAGGCTTCGCCCCGGAAGCGCTGGAACTTCTGCAAAACTACGCATGGCCGGGCAACGTCCGCGAGTTGCAAGGCGTTGTCAAGCAGGCCATGCTTAACGCCTCCGGCCACCTCCTCTTTCCTGAATTCCTGCCGGAACACCTACTTGGGACGCCTTCCGCCGCGCCGGCGTCGGCCGATGCCTCAAGCGCGGAGTCGTTCGACCTGTCGGCGTTCATCGACGCCCGGCTCCGCCACCCGGTCGGCCCCCTTCACGAAGAGGTCGTCGCCGCCGTCGAGCGTCTGCTGCTGACACGAGTCTTGCGCTATACGCATGGGCACCAGACCCAGGCGAGCGAGGTACTTGGCGTGACCCGAGCGACGTTGAGGCACAAGCTGCGCACATTTGGCATGACGGTGGACCGAGTTGTTACCGAGGACGTTCCCCAACAAGACGGCGCCGGCGAATGAGCGAGGCGGGCGATTGTCGCCCGCGTCGGCCGATACCCGCTCGCGCCTGAAGTAATCCTCCGTTTCACGGCGAAACCTCTTTTCCGGAAAGTCTTCCACATCCCTAGACCAAACAAGGAGTTGCAGAAAGGCGCGTTGCGGCCGACCGCGCGGCACGACGCTTGCTTTACTCGAGGCGAGTAGTACGCCGCATGGGAAGGACTGTCGCCCGGTAAAAGATCGCTCCCTCGCCTCTGAACCAAGGAAGGACACCAATGTTAGTATTGAGTCGCCGGGTCGGTGAAGAGATCGTGATCGATGGCCGGATTCGTTTGGTCGTCTTGGCCGTTCACGCAGGCGTGGCCCGCCTTGGCGTCAAGGCTCCTCCTTGCGTCACGGTGGACCGGGAGGAAGTGCATGTGCGCCGCGGGACGGCGCTACTCCGCAAAGGGCGTGAAGAGGACCAGTCCCGAAACCCGCCTAATATCCCCCAACCAGAGCGGCGCCTGGAGAGGCGATTCACGGAATTCGAGGCTCAGCTCACCAAAAACGTCACGTCGCTGATATACCGGCGGTTCGGCACTTTGCCGAACCGGCTGAGCGCCGTGACGGACCTGGAACTGGACGCCGTGGAGCGTGAATTAGGCGCCCCCTTGCCGCAAAGCTACCGCGCCTTCCTCCGGTCCTTTGGCTCCCAGTCGTCGCCCGAACACGAATTGTTCGGGCTGCCACGCGACCGCCTGTGGGGCGACATCGTCCTCATGAATCACCTAGATTCGACCCGTCCCCCGCATTATGTGAAGTTCACGGAGGATGGAGAAGGCAGGTCGTATTATTTTGATACGACTAAAATGGATGAAGGGGAATGCCCGGTGATCGTTCGAGATCGCGCCGGCGACGAAAGGGAGGTCGCCTGTAGCTTTCTTCATTTTCTCACCCTGGCCGTCTTGAACGCGGCCGAGTGCGTCGTCAAAACATAACCAGGGGCTAGGTGCGAATGTTCCACAGCGTGTCAGTATTGCTCGACGAATCGGCTCCGGCGACAGGAGCGTTGGCGCCGGCCACTCGCGCCCTGATCCTCAATCATTACGGGAGGCCTGGGGACGGTTTTCTGGAAACGGTCGTCACCTTTTGCCAAGCGCTCCGGATCGCGCCGGTCGTATTGACAGTGGCCGGCTCCGAGACGCAGGCGCGAATCCGCGAGCGGTTCGTGGCGGAAGCTTTCGCCGAACGCGGCTTAACCGCCGACTTCGATTTCGTGACGGGGTGGGACGTGCGTACGGCCGTGGCTCGCGCGGCCCAGTGGCGCCGCTGCTCGCATGTGTTCGTGGAGCGGCGCGTTGTTTCTCACTGGCGGCGTTGGCTGTTCGGGGACATAATGAGCGACTTAAAGGGTCTACCCGACTCCTTAACCCTTGTGGCCGTCCCCGGAACGCCTTACGCCAAACACGATTCAAACAGGTGAATTATGTCGATATGGAAATGGTGGTTAGTCGTGGCGGCGGTCGCGCTCGCGTTTACGGCCGGCGGCGCCTATTACTTGACGAAAAGCTCAGGATCGCCGGAAACGCTCGCCCGAGACGAGGGCGAACCCACCGCCTCCGACGAAATTCGCGTCGAAGTGACGCATCCTCTGAAGGGGGCGATGCCGCGCACCAGCAAGGGGCCGGGGTCGGTCCAGTCTTTCGAGTCGGCCGAGTTGGTCGCGGGCGCGTCGGGCTACCTGAAAACCCAGACCGTGGACATCGGCGATCGGGTGACCACGGGGCAGGTGCTCGCCAAAGTGGACGTGCCGGACCTCGATAAACAAGTCAAGCGGCATAGGGCCGCGGTAGAGGCGGCGCAGGCCCACGTCACCCAGATGGACGCCCACGTTGTCAGCGCCCAAGCGGACGTAAGCGCGGCCAAGGCGGAGGTCGTCCGGGCACAAGCCGCCATCACGAGCACCCACGCCAAGGCCGTGTTCCGGGGGAAGCAGTTCCGCCGCATGCAGGATCTTTACAACGCCGGGCGCAACCCGGTCATCGACGAGCGCCTGGTGGACGAGCACCAGGACGATCGCGACGCGGCCGTGGCGGCCGAGGACGAGGCCCACGCGACCTTGGCCAAGGCGAACGCGATGGTGGCGGCGGCGGACGCCAAGGTTCTCCAGGCCCAAGCCGACGTGGTGGCCGCCGCGGCCGACGTCAAGGTCGCCAAGGCTGAGGTGGAGAAGGCCCAGGTCATGGTCCAATTCGCCACCATCACCTCTCCGTACACCGGCGTCATCACCTACCGCGCGATGGACCCGGGCGGTTACGTTCGGGCGGCGACGGACGGCGGCAGCCGGCCGCTGTTGACCGTGGAGCGGACGGACAAGATGCGCGTGGTCTTCCAGATGCCGGATCGCGACGTGCCGTACTGCAACGTGGGCAACCGCGCCGTCGTCGAGATCGACGCCCTGCCGGGGCCGCCGCTCGAGGCCAAAGTGTCGCGGACGGCCAGCTCCGAGGATACCGGCAGCCGCACGATGCACGTGGAAATCGACCTGGAAAAAAACCCGACGGGCAAGATCGCGCAGGGCATGTACGGCCACGTCACCATCTTCCTCGATCAGAGCGCCGACCTCCTCTCCGTGCCGTCGTCCTGCCTGACGGGGAAGGGAGAACAGGGCAAAGGGTCGGTCTTCGTCGTGCGGGACGGGAAGGCTTGCCTGACCCCGGTGATCGTCGGAAGCGACAACGGGGTGCGGATCGCGATCCCGAAGGGGCTGGAGGCCGACGACCAGATCGTCCTGCACCCTACCGGCGATCTAGTGGACGGGGCGGCGGTCGTCGCTTCCCCCGAGGCGCCAGAGGAGCCGAAGAGTCACTAACACAACGGCGAGCGGCGGGGCGTGAGCCCTGGCTCGCCAAAAAGTTGGCGCCTCTATGTCCGATCGACGATTTCAAAGGGTGGATCTGAATGAATGGTCTGATCAAGTTTTCCCTCGGCAACTGGTACGCCGTCGTGGTCGCGGTCCTGAGCATCAGCGTACTCGGCGCGCTGGCCGTCCTAATGATTCCCATCGACATCCTGCCGCCGTTCAAAAGCCCGGCCGTGCAGGTGCTGACGTTCTACAGCGGCATGCCGGCCACCGACGTCGAGAAGGACATTACCAACCGCATGGAGCGCTGGACGGGCCAGGCCGCCGGCACGGCCCGCCAGGAGTCGCGTTCCATCGTCGGATGCAGCATCGTCCGCAACTTTTACCGCGAAGACATCGACCCCAACGGCGCCCTGACGCAGGTCAATTCGCTGGCGTCGGCAGCCATCCCCAATCTGCCGCCGGGAACGCTCCCCCCGGTCATCCTGCCCTTCGACCCCACCGGCACGACGCCCATCTGCCTGGTGGCTCTGGACAGCAAGAACGAATCCGAGTCGATCCTGTACGACGCGGGCCGTTATGAGGTCCGCAACATGATTATGGCCGTGCCCGGCTCGGTCGCGCCCGTCGTTTACGGCGGCAAGGTGCGGGCGGTCATGGCCTACATGGACCGCGACCGGATGCAGGCGCGCGACCTGTCGCCGCTCGATCTAATGAGCGCCATCGACAAGTACAACATCTTCCTGCCGACCGGCGACGCCAAGTTCGGGAAGCGCGATTTGGCCATGAGTTCCAACGCGATGTACGAGTTGATCGATCGCATGGGCGACATCCCCGTCAAGAAGGAGGGCGATAAGGTCGTTTTCCTCAAGGACGTGGCGACGCCCACGGACGCCAGCTTTATCCAGACCAACGTGGTCCGTGTCAACGGCCGGCGCGAGGTCTACATCCCGGTGTTCCGCCAGCAGGGTTCGAGCACACTAAGCGTGGTCAACGACCTGAAGAAGGCGGTCCCGGAGATGAAGAACAAGCTGACGCACAACGACATCGACCTCAAGGTCGTGATGGACCAATCCATTTACGTGCAAAAGTCCATCGAGAGCCTGGTGGAAGAGGGGGTGCTGGGGGCAGTCCTCTGCTCGCTGGTGATCCTCTTCTTCCTGGGCGAATGGCGGATGACGCTGATCGCCATTCTGACCATCCCCGTCGCGGTTCTGGGGGCGATCACCTGCCTGTACTACACCGGCAACACCATCAACGTAATGACGCTGGCCGGGCTGTCGCTGGCCATCGGCCCGCTGGTGGACAGCGCCATCATCTGCCTGGAGAACACCCACCGCCATCTGGGGCTGGGCGTCCGGCCGAAGCTGGCGGCGTTCGTCGGCACGAGTGAGGTCGCCCTGCCCGCGCTGGTCGCTTGCTGCTGTACGCTGCTGGTGCTGGCCCCGCTGGCCTTGATGCCGGGCATGGGAGCGTTCCTGTTCCGCCCGATGGCCATGGCCGTCGCCTTCGCCATGATCTCGGCCTTCCTGCTGTCGATGTCGTTCGTCCCCGCCCTGTGCTCCCTGTGGACGCACTCCCACGGCCCGCAGGCGCAACCGCACCTCGGCAAGGACTACGAACACCGCAGCGATCACGAAAACTCCCAGAGGAAGGGATTATTGGGCCGGGCGTTCGCCCGGTGGGAGTCGCTGATCAACCTCACCATCCAGGGCTATGTCACCCTGCTTCGGGCGGCCATGCGCCGCCGTCTGCTCGTCGTCGGCGCCGCCGTCCTCTTACTTGTCGTGGTCGTGCTGGGACTCGGCCCGCGGCTGCGCCGCGAGTTTTTTCCGGAGGTGGACGCTGGAGCCTTCGAGATGTACGTGCGGGCGCGGCCCGGCACGCGCATTGAGGAGACGGAGAAACAGATCGCCAAGGTCGAGAACGTCGTGCATGACAAGCTGGGTGCCGACGTGGAATTGGTCATAAGCGAGATCGGCGTCGTCGCCGACTGGTCGGCCGCCTACACGCCCAACTCCGGACCCATGGACGCGGTCGTCAAGGTCCAGATGACGGAGAATCGCGGCCGGTCGGCCCAGGAGGCCGTGGAACTGCTCCGCGATACCTTCGCCAACTCGCCCGAGTTCACGAAAAATAAGCTGGAGTTCTCCTTCGACGCCGGCGGCATGATCCGCGGCGCCATGAACGAGGGCAAATCGACTCCCCTCAACGTCCGTATCACCGGCAAGGATCTCGACAAGGCCCACCGCGTGGCCGAGGTCATCAAGGAGGAGGTGCGCAAGGTAAACGGCGTGGTCGATTGCCGGATCATTCAGCGCCTGGACTACCCGGAATACATCGTCGATGTGGACCGGGCCAAAGCGGCGGACATGGGGTTGACTCAGATGGAAGTGATGGAGAACCTCGTGGCCGCGCTGAACTCGAGCATCCAATTCAACAAGAAGAACTTCTGGATCGACCCCGTCACCCACAACCAGTACTACGTCGGCGTCGCGTATCGTGAAGAGGATATTACGGACATCGAAACGCTTCTGGACGTGCCGATCAACAGTCCCTCGCAAAAGAAGTCAATTCCGCTCCGCAACATGGCGTCGGTGCGGCCTGCCAAGGTGCCGGCCGAGATTACGCACACGACGTTGCAGCCCACCATTGACTTGACGATGGGCGTCCACGGGCGCGACCTGGGCCACGTCGCGGACGACGTTTACGCCGTACTCGCCCGATTCGGCCAGCCCGTCAAGGACAAGATGCTGTGGGGTCTATGGACGGCGGCGCGGCGCGGCGTGTGGACGCCGTTCGACCCCACATCGGACGCCAAGGCGCCGTTGGAGGGCAGCCGGATCACGCTCAGCGGCGAGTATTCCCGTATGAATGACACGTTCATCAACCTGGGAATCGGCTTGATCCTGGCTTCCTTGCTGATCTATTTCCTCATGGTGGCCCTGTTCAAATCGTGGCTGACCCCCCTAGT
The DNA here is from genome assembly GCA_002404095.1 of Planctomycetaceae bacterium UBA4732. GTDB lineage: Bacteria > Planctomycetota > Planctomycetia > Gemmatales > Gemmataceae > UBA4732. Next base: position 54,145 of record DHJA01000077.1, on the reverse strand, counting down.
GATCCTCTCAGCCGTGCCGATCGGCTTGGTCGGCGTAATCGCGATCCTGTTCGTAACGGGGACGGCCGTCAACGTGCAGTCCTTGCTTGGCGTGATCTTCATGGTGGGCATCGTGGTGTCCAACACCGTGCTGCTGACTGACTTCGCGCAGAACCTACGGCGGACGGAGGGTCTCAGCCCAACGGATGCCATCGTTCATGCGGCGTCGGTGCGCGTCCGGCCGGTGGTAATGACGGCGTTGGCGGCGTTCTTTGCCCTCCTGCCGATGGCTTTGGGGTTAGCGCGAGGCAGCGAAGCCAACACCCCGCTGGGACGCGCGGTGCTCGGCGGCCTGGTGGCCGGTTTGTTTACCACCCTGTTTGTGGTACCGGCGTTGTACTCGCTGGTCTTACCGGACAGACTTCCGCCGGCCGACGAAAAGGACGTGGAGGAGGAGTCGAGGGAACGCACCGCCTCGCCAAACGGCCGTCCGAACTCGGAGGAGAACGGTGACGGCGAGAGCGAGAGGCGTCCTACGGCCGACGTTAACGGTTCTGCGGGCGAGAGCGCGATCATTCCTTCCCCAATTTGAGGACGATTCGCGCAAGAATCGGCAGAAAGGTGCATTTACTTCATGCAATCAACATCCCGCGAAGGGATTTCTTAACAACTACCTGATCTAGTCTTTGTCAAGGAGGATGCTCAAGCTCAAGGACGGGCAGGGGGGATTGCACCCGTGAGCGGACTGGCTGGTAAAGGAGCCTGTCCATGAGCAATTCATTTACTCCGCGCGTCCGTCTTGAGTTGGAAGCGCTGGAATCACGCTACGTCCTGTCGTCGTCGTCCTTCGTCGGCGCTCTGTATGGCGACCTGCTGCATCGCTCCGCGTCGGCGCCGGAGGTCGCTGGTTTCGTCAACCAACTGAACTCCGGGGCTTCTGCAAACCAGGTGGCCTTGGCATTCACCACCAGCTCAGAGTTTCTGGGTAATCTGGTCCAGTCCGACTACCAAATCTTTCTGAAGCGTCCCGCGTCGAGCCAGGAGGTGCAAGCCTGGGTGGGACAGTTGCAGAACGGCCTTGGTGAGCAGCAGCTGCAGGCCACAATCATTGGGTCGGACGAGTTCTTCGCCCTCCACGGAAGCGACAACAACCGCTACGTGGGCGCCGTTTACAAGGCCGTCCTCGGCCGGCCGGCGGGCGCCTCGGAAGTGGCGCAATGGGCCGGGCAGCTTAATGCGGGCGCCTCGCGCTCGATGGTTGCCCTATCAATCGTCACCAGTACGGAATCCGAGGGGCGGCTCGTGACCGCCGCGTATCAGGAAGTGCTCGGGCGCGCACCCGACCCGGCCGGGCTGTCGGGCTTTGTGGGCGCGCTCCAGGCCGGTCAAACGCCCTCGCAACTGCTCGCCGATTTGGCCGGCTCGCAGGAGTTCATCAACGACCAGGGGGGTCTGGACGTCGTCGTCAATCCCAACCCCGTTTTCGTTCCGGTGTTCGTCCCCGTCCCCGTGGATACCTTCATCGAGCCGGGGCTGGGCCCCTTCGGCTTCGGCGGCTTCGGCGGCTTCGGCGGCTTCAGCGGCTTCAGCGGCTGCGGCTGTTCAGGGACCGGCTTCGGCGGGTCCGGCTTCGGCGGGTCCGGGGCCGGCTTCTCCGGCTCGGGAAGCGGCTTCTAAGGGCACATCAGAACGCCAGGGAGTTACCCCCTGGCGCTCCGGTAAGAGCCTGGAACAACGGGCCAAGGTGGGCTTCGTAGTTCTTCCAATAACCGACGGAGCGCTTATAAACCGGTTGGCGAACCTGCATGTTGCTGGCGGTTCGCACGGAGCGCGGGGTCCGGTAAAAAGTCAGACAGTCCTCGTGCCAGGGGAGCCGGCAGAAGGCGACGATCTCCCGGCTGCCCCGCTCTGGATTTTCGACCAATTCTTCGTAGCACACCTCAAGCACCGGGACGGGCAACGCTTCCTTCCAGTGAGTCATCAGTCGTTCGTACTGACGGTGATACGCTCCCAGCGCCTTCAGGTCGCAGGCGAAGTGGATGTCGCGGAAATTCTGGAAGAAGCAGGACCAGCAGACGTCGCGCGCGTCGCGCCGGCAGTGAATAATCCGCGCTCGGGGGAATAGAGCGGCGATCAGGCCCAGCTGGTGGAAATTCATCGGCATCTTATCCGTGACGCGGATCTTCGCTCCGCCGAGAAGGTGCAATCCCTCCAGGTAGCGTTCCGCTAGTCGGCGGGAGGCTTCCTGGTCCAGTCGGTCCAGGCACTCTGGAAACTCGGCCGGGCTGGACAGTTCGGCCGGCAGTTCCCCCACGAACCGCTTCATGTTACGGAGTTCTCCTCCTCCGAACACGGCGGGATGGCTGGCCAGGATCTGCTCCACGAGCGACGTGCCCGAGCGCGGCATGCCGACGATGAACACCGGCAGTTCGCTGTCATTGCCGAAAGAATGCACCCGGCGGAAAAATTCCGAGTCGAACGAAGCGATAAGCCGGTCGATGAATTGGGCATGCGCGGCGGATTGGAAAGTGTTACCCTGGAGTCGAAGCACCTCTCTCTTGGCGGCGTTGCCTTGATCGCAATGGTGGAACGCCTCGTCAAAAGCCTTGGCCCGGTCGTAGAGACGACCCAGGGCGAAATGGAGATTGATCCGGTCGCGCGGCGGCAGGGAATCCCGGCGCAGTAGTTGCTCGATGCGCGCGACGTCAACATCCGTGAAGAGTTGGCGCCCATCCCGCGCCAGGAAAAAGGTCGCCGGGGCGAAGTCGGGTTGGAGTGCCAGAGCCTTCAGAAAATGCGTCCGCGCTTGGTCAAAGCGGCCCTGGTTGGCCAGCAACATCCCGTACTGGTTTTGTACCTGGGGTTCCTCCGGGCCTAGGGCCAGGGCTTGCTCCGCGAGCGTCCGGGCCTCCTCGGCCTGTCCCAGCTCGTCAAGCAGGACGGCGAGATTGCCCAGAGCCGAAACCGAATCGGGCCGCAGACGCAGAGCCTCGCGGTAAGCAGCCTCCGCCTCCTCCAGTTTGCCTTCATCGGTGTAAACAAGGCCCAGGCGGACGTGCGCTTCGGCCAAGCCGGGCTGAAGGCGCAGGGTATGGCGGAGATAGCCTCGCGCTCTTTCCAGATGGCCTTGCTCCCTCAAAACCGCGCCCAGCTTGAGGCATGACTCGGCGTTGTCCGGCCTGAGCCGCAGGGCGTGCAGAAACGCGATCGCCGCCTCGTCGAGCCGGCCCTCTCTTCCCAGGGCGACGCCCCGAGTGAAGCGGGCCTCGCCCTCGGCGCGCGCTTGTGGGTTTTCTTCCGGAGGGGCGGGCGCCAGCGGCGGTTCGACGGAAGCTTTTGCCAGGGCGAAATTCAGGCTCTGGCGGGCCTCCGCCCAGTCGGGCTGAAGGCGCACGGCTTCGCGCAACCGCGCCGCGGCTTCGTCGAGATCGCCCTGTTCCAACAAGGCCAAGCCCAAGTTATGGTGGGCGGCGGCGTAGTTCGGCCTGGCTAGCACGGCCTGCCAGTAGTAGGCCAGTGCTTCAGGTCGGCGGCGCTGACTTTTCAGGATGTTGGCGAGGTTATTGTACGCCTCGGCCAGGTCCGGCTGGAGCCGCAGCGCCTCCCGGTAGCAAGCCTCCGCCTCCGCCAGTCGGCCCGCCGCCCGGTAGGTCGCTCCCAGGTTGCTGTGCAGTATCGGATCGTCCTCTCGGAGCGTCGCCGCCCGGCGAAGCCACTCGGCGGCTTGGTCGTAACGGCCCAGCTGATAGGCGATCCCGGCCATGCCTTGCAGCGCCTCTATTTGCAATGGCTCAGCCTGGAGGATTTGGTTATAAACCGCCTCCGCTTGGCGGAGGTCGCCCGCCCGGCGATACGCGATGGCGCGGGCAAGAGTCGCGGAGGTTGTTTCCATAAAACGTAGCCCTCTCGAACGTCCGAGCACAATCCAAGCACATTCTCACGATGTCTCTCCTCGGATTCTACGCAAGTCTGCCTAGGTTTTCGCGGCGCTCCGGAAGGAGATTTCCTGATTGCAAGGGTTGGTCCGATCCGATAGACAACAATGGCGGCTCTCTTGGTATTCGCGTTGATTTATGTGGAGACGCCAAGAAGTCCTGGCGGGTCAAGCGCCAAACCGTTGAAACCCAGTGTGCGACATTTGTCCTGCTCCGTGCCTATCTTCCCGAGTTTCGCACCATGCTTTTACGCATCGCAGTTAAGATCGCGAGGAAGCCATGCCGTCGTTCTGTTTCGTTCGCTGTTGCGCAGGGGGATTGCTAGGGGCGGCGCTCTTCGTAAGCGCGGGCCGACTCGGCGCCGCGCCTCCCGCCGAGAAGGCTGAAGACGCGCCGCGCCCAAAACGGGTAGCCCCCGAATTGCCGCCCCGGCCTGCTTCCCTCCTCGACGCTCAAGCCGAGCCGATCGATCTCGCCAGCGCTTTACAACTTGCCGGAGTGAAAAACGCCGAGATCATGCTGGCCCGCGAGCGCGTCGTGGAAGCGGTGGCGCTGCGGCAACTGGCCGCCGCCCAGATTTTGCCCTCCCTTAACGTTGGCACGAATTTCGACTCGCACACCGGCCCTCTCCAGCGATCCGTCGGGATCATCCAGAAAGAGAACCGCGAGGCGCTGTACGTCGGCCTCGGCGCCAACGCCATCGGCGCCGGTACGGTGAACATTCCCGGCGTCGTGTGGGCAGGCAACATCTCAGAGGGCATCTATGCGCGCCTCATAACCCGACAGGTTGTGCGAGAGCGGGAGTTTGGCAGCGCGGCCGTCCGCAATGACGTGCTGCTGCGCGTGGCGGATGGGTATATGGAATTGCTGCGGGCGGAAGGACGGCGGGCCATCGCCGCTCAGACGCGGGAGGAGGCCCGTGAGGTCGCTCGTATCACCGCGAAGTTCGCCACGTTTGGCCAGGGACGGGACGCCGACGCCAACCGCGCCGCCACCGAGTTGGAAACGCGCGACGCCGACGTTCTCCAGGCCGAGGGCGACGTGCTGACCGCCTCCGCCCGTCTTGCCCAACTGCTCGACCTCGACCCTTCGCCGCGACTTCAGGCGACCGACGGCTGGGTAGTGCCCGCGCCGCTCGTCCCCGACCCCATCCCGTTGCCGGAGTTGATCGCCATAGCCCTAATGCAGCGGCCGGAATTGGGCGAGCGCCGGGCGGCCATCCAGGAAACGTTGCTGGCGCTGGACGCGGCCAAGGTGTTGCCGTTCTCGCCCAACGTCATCGTCGGCTATAGCGCCGGAACCTTCGGCGGCGGCAGCAACATCGCTTCCGACGGAACCTTCGGCCAGCAGGCGCGCTTCGACAGCTTCGCGCCCCGGACGGATTTTGACGCGGTGGCCTATTGGACGGCGCGCAACCTCGGGGTCGGCAACCTGGCGTTGGTTCGACTGGCCCAGAGCAACGTCCGCGCCAACAACTTTCGCGAGATCGAAGTCCTTGATCGGGTACGCGCGGAGGTTGCAACGGCCTACGCGCGGACGCACACCCGTTTCGCCCAGATCGAAACCGGCGAGCGGGCCGTCCAGACCGGCGCCAAAGCTTTTCAGGGAGACCTCGTGCGAACCAAGAACCAGCAAGGTTTGCCCATTGAAGTTCTGGATAGCCTGCGATTGCTTGGCCGCAGCCGCTACGCCTACCTTGACGCGATCATAAATTACAATCGCGCTCAGTTCGAGCTGTACGTCGCCTTGGGGCAGCCCCCTGCCAAATACCTCGCCCGGCCTGTGCCCGCCGACCTTGTTCCCCCGCCGGCCGTCGCTTCCCCGGCGCCGGCCGCGAAGTGACCGCCGCACCGCCTAGTTTCTTCAATAAGGGGAGGGGGGAAGTCTTCTATGAATATTCGATCACTCCGCCTGAAATGGCTGGTCGCACTGCTTCCTCTGTTGGCGGGGCCGCTGGCATGTCAAACCTTACTCCGTCCAGAACAACGAACGGCCCAGAACGACATGGCGAGCGAGGCGAAGGAAGAAGGCCCCGCGATTATCCAGACGAATGCGGTCGACGAGGCGACGCCGCCGAAGGACGCCGAAACCCACCCCTTCGTTAATGCGATTCCGCCTCCCTTCGCGGATTACTCCATCGACCTGGAGACGGCCATTGGCCTGGCTGGAGCGGACAATCCTACTATCGCACTGGCTCAAGAGGCTGTATCGGCGAGCCGCGCGGAACAGCTAGAGGCGCAAGCCCTCCTTCTGCCGTCGCTAAACGCTGGGGTCAGTTATAACGACCATCAAGGTTCGCTTCAGACCGCTACCGGCGTTATCCGCAAAGTCACTCGCCAATCGCTCTACGACGGGGCCGGCGCGGAAGCTGTCGGGGCCGGAACCGTCGGCTTCCCCGGCGTACACCTTTTCGCCGACCTTGCTGACGCCGCGTTCGCGCCGCGCGCCGCCCGCGAGCGAGTCGCCGGCCGGAGCTTTGACGCGCAGGCCACGCGCAACACGGTTCTATTGGAGGCGGCCACTCGTTATTTCGATCTGGCGGGAGCGGCAGCGAGTCTCCAGGCGTACCGCCAGTCGGAGGCCGAGGCCGAACAAATCGCCTCGCTGACTGCCGCATTCGCACAGGCGGGCCAAGGGCGTCAATCGGACGCCGAACGGGCGCGCGGCAGCGCCCTGTTGTTGCATACCGAAGAGCAGCGCGCCGAGGAGGAAGTCGCGGTCGCCGCGGCAGCGCTCGCGCGCGTGTTGGACATGGACCCCGCGGTGCGCTTGCACGCCCCCGATGGTCCGCCGCCGCTCATCCAACTCGTGGATCCCCATGCCGACCTGGAAGCGCTCGTCCGCATCGCCCTGGATGATCGGCCGGAAATCGCCGCGCGTTCGGCGGACGTGGCGGCCAACGAGACGCTCCTGCGGCAGGAGCGACTGCGCCCGTTGCTGCCGTTGCTTTCCGTTGGTTACAGCGCGGGACAATTCGGCGGCGGCAGCGACCTGGCGGACTCTCGCTTCGGCCATTTCAGCGGCCGTACCGACTTCGACGCCTACGCAGTTTGGTCGCTGGAGAATTTCGGGGTGGGCAATTGGGCGCGACAGCGGCGCCGTCGCGCTCAAGTCGGTGAGGCCGAGGCGGAGCGAACACGGACGATTGATCGCATCCGGCGAGAAGTGGCGGAGGCGTTGGCCCTTTCGGCGGCCCATTTGGAAGAAGTGGACACAGCCCGCCGGAGAGTTCAGACAGCTTCTCAGTCGTTTCGGGCGGACTTGGTGCGCGCTAAGAACCTGGAGGGACAGCTGATCGAGGTGCTTGACAGCGTTAACTCCTTGGCCACTGCCCGACAAGACTTGATCCGCGCGCTGACGGGCTACGACGTGGCGCAGTTTCAACTGTTCGTCGCACTGGGACGCCCGCCATCGGCGGCAGACTACCCGTCAAGCCGGCCGTAAGATCGAGCGGATGTGCTGCGCCAAGCGTAACAACGGCGCCTTCATCGGATCAAAGCCTATCGGTCCGGCCAATCCCAGGTTGCGCACGCCCAGTTTCTTCTCCAGGTCGAACTGGATATCAATAACGTTCAGCGAATCGCAACCCAATTCCGCCAGCGAACGTTGCCAATCGAAATCGGCCGGTTCAAGACTAAGCGCATCAATGACCGTGTCTTTGACCAAAGCTTTTACGTTCACACGGGCTTCCGACGCGGCGGGAACCTCAGGGGAAAACGAAGATCGCATCAGCAAACTCTCCAACCCGGTTGCAAAATCATGGTATTGGCTCGCCTCACTTCTAATGTGAAGGCAAGCGACTCTGAGCGAAGGGCGCTCCGAAAAGGCGGGTCCGCTGTCTCTATTCTATCTGGGAACGCCAACTTTTTAAAGGTTTGCGCCCGAAAAATCTCTCTCAGGAAGCATGCCCTTGCCATAAGAGCAGTTCGCCTTTGCCCGGCACGGATGCGTCCCCGGTGTAACGTCGGTAAGCGCCATCTTGGACGGCATAAGGAATCGAGAACCCAAACGGCCTAAGTTGCCTAGCATAAAGACGCAAAAACGTAGGGTTGTACACACAGGCATAGGTGAAGGTCGGCAAAAGCCGGATCGGCCCGAGAGAGACGATCGTGCCTCGGATCATCCAAGCGCCCGTCCGAATTTCGGCGCCGCCTAACAGAAAAATCGTTCCGCCCTTCATCTGTAAACCGGCGAAGTCTTTCACCAAACCCTTGACGGCGATAACGCCTCTTTTCATCCTCGAACCTAATTCCAGGCCCGCGGAGCCTTCAATAAGTATGGCGCCGCCGCGCATTCCGGCGAGGCTGCCGCGATAAGCCGCCCCGGCTTGCCCGCCGGCATTGCCGCGAATGTGAATTAAGCCGTCAGTCATCTCGCCGCCTACCCAGTCCGAGGCGTTGCCCGATACCTTGATGATTCCGCCCTTCATGTAGGCGCCCAGGTGCATTCCAGCGTTGCCGACGACGTTGATGCGGCCGCGCGTCATGCCGCGGCCGATCCACTTAACCTGGTGGACGTCGCCGTGAATCTCTAGCTCGTCGCCGCCTTCTCCTTCGATGCTGAAAAAATCTTCGAGACGCAGCTGACGCTTGCCAAGAAATACTGGAAGGGCGCGAACCTCGGCGAGCACCAGGCCCGCCGTAACGTCCGGCGAGAGGCATTCCGCCTCCAGCGGGACGTTAGGCTGCTCTTTAAGGGTCAAGGTGATCATGTTTCACTCACTCGCAGGCGCGTATCTCCGGCCGGGCGATGCGTTCCATCTCCACGGGGTAGTTGTCAAACGACATCGTGTAAACCTGCTGAAACGCCGGACGCAGATATTCCTCGATCTTCTCGTCGTACGCCGGCTGGACGATGAATTCGCGGCCTTGCGGCGTCAGGCGAATCTCTCCCTCTTCCAATATGACCTCTCCGCCTTTGATGACGTAGCGCGGGTATCCGAACATGCGCTCCGGTTCGGGGTAGTCGTTGTAGATGGTCACGTCCGCGTCGGCGCCGACGCCCAGGTGTCCCTTCTGAGGCAATCCCAACGCCCGCGCGGGGCCGGCGGAAGTGATAATGGCGATCTCGGATAGCGTATATTCGCGGTCCAGGTCCATGAGGACAATGCGCTCAAGCGCTTTGGCGGGCAATTTTTTCACGCGCTCGCGCCGGAAGTCGGCGTTCATTAACAGATGAATAATCTCCGGATATCGCCAGAAGCAACCCCCGTTGGGATGGTCGGTGGTCAGGTAGATGCGCCAGGGATCGTTGATGAGAAGCAGCAGCTCCAGCCCGACAGCCCATTGCACGGCGTTAACGAGGTTGCTTGGCCGATAAGTGTAGGGGACGATGCCACAGCCGGTTTCGTTCTCCACGTCCAAATTGCCCCATTTTCGGCCGGTCAGTTGATACAGCAGGTGCTGCCACGGCCCATCGGCGGTGATCGTCACGGCGTCGCCGAACAGGATCGCGCCGGCGTCGGCCGTGAGGTTCGGATGGGCGTTGAAATACTCGGCGATGGCGACCGCCTCGGAACGAATCGTGTGCCAGTCCTCGCCGCCGTAGGAGTGGAACTGAAGATGCGCCATGTGCGCCCGGTTCCCCTCCAAGTGCTTCATGGTTTCCAGCGTGGTCGTGAAATTCCCTGGAGCGCCGAGGTTGTTACAGTGGATATGGAGCGGATGCGGCAGGCGCAGCTCGTCCACGATCCGCGCCAGGCTGGCGATGATCTTGCCCGGCGTCGCCTTGCTATAGCCTTCAATTGGCGACGAAAGACCCTTGGCGTCCTTCCCCCACTTCCAGGCCGCGACGCCGCCGGGGTTGACGGCCTTCACGCCGTATGCTTTGGCGGCCCCGAGCAGCCAGGCGACGACGTGGGTGGCGCGCTCCGTTTCGCCGGCTTCCAAGAGATCCATCAGAATCTCATTGTTAGCCAGCAACAACAGACAGCCTTTGTCCACAATGGGCGTGTCGCCCAACTCCTCGTGAGTATGCTTGGCGGTGAGGACCGGCACGGCGGCTTCGATAACCGTGGTCCAGCCCATGCCGGCGTACAGATAGCCGGTGGCGAAGGTAGTGGGAGTGGCGCCGCCGAGGCCGGAGCGCTTTAAGGGCGTGTGTAGAAAAGGGTGAGCCTTACGGTGATCTTCAGGCGTCATGGCGCGGGCGAAGTTTATGGCCGCGCCCGCGACGTGGGTGTGGACATCTACGCCGCCGGGGAAAATCACCATAGCGGTGGCGTCGATGGTGCGACCGCCCTCGACGTTGGCGACGATGCGCCCATCGGAGATGCAAATGTCTTGGATTACGCCGTCAATGCGGTTCGCGGGATCGTAGATTTTGCCGCCGGTTATCCTAAGCATGAAAACTCCAGGATCAAACAAACCAAACCAGTGCCGGGTCAGCAATCCGCTTTATTCACCTTCGGCCGCCAAAAGAGCGCGCAGGCCGCGGGCGACAAGGACATCCCGGCTGAGGCGTTTCTTCTTGGCCAGCGCGGTACAGCGATCGAGGAGAACCTTATTCAATCGAATGGCAACGGTCTGTTCGTTCTGTCCATCCTCGGCGCTCGGGAGCTTGGCCTTGGCGCGTTCCCAAAGTGCTTCCTCCTCCGGCGTGAGCGGCCGGCTCTTTTCCGCCACGAACTCCTCATCAAATTGCTTGGTCGCTTCGCGCAGTTCAGCGGTAGTCATCTCCCAATATGGTTTGGGGGTACGTTTCCGCGTCATGATTTCCGCCTCCTTCGCAAGCGCTTTTTTTCACGTTCCTCAACGGGACGCGCATGGATGATGAAAATAGTCTTATCTGGATCAAAAATGTAGATGACTTGCAAGAATCGACCTCCTCGGCCCGGCCCGATGACCAGCCATTTGTCTTCCTCGATCTTGCGGGGAAAGGGTGATCGGGCTTGCTTGAGGATCATCTCCGCTTCCTCTGGGTCCACTCCATGCTCAAGGACGTGTTCTCGGTTCCAGTCGATCCAACGAAACCGCATTGACCGCTCCGTCTTAGCCGCCGCCTATGGGATCCCCAAGGCCGCCTTTAGGCACTCGTCGATCTGTCTCATAAGATTGGAGGACAGATTGCCAATGACGCGCCGCACATCCGACTGGGCAATCGAGTGGAGCCGCTCACAGCGCACCGCCGAGTCGTTCAGCAGCCCGGAAGCCGCCCCATCCGGAGTCGCCAACTCCACAAGAAGTTGCGTCGATTCACGGGTCCGCGACGTATTGCTGGTGATGGCAGCCAGGATCGTCTCCTTCAGACGGGCGTTGTTGTGGTCAGACTGCACGATAAGCGCCGGGCGCAATTTGCCGCCGGGAGCGCCGACGTTCGGTACGAAAGCGAGGATCACATCGCCGCGCTTTATAGGCATCGCTTCATCCGTTCCTCGTCGTAACAGTCATAGGCTTCCATACCTGGTTCGTCCCAGCCGTTGTCTTTGGAGGATCGGGCCAGTGTGAGAAGCAGTTCGTCTTGGGTCCAGTCGGAGTCGTCGTAAAGGAGACGACGAACCCTCTCGTACACGTCCTTTCTCAGGATTACGTAGCAATGGGTCGTTTTCGCGTCGGCGATATCGACGGCCTTGCCGTCCTCCAGTTGCCTTCTTTGGTCTTCGGTGAGTTCGATCACTATTGCCTCCTTTCCGACATCAAATCGGTTCGCCAGAAGGGTTGGCCGGCGCCCCCTCAATCTGACTAACACTAAGGTGGTCAAACCAGATCGGGCTGCCGCCCGGCGCCAGGAACACGGCAACGCCATCGCGGATGACAATGGCCCCCGGGTGATCGACCTCGAAGCGATGCCCTCCCGTCAACTCGACTGTGAACATCTGGAACGGCTTGCGTTGTCTCAACGCTTGAAGGACTTGATCGAAGTTTCCGGCGGTCATATTCATGCCCTCATCGTTATACCGTTTGAGGCCGTGGACAACGCCATCTTCTTCTCGACCGCTTTACTGACGCGCCGGATAACCTCCTCATCCGTCGGATACGGCGATTTCAACGCCGGCCGCAGCGGCAGCGGTATCTCATCCATGCGGTACACCGTCCCCGTCGCGCTGATTCCCGTGACCGCCGTGGTGATGTGGACGCGGGCCAGCCGGCTCGTGTGCGTCACTTTCGGATCAAGTACGATGGTCGGAATGCGCGCCAAATGGTCGATGGCCGGTTGAGGCATCGTCGCCCCCGGATCGGCGCCCAGGATGAGCGCCGCGTCCACGTCTCCCCGAACCAATAGGTCCACCGTCGAAAACTCTCCGGGATTGTAACGCGGATAACCGCGACACAGATTGACGCCGAAGGGATAGCCCGTAGTCCAGCGCATGACCACGTCCGCTCCGGTGACGTTGCCGTGGCCGCGCATCGGCATGGCCACAAATTTCGTGAAGGCGTTCAACTCCGCCACCAGCGTCAGGATCGCCGCGGAGTTCATGTGCTTGCCGCGCGTCATCGAAATGCCCATTCCGAAGAATATCACTCCGAAACGGGCGGATTTCATCCGATCCACCAAGTCCTGAAGCTGTTCGAGCGTCAGCCCGGTTTCGGCCGCAAGCTCCCTGTCCACCGTCTGGTTCTTGAGGAGCGCGCGGAGGATGGTGAGAACTTCAAAATCCTTGGTCGGCTTGATCTGCAGGAAGATGTCCGCGGCTTTCGCGCTGGGCGTTTCCCGAATGTCCACCAAGACCATCGTGCGATCCTTACGGCCCCTGGGTACGAATTTGCCCTTCTGGGTCAGCGTGTACTTGGTGAAATGCCGTGGATGGCATTCCGCCGGATTGCCGCCCCAATAGACGATGAAGTCGGCCCGGTTCTTGACTTCGCCCAGTGTACAGGTCACTTTGCCGCCCAACTGGGCGGCAATTTCTGTTGGACCGTGTCAGAGGGATGTATGGCTGTCGATCACCCCGGCCACCATCTCCGCCAGAGCCACGGCGCCGCGCTGGGCCTCGCAGGTGACGTTGCTCAGGCCGTAGACCAAAGGCATATTGGCCTTGATGAGATAGTCGGCCGTGGCATCAACCGCCGCGTCCACCGTGGCCGGTTTGCCGTCGATCAAGGCGTCGGGGTAGAGGTGTTCGGCCGTATGGTTTTTGAACCAGGATTCGCCGAGACTGCAAGCGCTCTTGGTCTTCACGATGCGTACGCCGTCGGCGTGAAGCTCGATGTCGTCGCAGACGCAACCGCAGAAAGTACACGTGGCGTTCTTAACAACGGTCAGATCCATTCCCTATCCCCTTTAACGATCATGGTGGGCGACTCGCTCCGCGAGTCGCATTCTCCATCCGCGATTTACGTTGCCAATGCGACTCGCGGAGCGAGTCGCCCACTATTTTTCATCGGCGTCCGAACTGGACGGCACAACGAACATTCAGCCCAGCACCCTGCCGCGATAGCTGCCCCGGATGCGGCGCGGCATGTAGCGGCCAGCGTCGATCATTTCCCAGGCGAGCGGCTCCGCCGTCTCATTCCCAACCGGCAGCTGAGAAATAGCGTCCTCAGCCTCTCTGGCATCTCCACGAAACCCGGCGTCGTTCATTGGTTGCCTCCTATTTCAAAGTCTCACTTCCCTCGGCGGCGACCGGCTCGACCTCGACCTCCCAACCTTTTGAGGTGGGCATTCCCGTTCCGTCGGTCTTTTGGCCCATAAGGTGACAGGTCGGCGGTCCGTAAGGGACGAAAAGCATCCCTTCGGGAACCTTCCCCTCCTGACACAGAAAGTTGGCCTCGCCGCACTCGGACTTCACGCGAATGGTCCCGCCCTGCGTTATGCCCAGAGCTTTCATGTCCTCTGGATTCATGGTAACAGTCGAAACGATTGCCTGGTAGGCGGCGTGATCTTTGCCGACGTTGATCTGCTGGCCCTGCTTGGTAGTCCGGCCGGCGTTCATTATGAAACGCTTTTCTGCCATCGGTTGCGTTCCTGTGCGCCGGGTTCAGCCGGCTGGGGGTTAGTACCGATATCGTATGCTTTCCCGAGCCGATTGAAAGCGCGGTCTAATGGCCGTCCACGCGGCCATTCGCTAGATTATTGCCAACGACAAATCGGCCGCGGACTTCGCAATCGGCCTTACGACGGCACAGGAGTTGGCGGCTGCCGTCGCGGATTCTGTTTTAGGGAGTAAATATCCATGGCAGCGAAGAAGAAGCACCCGTCGAGCGAGCATCATCACGCCGCCGCCGCGTCCCATGACACGGCCGCGCATCATCACCGCCAAGCGGCCCATCACCACGATCACGGCGAACACGACGAAGGGAAAAAGCACGCCGACTCCGCAAAGAGCCATAGTCAGGATGCGGATCGCCACAGCAAAACGGCGCACGTGCATTCACAGAAGTAGGTAAAAGGCGTCGGCCGGGCGGTGGGCCTTGGCGCCTGTCGCCCGGCCGCGTCGTTCGCGCATTCAGGCCTCTAACCGTGGGAGACGGGAATGATGACGGATTTGCGACAATTGGAACAGAAGATAATGGCGAATGGCAAAGTCGATAGTCACGAATTGGAACTGCTACGCGAGAAGTTATACACGGACGGCAAAGTCTACCGCCGGGAAGCCGATTTTCTGGTGGAGCTGCACAAGCGCGTCCAGCACATGACGCCGGCCTTCGAGCATTTGTTTTATCAGACAATCAAGAGTCACATCCTTACCCACGGCAAGATCGACGCCGAAGAGACGACGTGGCTGCGGCGAATGCTCTTCGCCGACGGCAAGATCGACGACAACGAGCGCAAATTTTTGCATGAACTTAAAGGGGAAGCCAAGCAGGTCGGCCCCGAGTTTGAAGCGTTGTTCAAGGAGTGCATGAAGGCGCCGCCGCCGCAGCATACGTGTGGATAGCCTTAGAGGGCGTCTGGAAATCAGGTTTTTCGGCGTTTGGGGCGTTTTCGCAGCCGGTTCTCATCCCGGCGGTTGGGCAGCATGGCGCGGACCATGCGGTAGATCATTGCGATGGAAACCCAGGCCTCGCTATTGCGGGGATTGGTTTCGTAGTCCTTGCTCAAGCCTCGGTAGCGTCCGAACCAGCCGAACGTCCGCTCCACGATCCAACGCCTTGGCAGGGACGAAGCCCTTGGCGCCGATAGGGCGGAGGATCGGCGTGAGTAGCCAATCCAACCTCTCCCTCACCCAGTCGATGACGGCAGCGTCAGTGCGCGCGCCTCGTCCAGGTGCAGGAGCGCCGACTCGGCATCGGCGGCGCGTAAGGTGACGTGGCCCAGCTTGCGGCCAGGCCGCGGCGCCTTACCGTATAGGTGGACATGGGCATTCGGTATCGCCAAGAGCGTTTCCACTGGCGGCGCGGCGCCGATCAGGTTCAGCATCGCGCTGTAACCGGCCGGCGCCGTCGAGCCGAGCGGCCAGCCGACCACGGCGCGCAGGTGGTTCTCGAACTGGCTGGTCTCGGCACCCTCAATGGTCCAGTGGCCGGAATTGTGGACGCGCGGCGCCGTCTCGTTGGCGATCAGCCGGCCGTGCCGCTGAAAGAACTCGATCGCCAGTACGCCGACGTACTCCAGGGCGTTCAGCACGCGCAAGGCGTAGTCGTTCGCCGTGCGTTGAAGGTCCGCCGTCATGTTGGGCGCTGGCGCCAGCGACCAGTGAAGGATGCCTTGTTCGTGATGGTTTTCCACAAGCGGATAAAAGGCGACGCGACCGTCCCGCCCGCGCACCGCCAACTGCGACACTTCCCGCTCGAAGGCGATGTATTCCTCCAGCAATAAAGGCTGGCCGCCGAGTTGGCGCCATGCTCGTTCCATGTCATCCGCGTTGCGCAATACCATCTGCCCTTTGCCATCGTAACCGAGGCGGCGCGTCTTGAGGACTGCGGGAACCTTAAGTCGTGCGACCGCCTGATCCAAGTCGGCGCGCATATCGACCTTGGCGTATTGGGTCGTAGGAATGTTGAGGCGGCCGAAGAGCTGCTTCTCCGCCAGCCGGTCTTGGCTGACTTCAAGCGCGGCTGGCGGCGGGTAGACCGGGACGCGCTGCGCCAGCCGTCGGGCGGAAGCCGTCGGCACATTCTCGAACTCGTAGGTGACGACGTCCAGCCCGTCGGCGAAGCGATCCAGACAATCCGCATCCTCTAAGGAGCCGATAATGCGCTCGGCCACCTGTCCCGCGGGCGATTCGTCAGCCGGTTCGAGGAAGCGGAAACGCAGACCCAACGATAGGCCCGCTAGGGCCAGCATTTGCCCTAGTTGGCCGCCGCCCAGTATGCCAACCTTCATGGCGCCTCCCGCGGGTCGGGTTGCGCGAGGACGGCTTGCGTTTGCTCCTCACGGCGGCGGCGCAAGGATTCGCGGTATTGAGGATATTTATTGGCAAGAATAGCCGTCGCCAAAAGGGCGGCGTTTATGGCGCCGGCCTTACCAATAGCCATCGTTCCGACCGGTACGCCGGCCGGCATTTGCACGATGGACAACAGCGAATCGACCCCATGCAGCGTCTGCGATTCGACCGGCACTCCAAGCACCGGCAATATCGTTTTGGCCGCGGCCATGCCCGGCAAATGAGCGGCGCCGCCCGCCCCCGCGATCAGTACTTCGAGGCCGCGCGCCTCGGCCGTCCCGGCGTATTCAAATAGCAAATCCGGTGTGCGATGGGCCGACACCACGCGCACCTCGTAGGGGACGCTTAACTCGTCGAGAGTCTGCGCGGCGTGGGTCATCGTCTCCCAGTCGGAGCGCGATCCCATGATGAGGCCGATTAGCGGGTTCATACGGAAATCCTCTGAGGGGCGCCGGGATATTCTCCCTTTCTCCTGGCGAGCCGGATCGCGTAAGCGCCCGGAGTTCGATGCAGTCGCTAATAGCAACTCCGGGCGCTTACCAGTACTTTCAAAATGTACTCCTCACGCTCCGCGTGAGGAACGGCGAGC
>DHJA01000077.1:0-37251 GCA_002404095.1 Planctomycetaceae bacterium UBA4732 | reverse complement strand
AGCGTGAGGAACACATTAGGGGCGGTGGTTGTTCCTCACGCGGAGCGTGAGGAGTACGTTTTGAAAGTACTGTTACGCGACCCGGCTCGCCTCACCAACCAAGCGCCTTGCGTAAATCGTCGAGGCCGCCCTGAAACGCCGCTTCCGTTGTGGGAAAGGACGCGCCGCCGTCGAGGCGTTTGCCGTTATTCGACTGTACCACTTTGCAGCCGTACTTGCCGGCGACCGGGGCGAGCATCAGCAGATACTGCGGCTGTCCCGCGACGTAAGCCGTGAGGGAAAGACCGTTCTTGCTGACGCGCGCCTCGCCGCCGTGCTGCAATAGCCAATCCGGGGTCGTCATATGCGTCGTCTCCTTTTGCATTCCGCATTATTCCGGCAATGGCTGGCCTTTGGTTTCCGGGGCGAACGGCAGGACGATCAGGCCCAGCAGGAACACCGCACTCATCACCACACCGGCGTAGCGCATCGGTTCGTGGAAGTCCTTGAACACCGAGGCCGTCAGCGCCCCCAGCGTGAAGGGGCCGATGGCCGCGACCAACCGGCCGACGTTGTAGCAGAACGACGTGCCGGTGCTGCGCATGCGCGTGGGGAATAGCTCTGGGAAGTAGATCGCATACCCGCCGAACAGGGACAGCTGGCAGAAGCCCATGATCGGAATCATCCAGAACACGTCCCACGGGCCGCCGATCTTGCCGATCAGGAGAAAGGTGAAGGCCGTGCTGACTAGGGCCAGGACAAAGGAGACGCCGAAGGCCAGGCGGCGCGACGTCCGCTGGGTGAACCACAAGAAGGCCTGAATTCCCAGGAAGCCGCCGACATTCTGCAAGACGGAGGCGAGGCTGACCAGATTGTTCGGCGTGAGGTACGGCACAACGGAAGTCCAGCCTTCCACGCCCAGCGCCTTGGCCATCTCGTGCGGGTCGGCCGGGAAGACGAGCCGCAACAAGTCGTAGCTGAAGAAGCCGATGCCCCACAGGCCGACCACGCCGGAGAAGGCCAGGCCCAGGCCCACCAGGGCGTTGCGCCGCCACCGCGGGTCACTGAACATCTCCTTGAACGATCCGAGACGGCGGCTCAGGTCCCCGGACACGGCCGCGGCCTTCCAGCGCTCCGGCTCCCGGAGCCGACCCATGATGAGGAGGGTCAGCAGGGCGGGCGCCGCGCCTACCAGGAACATGACGCGCCACGGTTGGATTTGCAGCCCGAAAACGGACAGCCGTCCGAGGGCCGCGGCCGGGAGGTAGGCCAGTCCGAAGGAGATGAAGGCGGCGGCGATGTTGCCGACGGCCGAGCTGGCTTGCAGCCAGCCTAGGGCGGCGGGGCGCAACCGGTCGGGCCAGACCTCGGCCACCAGGGAGACGCCGACGGCGAACTCGCCGCCGACGCCGAGGCCGGTCAGGAAGCGGTAGGCGGCGAAGTCCCAGAAGGCGAACGAGAGGAAGCTGAGGCCGGTGAAAAGCGAATAAACGAGGATGGTCAGCATCATGGTGCGGGCGCGGCCGATGCGGTCGCCGAGGACGCCGAAGGCGAGGCCGCCTAGCGCCCAGCCGATGAGGAAGACGGCGGTGGCCACGCCAGCGTAGTAGGCGTAGTAGGCATCGGCCTGGCCCGGCGGGAGCAGTTGCTTCATCGCCGGCATGCGAGCCAGGGCGAACAGCTGCTGGTCCATCGTGTCGAACAGCCAACCGAGCATGGCCACGAACAGCACGAACCAGTGGTAGGAAGTGAGAAGGCGCCGCCAGGGGCGTTGGTCGCCGTTCACCGTATTGGGCGCAGGAGGGTCGGAAAAGGCGTCGGGGTGCATGGCATCTCGGTTGGCGGTTCGGCTTGAGGGAAGAAATCCAGGCGCTTCTAGGTATACTCGGAGCGGCGGGCCGGGGCCAGTGTTCCTGTGGCAGGCTGAAAAGCGCTTATGCGGAGGCGTTAAGTCGTCCAACCGTGCGCCTTGTAATACGGCCCGCAATTCGGGCACTGCGAGATGTGGACGCGGATTTTGTCGCTCAGTTCCGTGGGCAAATCGCCTTTGGCGCACTCCGGCCCGAGTTGAACGACATCCGGGCAGGCGATGCCGCCGAAGTGATTGACGTGTTCCTCAGGCGGCCGGCTGGCGAGCCACACCCCGCCGGCTCCCGCCGCCACGACCAGCGCCGCCAAGGCAATGTTCCCAGACGCCGCCCATCGGCACGGCCTGGAAAGGACGCCTTCCATTATTTTTCCAGTTTGTTAGGCATTTCACTGGAACCCCGCCGCGCGGCCGCCTACAATGCCCCTGAGTTGAGTTCTCGGGTCGCACCGCTACCCGATCACATCATCGAGCGGGGCGGCCCTCATGAGTCACCACAAGGGGAAACGATGGAATCTCAAGACCTGAATCGTCGCGCGTTCGGCAAGTTGGCAGCGGCCGCCCTCGGCGGAATGCTGGTTGGCGCTAGTGTTGGCCTCGCGGCCGACAAAGCGGAAAAGGGCGGCAAGAAAGACCCGGACAAGCCGTTGATGGCGCAGGAGCCGCACATCTGCCGCGGCCTCAACACCTGCAAGAACCACAGCCACGGCGGCAAGAATGATTGCGCCGGCGCCGGCGACTGCGCCACGGCCAAGGCCCACACCTGTGCGGGCGACAACGATTGCGCCGGCCTCGGCGGCTGCAATGCGAAGGTTGACGCCCCCGGCGAGAACAAGTGCAAGGGCATGGGCGGCTGCAACGTGCCGATCAAGAACTCCAAGACCTGGGCGAAGGCGCGCGAGAACTTTGAAGCCGACATGAAGAAGGCCGGCAAGAAGTTCCACGACGCCCCCAAGGGCAAGGCCAAGGAAGAGAAGTAAACGCTTCCGCGGCGTTGCACTTCACTCCGACCCGGCCTCCGGTCGGGTCGGCCCGTCGTCTCCGTCTATCTCCGGCGAACGCACGCGCGTTCGCCGGGGCCGTTTCTCGTTTCTCTTTAATCCCCGGGATCTGAGCCATGCACTCGTCGCGCCTCGGTTACGCCAACCTCGGACTCGGGGTCGGCTTGCGGACCACGCACTTTCCGTACATCCTCCGCAATCAGCCGAAGGTGGATTGGTTCGAGATCATTTCCGAAAACTTCATGGACTCCGGTGGCCGGCCGCGCTACGTCTTGGAACAGGTCGCCGAGCGCTATCCCGTGGTCATGCACGGCGTCTCGCTGTCGATCGGCAGCACCGATCCGCTCGACTTTGACTATCTCAAAAAGCTCAAGAAATTAGCGGACGCCGTAGGCGCCTTATGGGTGTCCGACCATCTATGCTGGACCGGCGTCGCCGGCGTCAACGCCCACGACCTGTTGCCCATCCCGCTGAACGAGCAAACGCTGGCCCACGTCCGCGGCCGCGTCCGTATGGTGCAGGAATACCTGGAAAGGCCGTTAGTGTTGGAGAACCCCAGCACCTATGTCGGCTTCGCCGATTCGACGATGCCTGAGTGGGAATTCCTGACGCGCCTGGCGGAGGACGCCGACTGCGGTCTATTGCTGGACGTGAACAACGTCTACGTTTCCAGCGTCAACCACGATTTCGACCCAGAAGAATACATCCGTAACGTGCCGCATCGCCGCGTGGTGCAGTTCCACCTCGCCGGCCACACCGATTGCGGCACCCACCGCATCGACACGCACGACGGCGAGGTAATCGATCCGGTATGGGAACTTTACCGGCAGGCGCACAAGCTGACCGGCGGCGCTTCGACGCTGCTGGAGTGGGACTCGAAGATTCCTGAGTTTCCGGTGGTCCATGCCGAAGTTCTCAAGGCCAAGAACTACATGGGCGGTGATCGTCTCGTGGCCAAAGACCCACGCCCGACGGCCCCATTCGCGGCGGCCGGCTCGACGGTGTCCAATCCGGTGTCGTTCCTGGTCGGCAACAGAAGTACGGATTCCTGCGCGGCTACTTTGTAAGGATTCAACTTCCTCCGCGACTGATGATGGGAAGTCTTCGACCCTATGCCGTTCGCGGAGGTTCGTCTTTATGAATCCCGTCGTCCTGACCTTGAAGCGCTGGTATCGGGCGTATATTCACGCATTGGGATACGGCCAGCCGGTGTTTCTACTGATCGTGCGATTGTTGGTCGGCTGGGGTTTTCTCTTGGCGGGGAGCGGGAAACTCGAGCATCCGGACGCCCACGCGCGAGATTTTGCCGCTTGGGGCGTCCCCATGCCGGCTGTGAACGTCTACGCGGCCGGAACGGCCGAAACGGTTTGTGGCTTCTTGCTGATGCTCGGCGCGGCCTCACGACTAATCACGATTCCGCTAATCGGGACAATGATTGTCGCTTATGCTACAGCCCACAAAGACGTATTCCACTGCATGGGGTCGAGCCCGAGCGGCTTCGTGCAAGCATTCGTTTCCGCCGCGCCATTCCCCTACTTAGTTGTGGCCCTCGTTGTCTTGCTATTCGGGCCGGGCCTCTTTTCCGTGGACGGGCTTCTCAAACGGCTCTACTTCGACAAACCGTGTCCCGCCGAGGGAAAAGTCCATGACTGAAAAGACTCTGAATCGACGCGACCTGAACCGTTTGGCTCTAGCCTCGCTTGGCGGTTTCGCGGCCGGCGTGCTGGGCGGATGCTGTCCCGCTGGCACGGGCAATGACAAGAACACGCAAGCGTCCACCGACGATACGCCGCGTTTGCTCCAGGATCCGCACGTCTGCCGCGGCATCAACACCTGCAAAAACAAAGGCAAAACGGGGACAACCAACGATTGCGCCGGCGAGGGCCATTGCGCCACGGTCAAGTCCCACTCCTGCGACGGCACGAATGACTGCAAGGGCCAGGGCGGCTGTGCCGACCATCCCGGCGAGAACGCCTGCAAGAGCCAGGGCGCCTGCCAGGTGCCGCTGAAAGCGAAGACGTGGCCGAAAGCGCGCAAGCGTTTCGAGGAGTTGATGACCGAGGCGAAAAAGAAATTCGGTGACGCGCCCGAGAGTTAGAAACAACATTACAAGCCCTGAGCTTGTAGGAAAAATCCAATGACCGAACCGCTGCACGCCCTCGACCAGATTCAGCGCTGGATGCAAGCCGCCATCACGCACCCGGACGGCGTCGCGGAAGGAATGAACTCCGCCGAAGCGCATCGACAAATCGACGCTGGCGTCGCCGACGTGGAGAAAGTGCTGACGCGCTCCAAGGCCATGACGGCCGTGGAGCGTCTGGCCATCTACGGCTCGGCCTATTACGCTCGGCTGTTGGAGTGCATGAGGGAAGAGTTCCCCGCGACGACGCACGCCCTTGGCGAGGAGCTATTTGACTCATTCGCGGCCGCTTATCTTCAGCAATATCCGTCGCGGAGCTATACGCTCTGCCAGCTAGGCGCCAACTTCCCGCGCTATCTGGTGGAGTCGCGCCCGCCGCGCGAGGAGGGCGACCTGGAGGTAAGCTGGCCGGAGTTCCTCGCTGACCTGGCTCAATTCGAGTGGACATTCAGCGCGGTCTTCGATGGCGAGGGCGTCGAAGGCAAGGAGATCCTCGACGAGGCGAAGTTACGGGCCGTGCCGCCGGAGCGTTGGCCGGACGCCCGCCTGGTGCCAGTCTGCTGTCTACGGCTGCTCACGTTCCGCTTCCCGGTACAAGCGTACTATGCGGCCGTTCGCAACGACGAGACTCCGGAAATGCCGGTGCCGGCCGAAACCTTGTTGGCGCTCACGCGGCGGAATTACGTTGTCCGTCATTCCACTTTAGACGGTCTGGAATATCGTCTATTAAGCGCGCTGGTCGAAGGGAAAAGCGTGACCGACGCCATCGAGCAGGTCGCGCAATCTGGAGGCGCCGACTTCGACCGTCTGGCCGCAAACTTGCACGAATGGTTCCGTCACTGGGCGGCGTCCGGCTTCTTCCAGGCGGTGGAGTTGCCCGAAGCGGCAGAGCCGAAACCGGGCTGAACCTTGTCATGGATGAGGTTGACGATTTGCTCCAGCAAATCGAGATATTCCGTAGCGGCGATGGCGTGAATGCGTTCGACAATTCTTCTCTGCCGTTCCAAGCGCTGAACGAAACCCTCGACGCCAAAGGTCTTAAGCGGCCCCGTCGCGCCTTGTAAGGCGAGCAACTCGTTACGATCCTCAATGGAAAGGCGCCGCGCCCGGTCGGGGTTGCGTTCGAGCCAGGCGACGAGTTCCGGCTGGGTGGCCTGTTCCACGAGGCCGCGCAATCCGGCCTCGCCATCGCTCGGCTGACCTTCGCGCATCAATGGCAGCAGCTTTTCCAGGGCTTGGCCGCGCAAATCGCTGACGGACAACCCCAGCGCCTTGGCGCAGGCGAGAATGGTGGAATTGCGCAAACTGCGGTCGGCAGAGCCTAAAAGGATTTGCCGAGCGGTATGGCGATTGACGCGCGCGATGCGCGCGAATTCTTCCTGATTCCAGCCGCGCTCTTCGACCAGACGCGCGATCTTGGCCGCAAGTTCGGGGGGTTCGGTTGGCGCGCGTTCTTCCATGCAATGATCCTACCCGCCGGACCGGCATGGGAACAGATGCAAGCGGCAGCGGTGCTCTGCAAATAAGCTTGTACAATAGGTTGGTGCTATCAAGAAAGGAAATCTAGCCCGATCCCAGTCCAATGGCGGTTTAG
Source organism: Planctomycetaceae bacterium UBA4732 (assembly GCA_002404095.1). Taxonomy (GTDB): domain Bacteria; phylum Planctomycetota; class Planctomycetia; order Gemmatales; family Gemmataceae; genus UBA4732. The sequence continues at coordinate 30,670 of DHJA01000077.1, read as the reverse complement.
GAATGCGTGTTTTTAGCACCTCTTCTTGTGGGTCTCGGAATCTGGCCGTCGGCCTTAGTGGGCGTGCTTTTTATCGTGGCCATACCATTGTTGGCGCTCGTCCGCTTAGCGACAGAGGAGGCAAGGGATGAACGACAAGCCGGCGCGAACCCTGAACCCTCTTCATTTCGAGGATTTGGAGCCACATCGGTTCGAGGACATGATCCGCCAGCTAGCCTACGACTTCCGCACGTGGCGGCTTATTGAACCGACAGGTCGCTTAGGCGCAGACGACGGGATCGACATCCGAGCAATAGAGACGGTTGGGAGGGAGGAAGGTCTAACGGGCGATTCCGAAGATGAGGTTGTCGTCGCATGGGAGCCAGTCGAGGAACGGGTCTGGGTCATTCAATGCAAGCGCGAGAAGGAAATAGGACCAACCAAGGCTAGGCGGATCGCCCGCGGTGGGATGCCAAGTGGAGGCGATAAGATTTACGGCTTCATCCTCGCGGCGGCATGTGACTTCTCAAAGAGAACACGTGACGCGTTCCACCAGGAAGCCAGGCAACGGGGCGTCCGCGAGTCCTACCTATGGGGCAAAGCAGACCTAGAGGATATGCTTTTTCTACCCAAATACGATCATCTCCTTTTCGCCTACTTCAATATCTCTTTACAAGTCCGCCGACGGTCGCTCCAGTCTCAGGTCCGCTCGCGGTTAACAATGAAGCGCAAGCTTGTCAGCGTCCTAGGCGATATTCAGAATCGAGACCCGAAATGGGTTTTTCTTCGCGACCCCCGTGAAGAACGCTACCCGTATGAAAAGGATATCCCCGATTTGCCGAAAGGCCGCGCTGGAAGTATTACGCTTTCCTGGCTCACAGTCTCCCTGACCATTTAGCATTCATTGTGCGTCAGTATTTCGCGTATGTGGACGATGCGGGGGAACACTGGGACGTGCTGTCCGGTTGCGACGACGTTCCTCCCCCCATTGCGGACAGCCCCATCCCGTGGGAGGCAGAGGACGAAGCCAGACAACGACGGGAACCGTATTGGTCCTACTGGATGAACCGCGTTCCCAACCAGAACCAGGGTTACCTCCAAGTAATCCAATTTGTGCATTATGATCGTATCCTCGCAGTGGATGAACACGGCGACATAAGACATCCAGGCCCCCACTTATACATCGATTATGACCAACAATACGGCGCGTTTGACGCCCGATACTGGCGTGTAATTGAGTTCGGCACTTATCCCTTCCGACGTTTTCTTGAAGTTTCGGAGGAAAACCGAGTGGTATTCTTTCCCAAAGAACTGCCCAAACCATCAAATTCCGGGAACGGGGTAAATGCACCCATCGCACCAATGGCGCCGATCGAAGACCCCTCATGAACAACCCGCTAGTAGATTGCCGCTGACGAGTTAACGGTCGATTGTAGTTGCGTATGCCCGCATGGGAGGCTCAGGAGGAGACTGCGCCATATCACCGCAGCGGCATTCGCTCCGACCCCAACCGGCCGGACGATGCGGAATACATCGTTCGCCTCGTCGGTCAGGTAATCCAGGTGAGCGTCGAAACCGTGAAGATCGTGGCGAACCTGCCGGAGAGCTATGCGGAGTGACCACCGCAGCCCGCGAAAGCGTTGGCCGACAAGGCCGGCGGCGATGCCGTCCGGCCGTATCTGGCATAAACTCCGTAGGGGCGTCTTCCACTGAGGCGGCGAGGAAGGTCGTAACGGCGGCGAAGGATGATTTAGGAGGCGACATGGCGACCGTTGAAACCGACTTGATGACCGCGGAAGAGTTCTTTGACTGGGCCAACCGCCAAGAGAACGAAGACAAGTTTTTTGAATTGGAGTGCGGGGAGATTGTGGAAATGCCCAATCCGAGCGAATTGCACGGCGTCGTTTGCTTTCTGATCGCTCGGATTCTAGGCAATTTTCTGTTTCAACGAGGTAAAGGGTATCTTTGCTGCAATGATTCCGGGCTTCTTATCGCGCGTGACCCCGACACGGTGCGCGGCCCCGACCTCATGCTCTTTGACGAGAGCCGGCCGCTCGACGCACTCAGCCGCAAGTTCACGGAACGAATCCCGAAACTGATCATTGAGGTTCTGTCGCCGAGCGATCAGATAACGAAGGTCAATCTGCGCATCAGCCAGTTTTTGAAGCGTGGCGTTCCCCTCGCCTGGCTCGTGGACCCCGAAGTGCGGAGCGTTACGGTCTATCGGCCCGGCAAGGAACACACGGTCGTGGACGAGACGGAAGAGTTGACGGGCGAGGACGCCTTGCCGGATTTGCGCGTGCGCGTCGCCGACTTATTCGCCATGCCGGAAAAGAAAGGTTGAGTAACACGCGGCCGACAGCGGACTAAACATCGCATTGGCCGATGGGACTGACCCGGCTAATGAAAAGGGTCGTGGCGGCGCGGTAGAATGGAGGTGGATTCGCCGCCCGTTATACTGCAAAGGAGAGTTGAAATGTCCACTCATTCGATCACGTTCGAGGCGGTTTTCGAGGATGGGGTATTGCGACCGCTGCAAACCCTGGCCTTGGCGCCGCGCCAACAAGTCACGCTTCGATTGGAAGTGTCGGACGCCGCGCCTGATTGGCCGGCGGACACTGCGGAAATTTACCGAGAAATCGAGGAGGAAGATCGGCGTATCGCGGAGAGCATGTGGACGGGTGTTAAGGAAACATGGCCCGCGGATGAGGTCAACCCGTGAGCCCCGCAATCACCAGATCGGCACCCCGGCGCGGCGAAGTATACCTCCTGGATTTCGCCCCCGCCACGGGCCAGGAGATGACAGGTTCCCATCCTTGCGTAATTGTTCAGAACGACGTCGGCAACCAACGCGCCGGCCTAACAATCGTCGTCGCGGTGACAAGCAATCTTCGCGTGGCTTCCTTACCTGTCGGCGTCCTCCTGCCAGCCGGGGCTGGCGGTTTGGCCCATGACTGCGCGGCCCATTGCGGCCACATATACACGGTGGACAAAAAGCGTTTGGGCAAGCGGCTTGGACAACTTCCGGCAGCGATAATGGCGGATGTTGATTCGGCCTTGAAGCGTTCGCTGACGCTGTGAGAGGCGACGGAAATTCACGAATTGAAGAGTAAAGGTTTACCCGAATGAGCATTCTGATCGATAAAAATACTCGCGTTATCTGCCAAGGTCTCGGCAAGGCCGGCACGTTTCACGCGATCCAATGCCGCGAGTATGGTACGCAGGTCGTCGGCGGCGTCGTGCCCGGCAAGGGCGGCACGTCCAAGGAGGGCTTTTCCCTCTTCAACACCGTCGCCGAGGCCGTCCGCGCCACCGGCGCCAATGCCTCCATGATTTTCGTGCCGCCGCCCGCCGCCGCCGACGCCATTATGGAAGCGGCCGACGCCGGCGTTAGCGTCATTGTCGCCATTACGGAGGGTATTCCGGTCTTGGACATGGCCCGCGTCATGCGCTATCTCATGGACAAACCGAGCCGGCTCATCGGCCCCAACTGTCCCGGCGTCATCACGCCCGGTCAGTGCAAGATCGGCATTATGCCCGGCTACATCCACAAGCCCGGCCCCGTCGGCGTCATCAGCCGTAGCGGTACGCTCACTTATGAGGCCGTCTGGCAGCTGACCAACCTCGGCCTCGGCCAGTCCACTTGCGTCGGCATCGGCGGCGACCCCATCATCGGCACGACGCAGATCGACCTGCTCAAGATGTTTCAGGACGATCCCGGCACCGAGGCGATCCTGATGATGGGCGAGATCGGGGGTACGGCCGAGGAGTCCGCGGCGAAGTACATCAAGGATCACGTCACGAAGCCGGTGGCGGCGTTCATCGCCGGCCAGACCGCGCCGCCGGGCAAGCGCATGGGCCACGCCGGCGCCATCATTAGCGGCGGCAGCGGCACGGCCGCCGACAAGATTAAGGCGCTGCGCGAGGCTGGCGTTGCTGTCGCGGAAAGCCCCGCCGACCTCGGCGTCACGATCCAGAAGGCGATGAAGGGTAAGAAGTGATCGGCCCCGGACGGAGGGAAGGAGGCGAGACATGAAAACCTATCCCGAAAAGTTCGCGCGCCTGCCCGGCGGGGGGGAACCGGCGTGGAAAATTGCCTACCTCTTTCCGTCCCAGGGCGATTGGTGCGAAGGCGAGTACCTGGCGCTGAACACGAATCATCTGGTGGAGCTTTCGCAGGGCCGCCTCGAGGTGCTTCCCATGCCGACGACGTCGCATCAGATGCTGGCGGCTCACCTCTACGGACTGCTGTTGGCCTTCGCCGCCGGCCGCGACCTGGGGACCGTATTATTCGCCGGCGTCCTGGTCCGGCTCTGGCCTGGAACGATCCGCGAACCGGACATTGCCTTCTTGTTGAAGGAACATGCCGGCCGGATGAGCAACAAATTCTGGAAAGGCGCCGATCTAGTAATGGAGATCGTCAGCGGCGGCGCCGAAGACCGCAAACGCGATCTGAAAGAGAAGCGGCAGGAGTATGCCCAAGCCGGCATTCCTGAATACTGGATCGTCGATCCGCACGAGGAACGGATCACCGTCCTGCGCCTAGACGGGAAGGAATACGCCGTCCACGGCGAGCATTTGAAAGGAGCGACGGCTTCCTCCCATTTGCTGCCGGGTTTTAGCGCGGACGTGACCACGGCCTTCGCCCAGCGTTTGCCCTCGGCCTCTCCCAAACAATCACGGAAGCCGCGTCGGTCGAAAAAATCCTGAGTTTGCATCATGCGCCTTGAAAGGACGACTCATGCCATCCGACAAGAAGATTCGCGTCGCGGTCGTCGGCCTCGGCTTCGGGGCCGAGTTCATTCCCATCTATCAGAACCATCCTCACGCGGAAATGTACGCCATCTGTCGGCGCTCCACCAAGGAACTGAACGAGTCCGGCGACCGCTTCGGCGTTAAGGTACGCTATACGGACTACGACAAGCTCCTTGCCGACCCCAATGTGGACGCCGTGCACATCAACTCGCCCATTCCGGATCACGCCGCCCAGAGTCTCGCCGCTCTCAAGGCCGGCAAGCACGTCGCCTGCACCGTCCCCATGGCCACGACCGTCGAGGAGTGCAAGCAACTCGTCGAGGCCCAGCGCGCGGCGGGCAAAGTGTACATGATGATGGAAACCGTCGTCTACAGCCGGGAGTACCTGTTCGTCAAGGAGTTATACGATAAAGGCGAGCTGGGAAGGATACAATTTCTGCGCGGCTCACACCAGCAGGACATGGAGGGCTGGCCGAACTACTGGCCCGGCCTGCCGCCGATGCACTACGCCACGCACTGCGTCAGCCCGTGCCTTGCCCTGCTCGGCAAGCACGCCGAAAGCGTCGTTTGCCACGGCTCTGGCCGCATCCGCGAGGATTTGATCGGCCGCTACGGCAGTCCATTCGCCATCGAGACGGCGACATTCAAGATCCGTGATTCAGACGTGGTCGCGGAAGTGACGCGGAGCCTGTTCGACACGGCGCGGCAGTACCGCGAGAGCTTCGACGCCTACGGCAGTAAAAAGAGTTTTGAGTGGCAGCAAGTAGAGAATGAAGAGCCGGTGCTACATGAACTCGGCAAGCCGGAGCCGGAGATTCCGACGCGGGTGAAGGTTCCCGATTACGCCCGTCTGTTGCCGGAGTCGATCCGTCGCTTCACGCAGCCGGCCGAGATCCAGGACGCCGAACACCTGTCGTTCCTACAGGGAGGCGGTCACGGCGGTTCGCACCCGCATCTGGCGCACGCCTGGCTGAGCGCCATCCGCGGCGAACGGCCGGCGTTGCCAGACGCGGCCACTTCGGCGAACTGGACGATGGTAGGCATCTGCGCCCACCAATCCGCCATGAAGGGCGGCGATCGGGTGGCAATCCCGCGATTTGAAGGCAAGAAATGAAGAATGAAGAATGAAGAATGAAGAATGAAGAACGGAAACCATTGTTTTTCATTCTTCATTCTTCATTCTTCATTCTTCATTTCCTTTGCGGTCTACTTCGCCCGGCTGAGGTAGGAGCCGTCGCGCGTATCGACCTGGATGACCTCGCCGACGCCGATGAACGACGGCACCGTGATTTTCAGGCCGGTTTCCAGCGTGGCCGGCTTGTACTGCGCGGCCGCCGTCGCGCCCTTCACCGACGGCTCGGTATCGATGACTTTCAGCTCAATGGTGTTGGGCAATTCCAGACTCAGCGGCTTGTCGGCGTGGAACGTGACCTTGGCGTCGTCGTTTTCCTTGAGGTACAAAATCAGGTCGCCGACCCACTCCTTGCCGAGCGTGATCTGGTCGTAGTTTTCCTTGTCCATGAAGACATAGCCGTCGCCGTCTTTGTAAAGATATTGCATGTCGCGCGTATCGAGGTGGGCTTGCTCGACCTTGTCCTCGGGGTGAACGCGCTTGTCGGCGACGAGGCCCGTCTTGAGGTTTTTCAGCTTGAGGCGCAGTTTGGACGGTAGGTTGCCCGGGGTCTTGAGATCCCGCTCCAACACCTGGCACAGCTGGCCCTCTTCGACGATAATCATGCCGCGGCGGAGTTCGACGTAAGTAATGGAAGCCACGAGAGTCTCCGTCTCTACTTCACTTGGCCCGGCTAAGATATTCGCCGGTGCGCGTATCGATTTGAACCATCTCGCCGACGCCCACAAACGGCGGCACGTTGATTTTCAATCCGGTTTCCATCGTGGCCGGCTTTGTCTGGGCGGCGGCCGTCGCGCCCTTCATCGACGGCTCCGTTTCGATCACCTTCAACTCGACCGTGGGCGGCAGTTCCAGGCTGAGCGGCTTGCCTTCATAAAACGTGACCTGGGCGTCGTCGTTTTCCTTGAGGAAGAGGATTTGTTCGCCGACCCACTCTTTGCTGAGGGTGGTCTGGTCGAAAGTCTCCTTGTCCATGAAGATGAAGTCGTCGCCTTCCTGATACAGATATTGCATAGGGCGTTTGTCGAGATAGGCGACCTCGACCTTGTCATCCGGCTTGAACCGGCGCGGGTTGACCGCTCCCGTCTTGAGGTTCTTGAGCTTCAAGTTGAGGATGGCCCGCCAGTTGCCGGGCGTGTTCAGATCGCGGTCGATGACGGAGTAAAGCTGTCCGTCTTCGCCGACGATCACCATGCCCTTGCGAACCTGACTGTAGTTGTACGCCGCCACTCGTTTCTCCGTTGCCGAGGTTTCGTTGATAGATCACTTTAGCAAGATGGATGTGCTGTGAGAAGAGAGACCTGATGGAGGATCGGAGTTTCGCCCGGAATGGGAGGCAAAAGGACCATTACTCATACCACAGTTTCTTCCACGAACTGTTAGCCAATTTGCGACGAGTTTTATCCACTAGTTTGGAAGCAGTGGCGGCGTCAAGCGCCTGCGCCTCAAGTCCCATCGTGCCTTGCACCATGCCGACCAGACGCTTGGCTTGGTAGTGCGCTTGCTTTTCGACAAAATCTTCAACCGCCGTCGGAGTGAATTCCAGATTGACGCCCTGTTCTGTTGGCCGAAGTTCCACGGCGACGCCCAAGGCTTCCGCCAAAGCCGCGACGTTGAGGATACTGACCGAGGTATGTTTACCCGACACTATCCGAACGACAGTGGCGCGGGACAGGCCGCTCCTTACCGCGAGGACATCCAGGGACATCCCTAGCTTTTTGCGACGGTCCCTCAGACTGCGATGAAATGCTCGAAGCGTCGCGCGAGTCATGAATTCGCCTCCTCTCTTCCCATATGGTATCACAGGTGAGATGAAATCAAGAAAGATTTTCTTGGATGAGACGTCTCCCCATCTCATCCCGGCCATCACGCCGTCTTTTCCTCCGCGGCGGATCGCAATCCAAGCAGTTCCACCGCCATCTCGCGCAGCCGGTACTTCTGCACCTTGCCCGTCACGGTCATCGGGAACGCATCAACAAGGCGCCAATAGCGCGGCCTCTTGTAAGCCGCGAGACGGTCCTGACAGTGGCGCGTCAGTTCCTCCTCGGACGCGGCTGCGCCCGGCGCCAGCCGTACCCACGCCATCACTTCCTCGCCGTACTTCCGGCTAGGTACGCCGATCACCTGCGCCTCGCTCACAGCGGGATGCTGGTGAAGCACCAGCTCGATCTCGCGCGGCGAAATGTTTTCGCCGCCGCGGATAATCATGTCCTTAATGCGGCCGACGATGTGGACGTAGCCGTCCGTGTCCAGCACGGCGAGGTCGCCGCTGTGCATCCAGTGGGCCGCGTCAATGGCGCCGCGTGTGGCCTGGTCGTCGTTCCAATAGCCGGGCATCACACTGTAACCGCGCGTGCAAAGCTCGCCGGCTTGGCCGCGCGGCAGGATCGTTTGTGTCACCGGGTCTTTGATGCAGATTTCCAGGTGCGGCAGCACACGGCCGACGGTCGTGACGCGCCGCACCAACGAGTCGTCGCGGCCGCTGATGGTCGAAACCGGCGACGTTTCCGTCATGCCGTAGGCGATGACCGCCTCCGGCATGTGCAGGCGGTTCGTCACTTCCTGCATCAGCTCGATGGGACACGGGGCGCCGGACATGATTCCGGTGCGGAGGGACAAACAATCGATGTCTTTGAAAGAGGAATCTTCGAGGAGGGCGCGGAACATGGTGGGTACGCCGTGGAGGGCCGTGCAGCGCTCGGCCTGGACGGCCTGCAACACCGCTGCCGCGGCGAAGGACTCGGCCGGCAGAACCATGCAGGCGCCGTGACTGGTGCAGGCCAGGCAGCCCAGCACCATGCCGAAGCAATGGTATAGCGGCACCGGGATGCACACGCGGTCGCGCTCGGTCAGCCCAAGCGCCTCGCCGACGAAGAAGCCGTTGTTAAGGATGTTGTGATGCGTCAGCGTCGCGCCTTTGGGGAATCCGGTTGTACCGGAGGTGTATTGGATGTTAATAGGGTCGTCGAATTGCAGCGACTGTTCCCGCCGCGCCAGCTCCGTCTCGGAAACGGACTCGCCCGACGCCAGGAATGCTTGCCAATCATCGTCGAAGCGCAGGGCGCGTTTCAATTCGGGGCAGCGCAGTCGGGCGGCGTCCAGCATGGGGCCGTAGACCAGCTGGCGGAAGCCGCGGGCGTGAAAGAGGAGGCCGACGCCGGACTGGCGTAAGGCGTATTCCAACTCGGCGGCCTGATAGGCGGGGTTGATGTTAACGAGGACGGCGCCGACCCGCGCCGTGGCGTACTGGACGACGACCCACTCCCAGCGATTGGGCGACCAGACGCCCACACGGTCGCCCGGAGCGACGCCGAGGGCGAGCAGTGCCCGCGCGGCTCGCGTCACCGCTTCCCATAGCTCGCGGTAGGTGGCGCGGTAATTCTGCCAGCACACGACCAGGGCGTCGCGGTCGCCGTGGCGTTCGGTCGTGGCGCGGAGGTTGTCGCCGATAGTTTGGCCTAGCAACGGCGTCGCGCCGACGCCATGGGAATAGGAGGGTGCGAGACAAGAAGGTGCATCCATTGCGACATCCGGTGTGAGTTGGCGACAGGACGCTTCTAAGACAGCTGGAACGCCTACAGGATCGCAAATTGATGGCGGCGCCGCAAGTCGTCCACAAAAAAACTTCCCGCAAGGCAGGTCGCGGTGTTAAGGACTTGTAGGAAGGCGCCACGTTTTGGTAAGATATAGGCGCCCGCCCGGTGGTTCTTCGTCCTTCCTGCCAGGTATCTTCCCCCGACGGTTCTGGTTCGACGCAACTTGCCGTCTAGTCCCTTTATTCAAACCATGCACACTGGAATACCCTCTTTTTGTAAATTGCCTGGATTCCGCAATCAATTCAGATTGCCAAAGGAACGGCCCACGGTGCATGATAAGTGAGGCATGAGCGTGATGCGCCGCGCAGCGCATTTGCGGGGACAAGTCGGGTCGGGTCGGGGTTGCCGATGGGCGTTCCGTGGACTATACTGCCATCTTTTAGCCGACCTCCGGCTGAAGTGGTTGTCGTGACATGACTTGACGCCGGGCCGACGCTTATGCGCTTCATTTTGGTGGACCGTATCCTTGACGTTCAGCCTGGCAAAGGTCTGCGAGCCGTCAAGAATCTTACTCTTGGTGAGGAATATCTCGCGGATCATTTTCCGACCTTCCCGGTGATGCCCGGGGTTTTAATGTTACAGGCGCTTGTCGAAGCGGGCGCCTGGTTGCTGCGGGCCACAGACGATTTTAGCCACAGCGTCATCGTTCTTCGTGAGGCGAGGGGCGTAAAATACGGCTCCTTTATGGAACCGGGCCGACAAATGACGATAACAATGGAGTTAATCGCGCGGGACGACGGAACGGCGACGCTGAAGGGCAATGGCGAGGCGGACGGACGCCCGACGGTGGCGGCCCGGCTTGTGTTGGCCCAATACAACTTGCGAGACCGCGACCCGGCCTTGCAGGAAGTGGATGAGCGAATGGTGCGGGGTTTGCGTAAGCAGTATGCGTTGCTGCGAAGATAAAACCGGGCGAGCCGGGTCTGTAAACGACCGGAGTTTAGCATCAGGGGACGAGCGTTATGCGGCTGAAGGATCAGATAGCCCTCGTTACCGGCGGCAGTCGCGGCATTGGCCGTGCCATCGTGCAGGCGTTTGCCGCCGAGGGTGCCAAGGTCGCCGTCGTCTATCGCGGCAGCAAGGAAGCCGCGGACGCGCTCGCGCAGGAATTGACGCAGGCTGGCAGCGCGGCGAAGGCGTATCAGTGCGACGTGGCCGACGCGGCGGCGGTGAAAGCGTGCGTGGAGCAGGTGCAAAAGGATATGGGACCGATTACTATCCTCGTGAATAGCGCCGGCGTTATCGCGGACGGCTTGTTTGTGCGCATGGAAGCGGAGGAATGGAACAAAGTTTTGAACACCAACCTAGGCGGCGTGTTTAACTTTTGCCATGAGTTGGCCTTCCCGATGATGCAGAAGCGCGCCGGCCGGATTATCAATATATCCAGTGTGGCCGCAACGCACGTCAACCCGGGGCAGGCGAATTACGCCGCCAGCAAGGGCGCCATTAATAGCTTCACCCGCGCTCTGGCCATCGAATTGGCCGGCCGCGGCGTAACGGTGAACGCCATCGCTCCCGGATTCATTGAAACCGATATGAGCGCCGCCGTCCGCAACAAGGCCGGCGACCTTATCAAGAAATTCATCCCGATGAAACGCATCGGAAAGCCCGAGGACATTGCCCGCGCGGCGGTGTTTCTGGCCGGGACGGACGCTTCGTACATTACGGGCCAAGTGCTGACGGTCGATGGCGGCCTCAGTCTTGGCGCCGTGGGAGTTTCGTGATCGTGGCGCGAATCAACAAGCCGCGCCTTTAACCGTGTGAGACCGCCCCCCTTTTTTTGAGAGGACTGCTGCGATGCCGACTCAGGAAGAAATCTATGCGAAGGTGTCGGACACCTTGGTCGAAGCGCTCAACGTGGACAAGGACGAAATCAAGCGCACCTCCACCCTGCAAGGCGATCTGGGCGCCGAGTCCATCGACTTCCTGGACATCGTCTTTCGCCTCGAGCGCGAGTTCGGGATCAAAATCCCGCGCGGCGAACTGTTCCCCGAATCGATCTTCCAGGGTGACCCGGAGTTCGTCGAGAACGGCCGCGTCACCGACAAGGGACTCCGCGAACTGCGCGAGCGGATGCCGTTCGCCAACCTCGTCGGGTTCGAGAAGAATCCCGAGGTCAGCCACCTGAGCGACCTGTTCACGGTCGATTTGATCACGCGCTATATTGAAGGCAAGCTGCAGAATCGGAACTAAGCTAAGCGGGGCGCGACAAGCCCTGAGCGCAAGCGAGGGGTTTCGACAAACCCCCTCGTTTGCGCTCAGGGCTTGTAGGGATGAGCCATTATGCGTTGGATCTGGATCGACCGCTTCCTGGAGTTTGAGAGCGGCAAATCGGCGCGGGCGGTGAAGAACCTCAGCCATGCCGAGGAGTATTTTGCCGACCATTTCCCCGGCTGGCCGGTCATGCCAGGGACGCTCATTCTGGAAGGCTTGGCCCAAGCGGGCGGCATTCTGGTGGGCGAGGCCAACCAGTTCCGCGAGAAAGTGGTGCTGGCCAAGATCCCCAGGGCTTTGTTCCATCGCGAGGCTATGGCGGGCGACCAACTCGTCTACGAGGTCGAGTTGCAGCACCTGCGGCCCGAAGGGGCTTCGGTGCTCGGTCGCGTCCTCGTGGACGGCGCCGTGATCGTGGAGGCGGAGATTTTCTTCGCCCACCTCGACAAGTCGCGTTCGAGCCAGCTGTTCGGCGACCGCAACTTCGTCTTCACGGGGGAGATGAAATATCTGCTGGACCGGCTGGTGAAGCCAGCCGGCGCGTCGGCCTGACATCGGGGATTTCCAAGGGGCGGCGTAGAGGCCGCTGTTACGTCTATGGCTGCTCCATCCCGCCGGTCGGTAATCACCGGCGTCGGCGTCCTTAGCCCGATCGGCCAGGACGTTGGCGCTTTCTGGCGTTCCCTTCAAGATGGACGGAGCGGCGTCCACTCCATCACGACGTTCGACGCCTCGGCGCTGCCAGTTCGCTTCGCCGGCGAGATCCCCGATTTCGACGCCAAGGAATTTGTCGAAAAGAAAGATCGCCGTGGTCTGAAAATGATGGCCCGGACGATTCAGCTGGCCGTGGCGGCCGCCCAGCGGGCGATGGAGGACGGCGGCGTCGATAAGACGAAGCTCGTCCCGGAACGATTCGGCGTCGAGTTCGGCGCCGGGCTGATCGCCACTGAACTGCCGGAACTCGCCGACGCCTGCCGAGTCAGCGTCAACTGCCAGCCGGGCCGCGTCGATCTGGAGAAGTGGGGCGAGCAAGGCTTAAGCGCCATTCAACCTCTCTGGATGCTCAAATACCTGCCGAACATGCTGGCCTGCCACGTCTCGATCCTGCACGACGCGCGCGGGCCGAACAATAGCGTCACCGAAGGCGACGCCGCGAGTTTGTTGGCAATGGGCGAGGCGTTTCGCATTCTCGGGCGCGATCAGGCCGATTTCTTCCTGGTCGGCGGCGCCGAGAGCAAGATCAACCCATTAAGTCTGGTGCGCCAGTGTCTGTACGAGCCGCTGTCGCGCCGCAACGACGCCCCTGAGAAGGCGTGCCGGCCGTTCGACCGCAACCGCGACGGTCTGGTCGTTGGCGAGGGCGCCGGGGTGTTCGTGCTGGAGGAGATGGAACACGCGAAGAAGCGCGGCGCCAGGATCTACGCCGAAGTGGCCGGCTTCGGCGCCGCGTTCAGCCCGAACCTTCAGGGCGATGGTCTCGCCCGTGCCATCCGCGCCGCTTTGAAGGAAGCGGGGGCGGGGCCGGAGGAGGTCGATCACGTCAACGCCCACGGCCTGGCATCGAAGGCGTCGGACGAGTGGGAGGCGCGAAATTTGCAAGAAGTATTCGGCGCCTTGAATACGCCAATACTCGCGGTGAAGAGTTATATCGGCAACCTAGGCGCGGCCGCCGGTTCAACGGAGTTGGCCGCGAGCGTGTTGGCGTTGCATCAAGGTATGGTTCCGGCGACGCTCAATTACGAGGAACCCGATCCGGAGTGTCCGGTAACGGTTGCGACTGGCGCTCCCCGCCCGACGGAACGCCCTTACGTGGTTAAGGTCGGTTTCACCCAGATGGGCCAGTGCGCTGCGGTCGTTTTGCGGAAATGGCAACAATAACCCTACCGGCGGCATGATATGAGACGACGTGTTGTCATTACCGGCATGGGCGCGATCACGCCGTTGGGCCATAGCGTGGACTCCATGTTCAACGCCCAGTTGGAGGGCCGTAGCGGAGTGGGGCCGATCGACCGCTTCGACGCCCAGCGCTTTCCGACTCACTTCGCCGCCGAGGTGAAGGGCTTCGACCTCGGCCGCTTCGTGTCCGACCCCGCACGCTGGGAACATTCGGGCGTGAACAGCCAGTTCGCCGCCGCCGCCGCTCGGCAGGCGCTGGAACACGCCGGCCTGCTCGACCCCGACCATTCGCCCGCGGACCGCAACCGCTTCGGCGTTTATCTCGGTTCCGGCGAAGGTGTGCAGGACTTTCACACCCTATTGTCGCTTATCGCGCGGTCTTATATCGTCGAAGAGCGTCGCATTGATGCGGTGGTCTTCGGCCGCGGCGGCCTGAGTGAGTTCCATCCGCAGCGTGAGGCCGAGCAAGAGCTTCATACCACGCCCGGCCATCTCGCCGCTCACTTTCGGCTTCTCGGCCCCAATTATAATTGCCTGACGGCGTGCGCCGCCAGCAGCCAAGCTATCGGCGAAGCGACGGAAATGATCCGCCACGGCGACGCCGACCTGATGCTCGCCGGCGGCGCCCACAGCATGATTCATCCCTTTGGAGTGACCGGCTTCAACCTGCTCACGGCCCTGTCCACGCACAACGAGGCGCCGGCCAAGGCGTCGCGGCCGTTCGACCTGAATCGCGACGGCTTCGTCCTCGGCGAAGGCGCCGGCATGTTAATCCTCGAAGAGCTGGAACACGCCAAGAAGCGCGGCGCGGTCATCCACGCGGAGATGACCGGCTACGGCTCGACGGCCGACGCTTTCCGCGTCACCGACAGCCACCCGGACGGCCGCGGCGCCATCACCTGTATCGGCAACGCGCTGAAGGACGCCGGCGTCAATCCCGAGGACGTCGGCTACATCAACGCCCACGGCACCAGCACCCAAGTGAACGACCGCGTGGAATCGCTGGCCATCAAGCAGGTCTTCGGCGACGCCGCTTACAAGACGCCGGTGAGCAGTAGCAAGAGTATGCTCGGCCACTTGATCGCGGCGGCCGGGGCCGTCGAATTGATCACGTGCGTCGAAGCCATGCGCCGGGGCGTCTTGCCGCCGACGATTAATTATGACACGCCCGATCCGGGATGCGATCTCGATTACGTCCCCAATGAGGCGCGCGAAAAGCGCGCCTTCCACGCACTCAGCAACAGCTTCGGCTTCGGCGGGCAAAATGTTTCGCTCGTCGTCAGCCGCTTTGAATAGGGGTTAGGGGCCAGGGGTCAGGGGTCAGTGAATAGCACCCCTGACCCCTGGCCCCTGTCCCCTTCTGAAGGAGTTTGCACCTGTGGTACTCTTTTGGCTGGGGCTGGCTTTGCTCTGCAGCGGGCCGGTGGGCGTTGCCCTGGTTTTGCTGGCTCGCTACATCGAGTTGTGTGTGCGATACCGGGACGTGATTGCCCGCATCTTTTCGGAGAAGCCGCTGTTCATCGTGCCGCGCGGCCAACCCATCCCGGACGCCGAGGACGTACGCTTTCCCTCGATGGACGGGCGCATGTTGGCCGGCTGCTACTTGAAGGGTTCGGGCCGGCGCCGCGGCGTAATCCTCTTCGGCCTGGAATTCGGTTCCAACCGCTGGTCCTGTCAGCCCTATTGCGAACACCTATTGGCGGCCGGCTATGACGTTTTCGCGTTCGAGACGCGAAGCCAGGGCGACAGTGAACGTGAACCGGACTATGACCCTCTGCAATGGGTAACGGACTTCGAGGTGCGCGACGCCAAGGCGGCCGTGGCTTACCTGAAGGGCAGGCCGGACGCCGACCCGCGTGGGATCGGCTTTTTCGGCATCAGCAAAGGCGCCGGCGCCGGCCTCTTCGCCGCCGCGCTCGACCCCTACGTCCGTTGCTGCGTCACCGACGGCGTTTTCGCCGCTTACACCACGCTCGTGCCGTACATGCGGCACTGGTTCCGCATCTATAATAACCGCGTCCTGATTATTGGCCTAATTCCCTCCTGGTTCTTCGGCGCCGTGGGCCTCACCGCGTTGCGTCGCATCGAACAAGAGCGCCATTGCCACTTCCCGCACCTCGAGCGCGCCCTCCGTCGCTTGCGATCACGGCCGCTCTTCATGATCCACGGCGCCAACGACACCTACATCAAGCCGGATATGGCCCGTACTCTATTTCGATATGCCAGCGACCCCAAGGAGTTGTGGATCGTCGAAGGCGCCAAGCACAACCAGGCGTTGATCGTGGCGGGAGACGAGTACAGCCGCCGCGTCTTGGAGTTTTTCGATCTTCACTTGGCGCAAGACAAGAACGACCTCACGCAAAGTCGCAAAGAGTGCAAAAAAGACAGAGAAAAAGAACCAGAAACCGTCACGGAGTTGAAGGCCGTCGCCCGCGCCTGATTCCATCCTTTTGCGTCTTTGCGTGAGCCATTCTTCGAGGCCGGCATGTCCAATCCCATCCGGCGCGGCGTCAATTCCGTGCTGAATTTCCTACTGCGCAAGGTGGCGGGCAAGCTAGTCGCCTTTCCGATCCGGCGGCGATTGGCCCTGTTCGAGGCCGCCACCCATCGACCGCGAGAGGTCCAGGACGCCCTGCTCCGCGGCATTATCGCTCATCATAAAGACACCGCCTTCGGCCGCGACCACCGCTTTGACCAGATCCGCACCCTCGAAGACTACCGCCGTCAAGTCGCCGTGGCCGGCTATGATCGCGTCGAGCCGTACATGGCCCGTGTGCGTCGCGGCGAAACCCATGCGCTTTTGGCCGACGCCCGCGTCCACATGTTCGCCCTGACCAGCGGCACCACCGCCACGCGAAAGTACATCCCCGTCACCGATCAGTACCTGGCCGACTACAAGCGCGGCTGGAACCTCTGGGGTCTGAAAGTCTTCCGCGACCATCGTGAAGTGGCGATGCGGCCGATCGTGCAAATGTCCGGCGACTGGCAGGAGACGCACACGGAATCGGGCGTCCCGTGCGGCGCCGTGACTGGCCTGACGGCGCAGATGCAGAAGCGCATCGTCCGCTGGCTTTATTGTGTGCCGGCCCCGGTCAGCCGGATCAAGGACGCCCTGGCGAAATACTACGTTGCCTTGCGTTTAAGCCTGCCGCGTCGGGTCGGCATGATTATCGCGGCCAACCCGAGTACGCTCATCAACATGGCCAAGCTCGGCGACCAGGAAAAAGAGTCGCTGCTGCGCGACCTCGCCGACGGTACGCTTAACGCGAGTCTTGACGTGCCGCAGGACGTGCGCGACGCGCTGCGGCCGCGCCTCCAACGCTGCCCCGACCGGGTGCGCGAGCTGGAAGCGATTATCGCGCGCACAGGCAACCTCTACCCGCGCGACTATTGGGGCCCCGACTGTTTGCTAGGCAACTGGACCGGCGGCAGTATGGGCGCCTACCTGCGGCACTACCCGCGCTATTTCGGCGCCTGTCCGGTGCGCGACGTGGGCCTGATCGCCAGCGAGGGCCGCATGACCATCCCGTTGTCGGATGGCACACCGGCCGGCGTCCTCGACGTGACTTCGCACTTTTTCGAGTTCATCCCCGAAGCGGAGATGGAAAGTCCACAACCAACGGTGTTGGCCGCCCACGAGTTGCGCGAGGGCCATAACTATTACATCCTGCCGACAACGGCTTACGGCCTCTACCGCTACGACATCCGCGATTTAGTGCGCGTGGCCGGCTTTCATAACCAGACGCCGTTGGTGGAGTTCTTGAGCAAGGGCGCCTATTTTTCCAGCGTCACCGGAGAGAAGTTGTCGGAATACCACGTCACGCAGTCCATGGCGCGGGCGCTGCACGACCTGGACCTGACGCTGACCTCCTACAGCCTCGCGCCGTGCTGGGACGAGGAACAACCGTATTACGGGCTGTTCCTGGAGCGCGGCGACCTAGCCAACCCCGAGGCGGGACGGCGGCTGACGGAACGGCTGGATGTGCTGCTTAAGGAATGCAACATCGAATATGGGGCGAAACGCGACAGCTTGCGGCTGGGGCCGGTACGGTTGGAGCTGCTGGATGCGGGGGCGTGGCGCGAATGGGACCGCGAACGGCTCAAGCGGACGGGCGGTTCGCTGGAACAGTATAAGCACCCGTGTTTGATCGCCGATCCGGAGTTTGCCATTGGCATCCGTCAAAAACAAGGACCGATTGCCGTCGCAAAGTTTTGAAAACTTGGGAGGCTCCTGGTTCCCACGCTCCGCGTGGGAACGAAGCCCGGACGCTCTGCGTCCCGAACCCGCGGTAAGCCGTTTCCCGGCGCCGGACGCGACGCAGAGCGTCGCCGCGGTGGGCGCCCACGCAGAGCGTGGGCGCCAGGGTTTTTTCTGGCGCCAGCGGGGCCTGTCAAGGGAGCGTGATCACGCGCCGCAGTTCACGCACGCGCTCCAGATCGACGCCTTCCGGCTGACGGTCGAGCAGCCAGTCAACATCGCGCAGGGCGCCGTCGCGGTCGCCGGTCTGCCAGCGGCCGCCCGCGCGCATGAGCCGCTCCTCCACCACGTCCGGCGTCGCAATCAAGATGGCGTCGAGGTAGCGCAGTCCGCCGGGCGCGTCGCGGTCCTTGCGGGCCAGGTTTAACAGGTTGTGCAACATCCGCGACACAATCACGCGCTTAGGCGTCGCGGCCAGGAAGTTCTCCTTGAAAGGCTGTCCGGTGATTTCCCCCGTCTTCTTGACTGCCTCTTCCTTTGTCATGACTTTTCCGCCTTCAAAGACGTCGATAAGCGAGGCTTCACCCTTGGCCGGGACGTGACGGACGATGAAGTGGCCCGGCAATCCCACGCCTTCGATCTGCAGTCCAAGCCGTCGCCCCAGCTCGATGTACAGCACCGAAAGCGTGATCGGCAGTCCCTCGCGGTCGTCGAGGACTTCCGACATATGGCTGTTGGCGCGGTTGTAATAATCGCCGCGGCTGCCGTGAAAGCCGCGCTCCGCGAACAGGTATTTGCTTAACGCCTCACGCTTCGCTGTTTCGTCGGCGCTGTTGAGAAGCGACGCCTTGATCTTCCGCGCCATCCCGTCCACTTCGGCGCGGTACGCTTCCACGTCCACCTCGTCGTTGTCAAGGCGCGCGATCAGGAGCGCCGCCTGTAAGAGATCGATTTTATCTTCATCACCCTTCAGAGCGCGGTCCAGCGCGCCCAGCACAGTCACCTCTTGCACGGCCTGGGCTAGTTTACGCATCTGGGCCGCCTGTCCTTCGAGCAAGCGGGCGCGGTCGAGCAGGACGGCCGGGGCGGCGCCTTCCGGCGCCAGTTTGTCGAGGAGTTCCGGCTTAGGCGACTCCCGGAGGGGCAATTTCTCGATCGCTTTCAGCACCCGCGCGGTCGCATCCGCCGACGGCGCGCTCGTCGGCACTTCCTTTGCGACGCGGAACTGTTTGAACTCCGCCTCCGTCTCGCGGAACTTCGCAAGTCCCGTTTTGCCGGTCGTCCACGCCGCGTCGTCGGATTCGATAACCAGTTTGTCGTTGACGTAACAGCGGATGTGGTCTTTCTCAAGATGCACCTTGAGGACGTTCCAGTCGCCCGGCCTGTAGTCGGGGCTGGCTTCCTCGCGCAACACCTTCCACGAATAGACGTCCGGCCCGTCGAAGCGCGTTAGGCGGAGCTTGCCGCCTGACGGATAAAAGCCATAGGATTTGTCGTCTTCCGCGCGGAACATTAGGCCGGCCGCGCCTGCTTCGTCGTCGATCTTCACGGTCACGGTCGCTTCATAGGGAAGGGTCGGCGGGTCGTGCTTCCACAGACACAGCGACCGACCGCCGAAGCCGGCGCCGGCGCCTTCGACCTGGATGCGGCCGGCGCGCTGCCGCCAGCGGGCGCCTTGTTGGGTCTGCCAATCGTCCTGGTCGAGGGCGCCGATGGTGAGCCACGCCGACATCGGTACGGGATGCGGTTTTTCCAGCAGCGGCTTGAGCGATTCGACGGCCACGGCGAAGCCCAGATTGGGCGTCACCAGCGACTTGCTGCTAACGACGCCGACGACGCGGCCGTCCATATCGAGAACCGGCCCGCCGCTGTTGCCCGGTTCGACGGGCATGGCAAGCTGCAACACCGGCCGGCCTTCGACCTCGCGGCGGCTCGACAGCACTCCAGTCACAACGCTGCGCTTGAGGCCGCGCGGGTTGCCCACGGCCACGACCGCCTGACCATCCTTCATTGCCGTGGAGTCGCCCAGCTTTAACGCCGTCAACCCTTTGGCGTCGATGCGGATGACCGCAAGGTCGCGCTCGCGGTCGGCGGCGTGAACCTCCGTCGCGTCGTAGTGCTTGCCGTCCGCAAGTTCCACGGTAATGGCGCGGCCCACATCAATGACGTGAAAATTTGTGGCGATTAGGCCGTCGGCCGACACTACGAAGCCGGTTCCGAGACTCGCGCCTTTGCCCTCGCGGGCGCTCACCGTCAGCACCGCGATTGACGGATGGACGGCTTCGGCGATCTGCTCGACGGTTTTCGCCTTGGCGGGCGGCTCGGCGGCGCTTAGAAGGCCGGCGCCGCAAAGCATCCACACGGTAAGCGAACAAAAGGTCAGGCGCGGCATGAAACGACTCCCGAGGACAAGGTGAAAGCAAAGATGACAAGCGGTCAGCCGCGCGGCTTGGCGCCGCGCCGTGCGGCCAGAAGCCGCCCTAGCGACTGGCCGGCCGCGAACCCCCGGTAGCCATGACGAAGCGCCACGTCGATCGCTTTCCAAGTTTCGGCTGGCGCGTCAATGACTTGGCCGGACGCGGCATGGGGCCATTTGCCGGTTCGTCGAAAATGGCTCTGCAACCATGCCCAAACCCGCGCGTGGGTGAAGCGCGGCAGATTGGTCCGGTTGCGTATGCCGTACTCCTCGGCGAGGAGACGGGCCAAACATACCCGACGTGGGAGGCCGCGAGTGCCGAGGCGAAGCGCGTCGTCCACTGACCGCCACGTCTCGCCGGGCGCCTCGGGGATCGGTCCCGACCTTTGATTAGGCCAACTTCCCTCGCGCCGATGGTGCGCCGCGGCCCAGGCCAGGATCTGTCGGCTCCGCAACTGGGGAGTATAGGGGTGGGTGCGCCAGTCGCGTCGTTCCGCAAGGAGGCAAACGAGCGAATTGGTTTGCGTGAGTTCGCGGCGGCCGGCGTGCAAGGCCCGGTCTATGGCGCGCCACGTCTCGCCGGGCGCTTCCGGGATCGGGCCGGATCGCGAGTGGGGCCATCGGCCCGTCCGTTGGTGGTGGGCGTCGGCCCAAGCGAGGACTTGCTCGTCGGTCAGAGGTGATCGGCGGGGCCGCGGGGCGCTCTCCGTCGGCCGCTCGGTTCGTAGGACGGCGAGCGTTTGACCACCGGGAAGCCCGCGATAGCCTTCGCGCAGCGAATTGTATACTTTCCTCCACGTCATACCGGGCGCGCCGCTTATGGGGCCGGCTGTCGGGGTGGGCCAGTTTCCCGTGCGCCGCTTGTGCGCGCGCGCCCAAATCCGCATTTTCGGGAGGCTTAAAGGCGGCAAGTGCGAGGACATAGGGACGCTGCGACGGGCCGCAAGCATCTGGGCCAGCGTCGTGCGACCAGGTAAGCCGCGCCGCCCGTTGTATAACGCTACACCGACGGCAGACCATGTTTCGCCGGGCGCGTCGACGACCGGCCCCGACGTGGTAGTGGGCCACGTTCCGGTGCGCTTATGATGGGCGTCGGCCCAAGCCAGGATTTGCCGAACCGTAAACCGAGGCAAGTCTCGAAGGTTGCGGCGTCCGCGGCGTAGGGCCAGGAATTGGGCAAGCGACGACCCGGCCGCAATGCCGCGGACGCCGACGCGAAAAGCGCCGTCCACGGCCCGCCAGGTCTCGCCCGGCGCCTCGGCGATAGGACCGGACTCCGACGTGGGCCAGGCGCCCGTGCGCTTGCGATGTGCGTCGGCCCAAATCAGGATCTGTTTGCGACGCAGCACGGGCAGGCCGCCGGAATTGCGGACGTTCCGCTGTTCGGCGAGCAGCTGGGCAAGGGACGATCCGCCGGGCAGGCCGCGCAGGCCCAAGCGCAGGCCGCTGTCCACGTTCCGCCACTTCTCCGCGAGAATGCCGGTGACGGGGCCGGAATCGAGGCCGGGCCACGCGCCGGTACGGGCGTGGTGGGCGTCAACCCACTCCAGGATTTCGGGTACGGAGAACACATGCCGAAGGGCTTTCGGCTTCACTTTAGGACGTGACATGGCGGCTCTGGCGTTTGGAGGCGAATTACTGCGGTCCTTTTTATCCGCAGGCGGAGAGATCGGCCAGACATAGGAATACGCGCCCACGGCGCCGTTGTCGCGGTGCGGCGCGAAAAAGCCAGACGCCCTCTTCGTCCCCTACAATGAAGTCATTCCGTCGTCCCGCCTTTGACCCCCTGCCATCGAGAATTGACCCATGAAGCGACCATTGCTCTCCGTTGCGGCTGCGGTTGGGTTGGCCGTCCTGCCACTGATCCAGGCCGCGGACTGGCCCGAGTACCGTGGGCCGACCGCGCAAGGCGTTGTGACGGAAGGCGCCTTGCCGACGGAGTGGAGCGACACGAAAAACGTCACCTGGAAACAGCCGATTCCGGGCAAGGGCTGGTCGTCGCCTGTCGTGGTGGGCGCACGCATTTACCTCACTACCGCTGCCCCCGTAGAAGGCGGCAAGGCGGATGAGTTGTCCTTGCAGGCGCTTTGCTTGGATGGCGAGACAGGTAAGCCCCTATGGTCGAAGGAGGTCTTCCGCGAAGAGCCGTCCGCCCCGAAGCCGCACTCCAAGAATAGCCATGCCAGTCCCACGCCGCTTGTCCGCGACGGCCGTCTTTACGTCCACTTCGGCCACATGGGGACGGCCTGTCTCGACCTCGACGGCAACATTCAATGGCGGAATAACGACATCCACTATGCCCCCGTCCACGGCAACGGCGGTACGCCGGTCCTTGTGGACGACGCCTTGATTTTCAGCTGCGACGGCACGGACCTGCGCTGCGTCGTCGCGCTGGACCGCCGCGACGGCCGCCTTCTCTGGAAGAAAGACCGCACCGTCCATGCGACCAAGGGCTTTTCGTTTGGCACGCCGCTTGTAATCACCGTAGGCGACCGCAAGCAGGTGATAAGCGAGGGCAGCGACGTGGTCGGCGCTTACGACCCCAAGACAGGTGAAGAGATATGGCAGGTCCGTTTTGAAGGTTATTCGGTGGTGCCGCGTCCGGTGTTCGGCAACGGCCTCGTCTACCTCAGCACCGGTTTCGATTCGCCGAAAATCCTTGCTATCCGGCCGGACGGAACGGGCGACGTGACCGACACCCACGTCGCTTGGACCTGGAGCAAAAACGCTCCCAGTTCCCCATCGCCGCTACTGCTAGGCGAAGAGTTGTACACGGTGTCCGACGCCGGGACACTTACTTGCCTCGACGCCAAGAAGGGCACGGAAAACTGGCACGAGCACATCGGCAGCGCCTACACTGCCTCACCGATCGCGGCCAACGGCAAGATTTACCTGCTGAGCGAGGAGGGCGTCGGCGTGGTCGTCCAGGCGGACAAGGACAAGTTCCGGCTAGTGGCCAAGAACCCAATCAACGAAAGGACGCTCGCTTCCTACGGCGTCATCGACGGCGATCTGCTGATCCGCACGGAAGCCAACTTGTACCGAATTAAGGCAAAGTGAACCTATCACGTCTATCGGTTCACTCTCGTTCCCACGCTCTGAGCTTGTGAATTTTTTACCTTGCCCTTTTTCCGCAGGGCGCTAACCTAGTCGCATGAATACTACTCCTGCTGACTCTGCCCCCGACCTAACCCCTGTCGGCCTGCTTTTCGACCGGGAGCGCGTCAGCGTGGGATGTATCAGGCGACGGTTCGCGGCCGACAAAAAGTGCTGGCGGTAGCGTTGCTGCAAGCGTTGGTCCACAATCCGCGGCGGACGGTCGCTCTGCGCGCGGCCCAAACGGCGACGGTAGGAGCAAGCGGGGATCGCCAGGGAAGGTGGGACGGAGTTGGCAGTGCATACCACGGCCGTCACCGGCTGAAGCGGCACGAAAAATCGGCATCGGACGCTGCGAACAGTCGGCTGTGCCATGCTTGTTTTGTGTTTCCTAGCAGCCATAGATTCTTAAATTCGCAAGCTCAGAGTTTGGGAACGAGAGACGAAGCCTCATCACGGCAGCGGCACATTGCTCTGTAATAAGAAGAATCGCACCGCTTCTTCGGCAAGCGCCTTCACCGGCTCCAGGTGTACCTCCGGGTTCCGCACTGTACCTGTGACGCGCAGGTGAATGATGCTGCTGGAAAGAATCGAACTAGCTTCCAGAAGTACGCCGATGGGGATGGGGCCGGTAACAGGGATGCGCAGGCCAGCCAGTCGGAGAAAAGCGGGATTGTAGCCGGTTCGACCGGTGCTGCCGGCTGCCTCCAAATCGAGCCGGCCCTGCGTGGTGATGGTTCCCACGATGGCCAGCCGGACGATGGAACTGCTCAGGTTGAACCGTTGGATGCGGAACACGCCGCGGGCCAGCCGGCCGCGCAGTTCTCCTTGTTGGAACGTCGTCGCCGACTGCCCCGGCGCCACGAACGGAACCAGCCCGCTCAACACCGGCAATTCGAGCGCCTGCGTCTGGTTCAGGGTCGCGTCTATCGTGGCGTTTAAGTCGTCCGCGCTGCGAAGGCTGTCGGCCGAGAATTCTACGCGGCCTGTCACTTGCCCTACGGCGTAAGAGCCTAACCCGCTCGTGGGACGCACCAGCGACTTGAGTTGGGCGTTGTAAAAGCGGGCGCTCCCTTGTAATCTTGGCGCCGAATCGGCCGAGAAAAAGAGTTCGGTCTGAAGGGTTGCCCTCCCCCGCGCCAGCTGGGCGTTGCTGTCGCGGATGGTTAGTTGGCCGCGGCCGCGCACGGGGACGAAGGTGAAGTCCAAAGGCAAGCGCCACTCGTCAACTTCCACGCCGAACACGCGGCCGCGCGTCAGCGCGGCCTCGCCGCTGCCGCGCCACTCCCGGCCCAGGTTGCCCCGTAAGTGCAAATCCACCGAGCCTTCCACCTCGCCGGCCAAGCCGGGGTAGGGAGCCAGCAAGATGGAAGCGTCCACTCGCTGCAAGTGAAGGTTAAAATGGCTCCGATTCGGATTGCGATAATTATAGGAGACGACTCCGCCGAACTCGCCTTCCCCCACTGTCGCGTTCAGGTTTCGGATGCGAACCGTGTCGCCCCTCAGCTCCAGATCAGCCGTTAGACCATCCGTTAGCAGCGTGTCGCCGAGGCGCAGGTTGCGAATGTCCAAGCTCCCATTTCCATCCGGCGTCCGCTCGGCGCCGACGAGGCGAAACGGCAAGTCGATGTCCGCGCGGCCCTTGACCTGGCCGAGGCTGGCGCCCAACCCCAGCGCGTCCCACAGACGCGAAAGCCGAATCCTCTCGAAGTGAAAGCGCCCGCTCGACGCCTCCGGCGTTTCCTTCGGCGCGGCAGGGGCCGGCGCTTTCTTTTCGTCCCGGAAAGGGATTTTGCCGTCCAGCGTGAAACGTCCTCCCAAGCTGTCGCCTTTGAGATGGTATTCCGCCGAGCCGGCCTTGTAATCCACGTCGGCGTGCAGATTATCCGTGGGAATGTTCTGGACGCGCAGCGCTTTCGCGGTGAGATCGATCTTGCCGGTCGCCGGTCGCTCGCCGTCGGGACCGGCCGGCGGCAACGTCACCTTCACCGTACCCGTGGCGCGCCCTTGAAGGCGCACGGGAACGGTCGGCAAGCTCTTGGCCAGGCCCTGCACGTCCACGTTTTCAAGGCGAAGGTCCACGTCGCCCGTCGCCGTCGCGCGGATCGGCACGACGGCCGTTCCCGAAATCTCCCCGTCGTACAAGCCGGCTTTCACGCTTGTCAGCTTGACCCGATCATTGTCCATGTCCCACTTGAACGAGAGCGAATGGACCGTAAATTGGTCCAACGCCACATCGGAGCCGTTGACCGTGCCGAACGCGGCGACGGTGGGCGGGCTGAGTGTGCCGCGCAGGTTTGCCGTCGCGTCGGCGCCGCCCTCGATGGGGAACGGCGGGCGGAAGTTCGGGTTCAAGCGCTGTACCATCCTGAGATCAACCCCCTTAAGGGATAGCTCACTGGTGTAATTCCACGGCGCCGAGAGCGCAAGTTCGGCCGAGCCGCTCAGCGGCGCCTTCCCCAGCGTGGCTTTCAAGGCGGCGACCTTCGCCGTCCCCTTATCCACGGAAACGTCGGCGGATGCGTCCGTCAGTACCAAGCCATACGATTGAAGACGCTCGGAAGAAAGCGTCCCCGTACCGCGCCACGTCGTCGGATCGGTGAGCGTCTTGGCCGGCGCCCGCCCTTGAACATGGCCGGTAAGGGAACCTTCCGCCTTGCCGGCCGCTCCCGGCAACAGGTTCAAGACGACGGCCAGAGGGAAGTGATCGACGTGAACGTCCGTGGTAAGATCGCCAAGCGGATCGACCTCCATCCGCGCGGTCCCCTCAAACGTACCGGCGGCGCCCGGTGCGCCCTTCGGGAGAGAAGTCCTCCCTTTCAGCTCTTGCAACTCCAGGATGCCTTTCTCGAAACGCAGCCGGGTGTGAACGTCGGCCATATCCACGCCGGCGATGTTGACGCGCGGCAGCGTGGCCGTGCCGTTCAGCCGATAATACTTCAACTCTTGAGGGGTATTGACCGGAAGGGCCGCCTGGACCTGGAACGTCAGCTTGCCTTCCAACGGAAACGGCAGTTTCACATCTAATCGCCGCAGCAATTCGCCCAGATCGACGTCCTCTAACGACAGCGTAAACTCTAAGTATTCCGGCGTCTGCGTGACGCCCTTTTTGTGACTAAGCCAACCGCCCGCTATAGACAAACCGTGGCCCAACGCCTCGGCTCCGCGTCCCGTGGCCCAGGCGGTCGCGTTCGGCAGCCATTCGACGAGCCGGACGGGTTGAAACCACGGCGGCGCTGAAGGCACAGTTGGCGCCGACGCCGGCGCGGGTGGAGCGCTGAACGTCGTTATGGCGAAGGCGGCCAGCAGCCTCGATGGAGGAGTGACGGAGGAGATTTGTAGCTTGCCGTTCAGCTCGCGCAGTTTCAGCGGGATCGGATCTTTCGACTTATAGCCGGCCACAAGGGCGTTTTCGATGACCCCTTCACCCGTGCCAGTGACGCGCACCTGGCCGTCGGCGAGCGTTACCCCAACGTTCTTCGCTGCGCCGGTTAATTCGCCGTCGATTTGATGGCGCATGGCGGTCAACCAGTCGCGCGGCAATTCGTGCAACACGACCTTCTTGACGGCCACCGTCGTGAATTTCAGCGCCCAGGCCGCCTTGCGAAAGTCGAGGTCGCCCTCCGTCTCGATCTGCCCCTGAGCGAAGCGACCGTGGACGCCGCGCAATTGCACAAGGTTGTCGTCCACGACGACTTTGCCCGCAGCGTGGTCGGCGTCCAGGTGGATCGACTCGATATGGACCGTGGCGTCGTCCGGCGCGAGCGCCACACGGTAGTGCATCGTCGGATTGTCTTTCAACTCAAAGTGGAGGTTGAAGTCGCATGGCGTCTTCCCCTCCACCAGGACTTCACGCCAGACGGCCGGCGCTATGAACGGCAATCCCGTCAGTCGAGCCTTATCCACCAAGACGTCTTTGGTGGTCAGCGTCAAATCGACGGCGCCCGATTCATTTGCTAAACTGCCGTCGAGCGTCCAATCACCCCAAAACGGATCGACAATAGTACCGGCGGCCTTGAGGTCGGCGCCGGCGCTCCCAAGCTCCGCCTTGATTCCCTGAATCACCATCGGTTCACGCCCATCTTGGCTGAGCGTGAGTTTGCCGTTGTCGATGAGGACGCGCGGCATGGGACCGCCGCCAGTCTGCGGCTTGGGCAGATGCGTAAGGAGACGGCCGGCCGCGTCAAAATGCAGGGCAATGGCCGCGCCTGTAAGCGTGACGGTCTTCGGCGTTTTGCCGGCGAGCAGGTCCCAGGCGGAAACGTCGGCCGAGACGTGGCCCACCGTGAGGAACGGCTCTGGCTTCACGTCCTCCCCCGCCTCGAAGACGCGGATGCCGTGCAAGGAGCTGTCGCCGGTTATGCCCACATCGGCCGTATCGACTTGCACCGGCGCGCCGAGCATGGCCTGAAGGCGGGTCGATACCTGGCCGGCCACGGCATGAGAAGAGAGGTAGACGCGCGCCGCAATGAAGAGGCCGAGGCCGGCGACGAAAAGGAATATCGCCAGGCCGATAGTGAGCCGCCAAAAGAGCTTCATAAACCGGCCTCCGTGAACAGATGTCTTGATAGCGCGTAAAGCAGCCGTCCGCCCTCAACCGCAATTCTACCGCCGCTTCCATACTCTTGCGGGCGGCGCCAAGTGGTATCGGGGTGCATTGCAGCCGTTTGCGTTGATTGCAAGGATGGCGCCGAAGGTGGTGCAAAAGGTTTATCGGCAAAAGCGACAGGCGAGCCGCCGGGTTTATCCCGGCGGGTCCGCACACCCGCGAGCAAAGAAAAATCAGCACGATCCTTGACATCGGCACAACCGGCGATTAGGATGCGCTTGCTTTTCAGATTTCGCTTGTCGGCGAAATTGCCTTTATCGAATCTCGCACCAGGATGGACGCCCCATGCGCCTCTTCCGCATCGCCAGTTCCGCGCGTGAATACCTCGCCCTCTGGTTCCAAGACCGCCGCCTCGGCCGGAATCGCCTCCAACAGGCGGTGCGCATCGTCCTCTACCTGGAGGCGCTGGAAGCGCGAAATGCGGCAGGGTCGCTCACGGGCGTCTTCACCGACTCGGGTTTCCCCACGGATACACCGACGGATGAGACCGTTTCATCGTCCCTTGCTTCGACGGCGGATTACGGCGTCGGCCAAGTCTCGCTGCTGGGAACCAACGCGGCCCCTGCCGATCCCAGTATTCCGCCAACGCCGACTGCAACGACGCAGACGGTCTCCCAGGGAACGTCCGACCTCCCTGTCGCGTCCACTGGGACCACCGCAGCCGACGCCGTTTTCACGGCCGGCCTGGACGGCCTCTTTACGGACCCGTTGTCCGGCGATGCGACCGCCGCGCCGTCGCAAGGCGGCGCCGGGCAGGGGGCGACCGCGCCCCCGCCTGCCAACGTGGGCGGCGCCGCCTTGAACACGCCAGCGGCGCTTCCGGCCCCATCGGCCAATCCGGCGACGCCGGCCGCCGCCCCCGATGCCGGCCTTACCACGTTGCCGCCGCCCGCCGCGCAACCGTCTTACAGCTCGCCCCAACCGAGCGGTTCCGGCAGCAGCAGCGGCAGCGGTTCCGGCAGCAGCACCAGCTACAGTTCCGGGGGCGGCAGCAGTTTCGCTAGCGCTAGCGTTACCGGCAGCGGTAGCGGTTCCTACGGCGGTTCCAGTTCCGGCGCCAGTCCCGGCAACGTCGGCGGCGACGGCGGCCCGCCGGACAACTTCGGACCCGGCGGCACTCCCTTTAACGCGCTCGAAGGCGCACAGAGAAGCAGTCAACCCATGAGCAACGGGGGCATCAACGCCACCCTGCATGGCGCCCCAGGCGTCGCTATGAACAACGTCACGACGACCAACTTCAACGACGGCAACCCCACCTCCACCGCCGATGATTTCGGCGCCTCGATTGACTGGGGCGACGGCGCGACCGGCGGCGGCACGGTCAACGCAGCGACTGGCGGCGGCTTCAACGTGACGGCTTCCCACGCCTACGCCGCCGTCGGCGCCTTCACCGTGACCACCACGGTCACGGACCTCGGCGCCCAGACGACCACCATCGGAACCGCGAACGCCGTCATCGCCAACGCCCCGTCCGTGCCGGCCCCGGTAAATTACGCCGCCATCGCAGGGATCGGTACGCCCATTAACGCCGTCGAGAAAACCTTTCTTAACGGTCTCACCGTGGCCCAATTCACCGATCCCTACGTCGGCAACCCGGCCTCCGACTACACCGCGACCATCGACTGGGGCGACGGCGGCACGAGCGCCGGCGCGATCCGCGGCAGCGACGGCGTGTATAGCGTGGTGGGCAATTACACCTACGCCCAGGCCGGAACCTACACGATCCGGACCACGATCACGGACCCCGGCGGCGCCCAAGCGACTATCATCGCCCAGCCGTTGCAGGTGAAAGCGCTGCCTTGGTACAACGTCGCCGACTTCACCGGCCCGTCCACGCCCACGTCCTATACGGCGACCATCGACTGGGGCGACGGTTCGGCGCCGACGGTGGGGTCTGTAAGAGGTGATGGCACCGGCTATTACGTCGTCGGCCAACACTCCTACGTCGAGGAGGGAACCTACCCCGTCATCACGACGGTAACCTCGGGCAGCGGCGACGTCTTTGGGTTCAGCACCCCGGCCAGCGTCTTCCAGGCGACGTTACAGGCCGACGCCGCGGCAACGTCGGGCGTGGTCAACCCGGCTTTCACGTGGTCGCAACCTCTCAGCCCGATCATCACCCAAACGCCGGACCAGACCACGGCCGAGGGCGGCGATGGGTCGCTCCAAGTGACCGCGACCGACCCCAACGTATCCGCCAGCTATCCCAACGGCTATCCGCTGAGCTACGACGCGACGAGTCTGCCGGCCGGTCTGACCATCAACCACTCGACCGGCCTAATCTCCGGGATCGTGAGCTATAGCGCGGCGGAGGCGTTCGGCGGCGTCTATCCCGTCACGGTCGTCGTCGCCGACTCCGGCGGCGCCAGCGCGTCCGCGACGTTCAACTGGACCGTCACGGATACGGTGCAAACGCCGGTGCTGAATACTACCTTCACTGACCAGACGAGCATCCACGGCGACGTCGTCTCGCTGCAAGTAAGCGCCAGCCAGCCCCAGGGCGACCAGATCATTTACGACGCCAGCGGCCTACCGTCGGGCCTCAGCATCGACAGTCTCAGCGGCCTCATTTCCGGCACGATTGACGGCAGTGCATCGCCGACCAACGCCGTGATCGTGACGGCGACCGACCAGGGTGTGACGGCCAGCGAGAGCTTCAACTGGACCGTCAGCGTCAATCACGCGCCGACGTTGACCGCTCCGTCGGACCAGACCAACGCGGCCGGCGACACGCCTTCCCTCACTTTGTCCGGCACCGACGCGCCCGGCAACACGCTTA
>DHJA01000224.1:27292-31967 GCA_002404095.1 Planctomycetaceae bacterium UBA4732 | reverse complement strand
GACAGGGGGCGCTGTAGTACTAAGAAGATCTCAAGCGTCTACTCTTTGCCACTCGCTAACAACGCCATCACCATCGCCGCCGTCTCCACGCGCAGAATGCGCGGCCCCAGGCCTGTCGTCGCCCATCCCGCCGCCCGTGCCTGATCCACCTCCTCGTCCGTGAAGCCGCCTTCCGGCCCCACCGCCGCCGCGACGCCGGCCGTCGCCTCACGCCCCGCAAGAATCGCCGGTTCGCCCGGATGTGCCACGAGCCTGCGTTCCGGCAATCCCTCGCGCCGAACAAAGCTCGCCCACATCGTCAGCGGCCCGACGGTCATCAGGACGTTGCGGCCACACTGCTTGCTGGCCTCGATCACATAACGTTCGAGCTTGTCGATCTTCGTCTCGCGCGGATGGACCACGCTCCGTGCGGTTTGCAAGGGCGTGAACGTCGTTACGCCCAACTCGGTCAGCTTCTCGATTAGGAATTGCGCACGGTCGCCCTTCGGCAACGGCGCGGCAATTTCCAATGGAAAGGGCCGTTCGCGCTCCGGCGCCGCGACGCCGCGCACCTCCAGCACGACGTTGCGGCGGCCGACTTCGCTCACTTCCGCAGAGTATTCGCGGCCGTCGCCGTTGAATAGGCGAACCGCGTCGCCGGGGCGAAGCCGGCAAACCGCCGAGAGGTGATGCGCCTCCGACCCCTCGACTACGACAGGCCCCGGCGCCAGGGCGCAATTGATATAGAATCGGTCGGCCATCTCTGTTAGAAGCCCTCCCCTGCGTCGGTAGGCGGCGTCGCAGTCTTTCTCAATCTACCGGCTCCTCTCCCCGTTGGAAGGATATGGGCCATGTCCACGTCTCTTTCGCGTCGGTCGCCGTCGTCGGTCCATCCCACGCGGCAGCAACTCGAAGACCTTGACGCGCTGCTTAAGCGTATGCTCGATCTTCCGGTCAATCGGCTCGAAGACGAGTCCGATGAGGATGACGGTGCCGCGCCTCCGTCGGCCGACAAAGAAGTCCGGTCGCCGGCGGCCTCGTCCGCTCCGACGCCGATGCGCGGGCCGCATCGCCCGGCTTTCGCCCGTCCGCCGGAAACCGAAGCCGCCGCGCCGCCGTCGGCCTATTCCAACACGCCGCGCCAGTACGAGGCCGACCTCAAGCCGCGCGTCATCATTGTCGCCCCCAATTCGCCGGAGAACGAAACGGACTCGGCCGCGGAAGCCGCCGCTCATCCGCCGCGAGAGACGGCCGAACAAAGGCCGACCGGCGACCGCCCCGATGATTGGGTGCCGTTGACCGCAAGCTGGCGGCCGTCCTCACGGACCTGGAAGCCGCTCACCGAAGCCTGGCAGCAAGCTCAGGGGATAGACAAGGAGACAGGGAGACAAGGAGACAAGGAGACGTGGGGAGAACAGGGGCAAGTTTCCGCGTCCGCGCCCGTCGGCGAATTGGAAAACCGCTCGGCTCCCTTTGTCCCGCTGTCACCTATTGGCGTTGTACCTTTGGCCTCCGGCGCTTCCCGGCCGACGCTACGCGCCACGCCGCCGGCGCCGCCGCCGGTATGGACGCCGTGGTATCTGTGGCCGTTCGTTGGCTTCAACGCCGTGTTCGACGCGTGCCTGGCGCCGTGGGGTCCGGTGGGCGGCTGGCTGCGTGGGCCGACTGGCCGTGCGCTGCTCGGCATCCTCGGCCTGCTCGGTCTGACCGCGGCCGCCGCCTTGGCCGCGGCCGACTGGATCGGTTGGACCTCGTAGACCTTCTCCGCTAGAATGACGCTTGCAGCGAACCCGGCGGCCGCGAACGGAAGCGGGCCGCGAGCAAGCGTCGATTCTGGAGAGGAGAACCATGTCCTACGCCGCGCAGATCGGAAAATCCCCGCCGCTGGCTCCGCCAAGAGAAATTCAACCACTGCCCGGCTTCCTGAGTTTCCTGGTCCCCGGCTTGGGCCAGATTTATCAAGGTCGCGTTGGTAAAGGCGTGCTGTTCTTCGTCTCCATCTACGCCCTCTTCTTTTACGGCATGTACCTCGGCAGCGGCACCGTCAAGGCTGGCGAACCGGAGGCAACCTACACCGTCTCCGGAAACGTCTATTTGCCCGAGGCGCCCAAGCAAAGCGCGCCGTTTCTGAATTTGCCACCGATGATGAACGACCTGTACAATCGGCCGCAGTACCTTGGTCAGTTCTGGGTCGGCGTCGTCGCCTGGCCGGCGCTGTGGCAGTACTTCACCTACGACAAGAAGCAGGAGCCGCAAACGGCCCTGGGCCTATTTGAGCGCACGCCTTCGGACGACGCGCTCAATGCGGTCCACACCTACGGCGACAAGCTCGTGGAACTCGGCTGGGTGTACACCGTGATCGCCGGCGTACTCAATATCATGGTGATCTACGACGCCTTGGCCGGCCCCGCCTTGCTTGCCCGCAAACCCGACCCCGTACGGAAAGCGACGGCCTGATATGCTTCCCATGCCGTTGTTCGCGTACAATCTTTATCTGGTTCATCTGCCGATCTTGATTGTGGTCGTCAGTCTTGTCTACAGCGCCACACGGTATGACCAATGGGGGCCGATTTTGTGGGAGGCTCTGCGCTGGGGCGGCCGCCTAGCCTTTTTCCTGGTAGGCGTCGCGTTCTTCCTCTTCGTTCTTAACTGGAAATTCTGAGCGGTCTGCCATGACCGAGCCAACCGTTCCCGCGCCGGAGCCTCGTCCCGCGGACCTCCGTTGGCAGGCGTTTTTCCGACGCTCCGCCGACCCGGTATTTGTACTCGACCGTCGGCGACGCGTGCTATTCGTCAACGCCGCGTGGGAAAGCCTGACGGCGACCACCGCCGCCGCCGCCCGCGCCCTTGTCTGTCGTCGTCCGCGTCCCGCCGCGCCGGATGATTCCCCCGAAGCGATCCTCGAACACGCTCTTACGCCTCCGCCCGAAGTCCTGGAAGGCCGGACGGCGCGCGTGCGCCGTCTCCTGCCCGGACGCGAATCGCGCCGCTGCTGGGACGTGGACTTCTTCCCGCTGCGCATGGACGGAGCGACGCCCGGCGTACTGATTCTCGGCCGTATCACGCCGGTCGCGGTCGCGGCGGTCGTCTCCGCCGCACCCTTGCCGGAAAGTCTCGTGGCGTTGCGCGAGCGGACGACGCGACGGTACGGCCCGGAACTGCTGGCGGGCGCCGCGCCGGCGCTGCGCCGTCTGACGGAACAAGTGCGGCTGGCGGCGGCGACAACCGCGCCCGTTCTACTGGTCGGCGAACCGGGCACGGGCAAGCAAACCCTGGCGCGGCGCATCCACTATGAAGGACCGGCCCGTGAACGGCCTTTCGCCGCGCTCGACTGCGCGCGCCTGCCGGCCGCGGCGCTGGCCGAAGTCCTATTCAGCGGCGCGGCCGTCGCGCTCGGGGCGATCTACCTTCATGAGCCTTCCCATTTGCCGCGCGATTTCCAGCTGCGTTTGTGCGAATTGCTCCAAACGCGCGTCGAGGAGCGCGACGGGGCGGCCATGCCGCACATCCTCGCCGGTTGCAGCGCCGACCCGGTTGAAGAAGTACGCGCCGGCCGGCTCCTCGACGAACTGTATTCATCATTGGCAGTGCTGACCCTGTCCTTGCCGCCCTTACGCGAGCGCACAGCTGACTTGCCGTCGTTGGTGGATCGTCTATTGGAGCGCTGTAACGCGGAAGGGGGAGCTACTGTCAAAGGAGTGGCGGCGGACGCCTGGGAAATCCTTCGCGCCTATACTTGGCCGGGCAACCTGCGCGAACTGTACGCCATCCTCGCCTCCGCGCGTCGGCACGCGCGCACCGAACGCATCACCGCCGCCGACCTGCCTGCCTCGCTGCGTCTCCAGCGGCGAATGGAGGAGACGCCCGCTCCAGCGCGAGCGCGGCCGCTACCGCTCGACGCCTTATTGGAAGAAGCGGAGCGCCGATTGATGGAATTGGCGATCCGCCGCGCCGGCGGCAACAAAAAACGCGCCGCCGACCTTTTGGCGATCCCGCGGCCGCGCATCTGGCGCCGGCTGAAAGCGCTTGGGATGATCGAAGAGGAAACCGGCGAGGCGGACGAAAGCGGCGAGGAGTAAACCACCATGCGTCTGCCGCAAATCGTCGTGTACGAAAAAGACGGCCGGCTCAAGTTGCAGCTTGAGGCGTTGGCCGAACAGCGCCGATGGGCGTTGCGCGAGGCGAGGCAACCGGAAACGTGCCTGGCTCATCTGAGCCGGGGCGGGCCGGCCGTGGTGGTCATCAAGGCAGGCCGCGACCTGGAACGCGAGTTGGCCTTGTTGGAGCGGGTGGCATGGTTGTACCCCGACGCGGCGGCCGTGCTGGTCGGCGACGGCGATCAACCGCACTTGGCCGGCTTGGCGTGGGATCTCGGCGCCGCCTACGTCCTCTTACCGCCGCAACCGCGCGAACGGCTGCCGGAGATCGTCGCTGGATTGATGGGGGAGAAAGCAGAGGCGGAAAAGGGATGAACGAACTATTGCCCGTACTGGACGAGACGCGCTGCACTGGCTGCGGCGATTGCGTGGCGGTCTGCCCGGCCGGCTGTCTCGCCATGTCCGGCCCAACGCCGTGGATGCCGCGGCCGCTGGATTGCGTGTACTGCGCCTTGTGCGTCCGCGTCTGTCCCACCGACGCATTGCGGATGGGCTAAGTATCTGTCCCTTATGTCCCCCCTCTCCCCGGTACTCCGGGG
>DHJA01000224.1:24893-27201 GCA_002404095.1 Planctomycetaceae bacterium UBA4732 | reverse complement strand
CCGGTACTCCGGGGAGAGGGGAGACTTCTGGAACAGATTTTTACTTCGCCTTGGCGGTTGCCGTCGTTTCCATGTCCTTGAAGTCGGCGTGTATTTCCTGTCCGGCCCGCAGCAACACGCGCTTCGTCTCGCTTTGCGCGATGCCGTCGCGATTCACCTCCACGCGCACCTCATAGTAGTAGGTCTGCCCCGGCGCCAGCGTCGGCGTCTGGTAGACGCGCCGCTCCGATTGCGTCCGCATCGCATGATCGTCGATGTAGAGCTTGGCGCCGGCCGGAACTTCCACGATGAGCTTGGCCTTGGAAGGCGCCAAGCTCTCCGTTCCCGGCTTCTTGTTAGGCAACGGAAGCGTTTCGTCCCTTCTATCGGGCACGATGACAGGAGAAGAAGGAACGACGGTCCCCTGCGGCGTCGTCGAGAAGTACGGCGAGCCGGTGCCGTAAGAACCCATGCAGCCGTTGCAGCCGGAACTGCTGTAATCCGCGTAGCCGTAGCCGCCATAGCAGCCGCCGTTACAGCCGGCGCCGCCCCAGCAGGTTCCAGAGTAGCCAAAATAGTTGCCGGCGCAGCTGCCGTAGCAGCCGCCGTAGCCCGAGTCGATGCCGTAATTGCCGTAGCAGCTTCCATAACAGCTGCCGTAGCAGCCGCCGTAACCGCTACCGGAACCACCGCCGTAGCATCCGCTACAACTGCTGTAGCTGGCGCCGCGGCTGCGGTGACAATCCGGCGTCTGGCCGCTCGCCGTCAAGGCAGCCAATAGAACCACACTGTACATGCTCTCGTACCTCCATTCCTCGACCACGACCCCCGCCCGGCCCCCGCGGAGCCGCTTACGCCGTTCGTTATATGAGCGGCGCGCAAAGATGGGTAATCTAGGATAGATGGTAGGCTTGGCAAAAATATGAGTCAACCGCATTCGACTGTGTTGAAGGTGAGCGGATGAGATTCTTGCCGTTACATCTGGACCACGGACACGGCGACGGCCGCGCGATATGCTATCCTCATCTCCCTGGCATTCGCGCTTTTGGGGCGGTTTGCCAGGGAGCAGCCCGGACGGCTCTGTCTTTCCATTTCAAGGAGATCGCACATGAAACGACTGTTATTCGCCGGCCTGTCGCTTAGTTTGCTAGCGACAGCCGCCTGCTCGGACGCCAACGCCGAGACCAAAAACCCCGTCGTCGTCATGGATACGTCCATGGGCGTAATCAAGGTCGAGCTGTACGCCGACAAGGCGCCGATCACCGTCAAAAACTTTCTCACCTACGTGGATGAGAAGCATTATGACGGCACGACGTTCCACCGCGTCATGCCCACTTTCATGATCCAGGGCGGCGGCTTCAAACCGGGTTTGGCCGACGCCAAGAGCAGGAAGGACATTAAGGCGTTGGAGAAACCGACGCACGAGCCGATCAAGAATGAAGCATCCAACGGCCTCCACAACGAAATCGGCACGATCGCCATGGCGCGCCTTGGCGAACCCGATAGCGCCACAGGTCAATTCTTCATCAACGTCGAGGACAACACCCGAAAACTCGACCCAGGTGGGGTCAGCCCCGACGGTTACTGCGTCTTCGGCAAGGTGATCGACGGCATGGACGTGGTGGACAAAATCAAAAAAGTGGAAACCACGACAGTCCTCGGCGCCATGGAAGCCGTACCTAAGGAAGACGTCATCATTAAGTCAGTGCGCCGCGAAGAAAAGTAACTTGTGGAGTAACTTACTCTTTTATTCCCAAAACAGGGCGAGCGGCGGGGTTTATCCCCGCCGTCCGGAGGACTTTGAACATGCCGGCAACGCAAGTAGTCGTGGAAACGTCTCAAGGAACAATCAAGATCGAGTTGGACGGCGACAAGGCTCCGCTCTCAACCGCCAACTTCCTGTCCTACGTGGACGAAAAGTTTTACGACGGCACGGTCTTCCACCGCGTCATCCCGACCTTCATGATCCAGGGCGGCGGCTTCACGCCCGGCATGAAACAGAAGACGACCAAGGCCCAGATCAAAAACGAATCGGGCAATGGCCTGATGAACAAGCGCGGCGCCGTCGCCATGGCGCGGACCAACGACCTTAACAGCGCCACGTCGCAGTTCTTCATCAACGTCGTGGACAACGCTTTTCTGGATGGCAATAAGTACTGCGTCTTCGGCAAGGTGGTCGAGGGCATGGACGTGGTGGACAAGATCAAGAGCGTCCCCACAGGCAAGAAGGCGGGGTCCGACGACGTGCCGGTGAAGGACGTGGTCATTCAGACGGTGCGGCGCGCGTAGTCCGCATACTCGAAAGTAAGCCGTTTAGCCGCGACCCGAA
>DHJA01000224.1:15473-24811 GCA_002404095.1 Planctomycetaceae bacterium UBA4732 | reverse complement strand
GAGCGCGTCTCCCCGCGCTCCCCTTCGGGTCGCGGCTAAACGGCTTACTTTCGGAAATCGCGCCAAACGCCATCCAGACCGTGCAGCTGATTCGGGACAAACCGCGTTTTATACGACATGGAAGGGCTGCCTTCAACGTAATAGCCGAGGTACGCATACGGCAGCCCGCGCCGCTTCGCCTCGTCGATCACGCAAAGGACGTTGTACGTTCCCAGCGATCTTTGGCACTCTTGCGGATCGTAAAAGAAGTAAATCGCGGACAGTCCGCCCACGACTCCGACGCCGTTCGGAGGGGCGTCAGCCAGCACATCGACGTAGCCGACGCCGACAAGCCGGCCGTCAAGAGTGAAGCACCATTCCTCGACGGCGAAAGGATGACGCACGAACGACTCGGCGTAGCCAGCTGCGTCCTTGGCGGGGTGTTGCGGCCAACCCTTGTGGCCGGCTTGATAGTCGTGGTAACGGTCGTACAGGGCCAATTTCGCCGTCGTGACCGACGGCTGGCCGATGTGTAGCTCGACGACGCCTTGGTTGACCCGACGCGCCCGCTTTTGACTGCGGTCGGGGCGGAACTGATCGACGCAGACGCGCAGCGACTGGCAGGCCCGGCAGGTTTCGCAGGCCGGCCGAAACAGCATGTGGCCGAAACGGCGCCAGCCTTCGAGCAAGCGTTGCAGATACTCGCTCGCCGACAAGTCGGCGACGTACTCATATTCCAGGCGCCATTGCTGGTCCGGCAGATAGCCGCAGGTACTGGGCGCCGCTACGTAACGGAATAAGGATTCCATGACGGACGACTCATTTCGGCGTCAATCGCTGCAATACGCGATGAGCCAGCCAGTCGGCGGCCGGCCGGGGTAGGTAGCGCAGCAGGCGAACCTGCCAGACGTCTCGCGCCGGGAACGCGACGAATGCCTGGCGCCGCCGCAGCGCCGCCACGATGCGAACGGCGGCGTCTTCAACTTCGAGCATGGGTAGGCCGGACAGATTCAGCGCCGCCGTCATCGGCGTGCGCACCCAGCCGGGACAAATCGTGCTACAAGCGATCCCGTATGTCCGCAATTCGACGCGCAAGGAATCCATGAGGGCGTTGACGCCGGCTTTGCTGGCGGAGTAACCGGCCATGCGCGGCAGGCCGCGGTACGACGCCAGGCTGGAAAGGGCGGCCAAGTGGCCGCGTCGGCGCTCGCGCATACCCGGCAGGACGGCGGCGATGCTATTGGCGACGCCGACGAGATTGACTTGGATCAAATGAGAAAAGGCCTCGGCGGAAAAGGTCTCGGCCGACGTTTCCTGACCGACGCCGGCGCTGGCGATGAGCAAGTCGGTCGGCCCCATCTGGCTTTCCAGTTGACTCACGGCGTCGCGGACGGCCAACGGGTTGGTCACGTCGGCAACGGCCGTGGCGCAGCGGCCGCCGGCGTTTTTCAGTTCGCTTTCGAGCGCGGCGAGGCCGGCGGCGGAAATATCGAGCGCGGCGACGCGGGCGCCCTCACGGCTGAGGAGAATGGCCAGTTGCCGGCCGATGCCGCTGGCGGCGCCTGTTATCAACACAACGCGATCCGCAAAGGAGGACATGAAGGCTCCGTGGTCTACTCCGGTAGTGTTACGATGTAATATACGAGGGTTGTGAGCCATGAGCAAAAACAGGTGGACCTCTACGTGAAGACGATGCTGGATCAGACAGACGCCTTGTGCTACCGGAGAAGGAGTTGAGCGAATGCCTGACCGCCGAAAAGTAGTTTTCGTGTGCGTGGAGAACTCGAACCGCAGCCAGATGGCCGAAGCGTTCGCCCGCATCCACGGCGGCGACCGGGTGGAAGCCTTCAGCGCCGGTTCACGGCCGTCGGGTCGGGTGAACCCCAAGGCGGTCGAGGCCATGAAAGAAATCGGCTACGATCTGACCACTCATACGTCGAAGGGGTTGGAGGAGTTCAACGGGCAGGAGTTCGACGCCACCGTGACGATGGGTTGCGGGGACGAGTGCCCGCTGGTGGTTGCCAAGCAGCGAGTGGAATGGCAAATCCCCGACCCGAAGGCATTGCCGCCCGAGCAGTTCAGGGAGATCAGGAACCTCATCGAGTCTAAGGTCAAGGAACTGTTATCGGCCCTGTGAACTTGGTTCGCTCCGTCGAAACCCTCGTTCCCAAACTCCGTTTGGGAACGCCGTCCGCGAAACTCTGTTTCGCGTCAGGATGCTATCTTCGCCTGCTCCCACACGGGAAACAGAGTTTCCAAGAACACGTTCCCAAACAGGAGTTTGGGAACGAGGGTTTCGACGAAGCAAACTGGGTTCTATCCAAAAGGAGTGCGTTATGTCCAGTGAAATCGAACGGGTGGTGCGGTCGCAATACGGCTCTGTCGCCACGAGCGGTCTATCCGGCGAACACGCTGGGGTCCGAGCGGTCGCCGAAGCGTTCGGATACTCGCCCGAGGAGTTGGCCTCGATACCCGCCGAGGCAAACATGGGCTTGTCCTGCGGCAACCCGACCGCCACGGCCAACCTCAAACTCGGCGAGACAGTGGTAGACCTCGGCTGCGGCGGCGGTCTGGACGTGCTGCTGGCGGCGGCGAAGGTAGGGCCGACCGGCAGGGCCATCGGCATCGACATGACACCGCAAATGCTCGAACTGGCCCGGAGAAACGCCGCGAAAGCCGGAGCCGTGAACGCCGAGTTCCACTACGCCACCATTGACAATTTGCCATTGCCCGACGCCTCGGTGGACTGCGTGATCTCCAACTGCGTCATCAACCTGGCCCTCGACAAGCCTGCCGTTTGGCGTGAGATCGTTCGGGTGTTGAAGGCCGGCGGGCGGTTGGCGGTCAGCGACATCGCCCTCAAGAAGCCGCTGCCGCCCGAACTTGGGGCTGACGTGACGGCCTATGTGGGGTGCATCGCCGGGGCCGTCTTGATCGAGGACTATCGGCGGGGGTTGGCCGAGGCCGGGTTCGCTCACATCGAAGTCATCGACGCCGGAACGGACCTTAACGCCTATGCCAAGGTGGAGAATCAGTCCGGCTGCTGCTCCCCAGCAATGGACTTGGCAAACGGGTTGCCGTTGGCAGCCGACTTCGGCTGCTGCGGCCCGAGGACCGAGGACGCCCTGCACAACCGGCTGGCCGAATTGCTGCGGCGTTACAACGTGAATGACTACGCAGCCAGCGTCCGTGTATTCGCCGTGAAACCGGCGAAGAGTCGATGAATTTCCGCCTGAGGCAATTTCAAGATTGAGTTCCCGGCCCCGGAGAAGCCATGCCGCCGCTTTTAGTCGTGGGGACGCGCAACCCCAAGAAGCGCCAAGAAATCCTGGGAATCCTGGGCGATTGCGGCGCCGAACTGCGCGACCTGACGCATTATCCCGGCGCGCCGGAAGTGGTCGAGGACGGCAAGACGTTCGAGGAGAACGCGCGGAAGAAGGCGGTCGAACTGGCCGCGCATCTCCATGAATGGGTACTCGGCGAGGACAGCGGCTTGGTTGTGCCGGCCCTGAACGGTCGGCCGGGCGTCTACTCCGCCCGCTACGCCGGCAAACAGGGCGACGACGCCGCCAACAACGCGCGACTATTGGCCGAATTGGGGCCGCTGCCCGACGACCACCGAGCCGCTTATTACGTCTGCGCCGCCGCGTTGGCCGATCCGACAGGACAAGTGCGGGCGACGGCGGAGGGGCGCTGTCACGGCGTCATCCTGCGCGAACGCCGCGGCGCGGGCGGGTTCGGTTACGACCCGCTGTTCCTCATTCCGGAATATCACCAGACGTTCGGCGAATTGAGCGCTCGCGTCAAGCACGCCATCAGCCATCGTGCCCGCGCTCTGGCACAGATGCGGCCGGCGCTGCGGGGGCTGTAAGCGGCTTTCTCAATTGCTCATTGCCGATCGGCACAGTCGTTTTACCGTCGATGCCGCGGCGGCGGCGGCGCCTCCTGCGGCAACACCCGCACCTCATTGTTATTCTTGTC
Source organism: Planctomycetaceae bacterium UBA4732 (assembly GCA_002404095.1). GTDB lineage: Bacteria > Planctomycetota > Planctomycetia > Gemmatales > Gemmataceae > UBA4732. The sequence continues at coordinate 20,851 of DHJA01000224.1, read as the reverse complement.
TAGGCACTGGAACTCCAGCAACTCCGCCGGCGCCCCTGGCGTCCCCTGGATGTGGACCAGGGCGCCGCCTTCTTCGAGCTTGGCGATCTCGCGCCGCTTCTTATTAAGCAGGTAATCCGCCACGGCCGGCGCCACGCGCACCTCAATGCGCGTTACCCCTTCGTGGCACGCCGCCAACTGCAACAGACGCACCACCTCCAAACTCATGCTCTCGCACGTCTTGACCTGGGCCATGCCGTGACAGTGCGGACAATCCTGGTAGACGCTGCGCTTCAGTGACTGCCGCGTCCGCTGCCGGGTCATCTCGATCAACCCGAATGCGGAGGTTTTTAGTATCTTGGACCGGGCGCGGTCGCGCATCAGTGCTTCGCCGAAAGCGCGCTCGACGCCGCGGCGGTGCGCTTCGCCGCGCATGTCGATGAAGTCGTTGACGATGATGCCCGTTAGATCGCGCAGACGCAGTTGCCGGGCGATCTCGCGCGCCGCTTGCAGGTTCATCTGGTAGGCCGTCTCTTCGGCGTCTAAGCGGTCGGCTCGGAAGTTGCCGCTGTTCACGTCGATGGCCACCATCGCCTCGGTCTGCTCGATCACGATGGAACCGCCGAACGGCAACGGCACTTTGCGCTGCTGAATCTTGTGAAGTTCCTGCTCGATGCCGAAGTTGTGAAACAGCGGTTCCTTGCCCTCGTAGAGCTTGAGGCGCGAGGCGTAACGCGGCATCACAATCTCGCAGAACTCGCGGGCGCGCTCGAACGCCGCCGGGTCGTCGATCCATACCGTGTCGATGTCGGCCGTGAAGTTGTCGCGGATAGTCCGCGTAATCATATCGCTTTCTTGATAAATCTCGGCCGGCGCCTTGACCTTCTGGATGCGCTTGACCATCACTTGCCACAGCCGCGACAGGTAAGCCAGGTCGCGCTGAAGCTCCTTGCGGTTTTTATCGACGGCCGCGGTGCGCAGGATGAAGCCGAGGCCGCGCGGCGGCTTCAGCTCGCTGAAGATTTCACGCATCCGACGGCGGTGTTCGTCGTCCTCGATCTTGCGCGAGACGCGAATGCCGGTGATGTGCGGCATGATGACGAGGTAGCGGCCGGGTATGCTCAAGTAAGTGCTGAGCGTCGGGCCTTTGGTGCCAAGCCCTTCCTTGATGACGCGCACCAGCACTTCCTGCCCGCGCTTGAAAACGTCCTGAATGAGCGGCTTGTCGCGGGTCATGCCCGGTCGGCTGTCGCGGCGCGGGCCGCTGCGGTCGTCGCGCCGAGGACCGCGATCATCACGGCGAGGACCGCCTCGGTCGTCGCGGCGCGGGCCGTCGCGGCGCGGGCCGCCCCGGTCGTCGCGCCGCGGCCCGCCCCGACGGTCGTCGCGTCGATCACTATCATTGCGAGGCTCGCGCGGACGCGGCGGCGGACCGTCCTCCAGGTCGTGTGGGGCGTTCTCAGGCAATTCGGCCTCAAACTCGACGCGCGCCGGCGGCGGTTCCGACGGAGCGTCGCCTTCGATGTCTAGAGCCGCCAAGTCCTCGGCCAAGTCGTCCTCGACGTTGCCGCGCGACGACGGTCGCGGCCGCGCGGGCGGCCTTCCGCCTTGCCGCGATGGAGCGCGCGGCGGAGCCGGCGTCCAGGCTTGGGGTTCCGGCGCGGCCGGCTCGGGTTCGGGTTCCGGCGCGCGCACTTCCGGCGGCGGTGGAGGCGCGGCAGATTCGGCGCGAGGGGGGAAGAAAAACAAGTCGTCGTCGATGCCGCCGTCCGGTAAATGTTGAAACAGATCGTCTCTGTCCGTGGTGCGGCGCTCGGCCGATTCCATCGGCAGCGACGGCGGCGGTTCACTCTCGGGAGCAGCTTCCGCGGCCGGCTCACTCGCCGCCCCTCGGCGCCGGCGCGGCCCGCCGCGCGAACGGCGCCGCCCTTTGGTCGGTTCCTCTTCAAGCTGCGTCCCTGGCGACGCCATCAGGTCCGCTTCCGCCGTGGTTGGCGCTTCCGGTGCGGCATCGGCCGCGAGCGGTTCATCGGCGATGATCTCCGGCGGCGTCTCGACTTCAATCACTTCGACATCAGCGAAATCGACAACAAACCCCTCCGGCACGGCGATTTCCACCGGCCTTTCCTCGGCAAACGAATCCTGCTCGACGATAGGCGGCGGCCCTTCCTCCCTTCCCACGGGGGCCGAACGTAACGGGCGATCCCGGTCTTGATCGCGCCCTCGACCTCGATCGCGATCTCGGCTTTGCGGCCGGTCATTGCGGTCGTTGCGGTCGTTGCGGTCGCGCCGCTGTTCCAGGTGCTGATAATACATTGGTTCCACATCGGAAATGTGGAGAAAGCCGTTGCGGCCGACGCCGAAGTCCACGAACGCGGCTTGAATGCTCGGTTCGATGTTGACGATGCGGCCTTTGTAGATGTTGCCGACGTAGTTCTCGTGGCCGGAACGTTCGACGTAAAGTTCTTCGAGCACGCCGTCTTCGAGGATGGCGATGCGGCACTCCTCGGGCTGGGCGACGTTGATGAGCATTTCTTTTTTCATGCGAACCCTTCCGCAAGTTGGGGTGGCGTTTCATCCACCAGTTCGAGCCGGGCGCGCTCCAAAACGGCGCCGGCTTCGAGTAAATCGGAAAGGCCGAGCACGGTGAGCACCTCTTCAGGGCGCGCCGTGCCGGCCGGAGTGAGACACAGTTTCATTTCCAAATGAGCGGAAGGTGGAGAATATTCGTTTAGCCGCGACCCGAAGGGGAGCGCTCCTCCCCCCGCGCTCCCCTTCGGGTCGCGGCTAAACGAATATTCTCCACCTTCCACCACTTTAAGATCAAGAAGCCACGGGCGCAGATTGACGCGCCGCGGCGTGGGACGAATGCGGTCCACCAAACATTCAGGCGCCGCCAGCAGTTCCGCCGCGCGGCGCGCGGCCTCATCCGTCCGGTCGGCTGGGAGGGTCATTCGATATGTCAGCGAGTGAATTTGCGCGCCTGCCTTGAAGTCGATGCGGCGCAGGCTGAGGATGTCCATGCCGGGCGGCGCCTGGCGGACAAGGCGCTCGCGCACTTCCTCTGGCGGCAGGATTTCGTCCAGTTCCAATTCGGCCACTTCTTCGCAGCCGATCACGCCCAGCGGCAGCGATAGCGCGAAGATCAGCCGTGGTTTAGGATGAAAGCCTTGGGATTGGCGCACCGGCAAGGCGGCGCGACGCAACATGCGCTCGAAACAACGCATGAGATCGTGATGACTGAGCAGGCGTAGGGCGCCGTCCTTGCGGAAACGGAACCGCACCTTGTCGCGCGTTGGGGTAAGGCTGACGACGGGTGGAGGGAGTGCAAGGATGGGCGTCGGTTCGGGCGCCATAGCGCGGGGAGTCCCCTACGGTGGGGAACAGGCGCCGGGAGGCCGATTCCCGGACGTGCGGCCGAAAGACGGCCGGGGTCAACGTCCGGGCTTCCTCCGCCGCAAAGCGGGAGGTGGGGTTGAGGCCGAGCGCGACTCCAAAGGGCTGAAGCAGGAGGAATGATTGAGAATGGCCTTTCGTGCCGGCTCATTCTTCATCCATCCTCTTTCAGCCTCTTGTTGGGCGGAGACGCGCGGTAGGACTCAGTTCATCACCTCCGGGCAAATGCGGCGGGTCTGTTCCCGCAAGTAATTGTTCACGTCGCGCGCCGTTTCCAGGCGCAGGGCTTCTCGGGCGGTTTCCACGGCGGCGTCCGCCGACGCGAGCCGAATGAACTTCTTGATTTCAGGGATGCTGTGCGGCGTCACGCTTAATTGACGCAGGCCCAGTCCCAGGAGCAGCAGCGTATACAAAGGCTCGCCGCTCATCTCGCCGCACACCGTCACGGTCGTGCCGTTCTTTTTAGCGGCCCGGACCACGGTGTCGATCAGCCGCAACACAGCGGGATCGCCGGCGTTGTACAGGCCGGCCACCGCCTCATTGTTGCGGTCGGCCGCCAGCGTGTATTGAATCAGATCGTTGGTGCCGATGGAGAAGAAGTCCACCTCGCGGGCCAAATGCTCCGCCATGATGGCCGCCGACGGCACCTCGATCATCGTCCCGACCGGCAGGCTGGCGTTGAACGCCACGCCTTCTTCTTCGAGGTCTTCTTTGACTTCGGCCAGGATCATCTTGCACTGGCGCAGTTCCAACACGGTGCTTATCATAGGGAACATCACGCGGACGTCCCCGAACGCACTGGCTCTCAGAATGGCACGCATCTGCGTTTTGAACAAGGGCAAATTCTGCAAACAGAGTCGCACACTGCGCAAACCGAGGAACGGGTTGCGCTCGTGGTGAGCCGAACCGCTGTACGCCTGGAACTTGTCGGCGCCGAGGTCGAGCGTGCGAATGACCAACGGCCGCTTGGGTCCCAGCGCTTTCAATACCGACATATACGCTTCTAAATGTTCCTCTTCGGTCGGGTCGGCCTTCTTGCCGAGGTAGAGGAATTCGGTTCGGTACAGGCCGACGCCTTCGCCGCCTCGGTCCAGACAGTGAGCACATTCGGTCGGGAATTCGATGTTGCCGAACAGCTGGACGCGCACGCCGTCGCGCGTGACGGCCGGCAGATCGCGCAGTTCAGTGAGGCGGGCCTCGTGCCGATGGAAATTGCGGCGCGTGCGCTCGTATTGCGCCAGCGTCTCCTCATCCGGGTCGATGATAAGCAGACCCTGATTGCCGTCCACAATAACGACATCGCCGCCGGATACGTCAGTTGCGAACGCGCCGAGACCGACCACGGCCGGGATTTCCAAAACGCCGGCCACGATGGCCGTGTGGCTGGTGCGGCCGCCGGCCTCCGTGGCAAAGGCATGGACGCGCTTGGGGTCCAGCGACGCGGTTTCGCTGGGCGTCAGGTCGTGAGCCAGCACGACAACCGATTCGGTCAAATCCGCCAATTGCTCACGGCGTTGGCCGAGAAGGCAGCTGAGAATACGCTTTTCCAGATCAAAAATATCGGCGACGCGAGTGGCGAGGTGGCCGCCGTTAATGCTCTCCAGCGCCTTGGCGTAGCGGCGCATGACGCGGCTGACGGCATACTCGGCGGCGAAACCCTGCTCACGAATGAGGCCATCGATTTCGCCTTCGAGAGTGGGGTCGGTGAGCATCATGGCGTGGGCGCCGAATATGGCGCCGTAACGCTCGCCGAGCTTGGCGTTGACGGCTTCCTGCGTATCGCGGGTTTCGCGCGCCGCCGCGTCCAGGGCTTCGCGTAGACGCACGACTTCGGCATCGACCTGTTCGGCTTCGACGTAGCGCTGGGGAATGCGGAACCATTCGGTATCCAGCAAGAGCGCGGGACCGATGGCGACTCCGGGAGAAACGGCGATTCCGCGTTTGATTTCCATGCTCGATACTCGGCGCAACCTTACGCGGGGTTCGTTTAGCCGCGACCCGAA
>DHJA01000224.1:0-15401 GCA_002404095.1 Planctomycetaceae bacterium UBA4732 | reverse complement strand
CTTCGGGTCGCGGCTAAACGATTCCCCCTTTACGTCTCGTCTTTCTCATCAAAATCGCCTTTGGCCAGCCGGTCGAATACGCCGGCCATTGCGTCGAGGGCGTCTTTAGCGTCCGGACCATCGACTTCCACCGTCAGTTCGGTCCCTTTCGGGGCGCCAAGCGTCATCAGGTCGAGGATGCTCTTGGCGTTCACCTGGCGATCCGGCAGCGACACCGTGACGCTGCTTTGGAAACGGGCCGCCGTCGCCGCGATGGCGCCGCACGGGCGCATGTGCAGACCTTGATGGTTCGTCAGAACGAAGCAGTTCCGCAAGGTGCTGCTTTCCATATCTTCTCGGGGGAAGGGCGGCCGAAGAGAGGCGAATACAGCGTCCCTTAGTGATCGTACTTTTCCAAGAGGCTCCAGATCTGGTCGCGCGTGGTCGCTCCTCGCAACGCCTTGACGAAGTTATCGTCGCGGAGACAGCGGGAGACGTTTTCCAAAGCGCGGAGGTGGTCGCCGGGACGGTCTTGCGGGGAGATCAACAGCACGAAAACCTGAACAGGTTCCCCGTCGAGGCTCTCGAAGCTGACGCCGTTCGGTGACACGGCGACCGTGCCGATGAGGCGTTCGACGCCATTGTGTTTCGTATGGGGGATGGCGACGCCTCGGCCGATGCCGGTCGAGCCGAGCAGTTCTCGTTTGAGAATGGCTCGAACGACGTCTTCCTGATCGGCCTCCCGGAAGCAGTCGGCGGCGCGAAGGCTGGCGGCCATTTCCCGAATCACCCCTTCCTTGTTGACGGCGGCCAGATCAGGGATGATGGCGTCGCGCACCACAAAGTCGGACATGCGCATAGTCTGGTCCTCCGTCTACTCGTCGGTGGGTTCCTCGATCGCGGGGGCGCCGGCCACCCGGCCGGTCGAGGGGGTGCGGCGATGGTCCTGAACTTTTTGCTTGTAGCGGCGCAACTGGGCTTCCAGCTTATCCATCGCCAAATCCACGGCGGCCATCAGCTCGGTGTGATGTTCACGGGCGACGATGTCGTGCTTATGTTCGGCCTGGACGACGAACTCGACCATTTTCGATTCTTTATGCTCGAACGTGGCGGCGAGGTCCACGGTGATTTCGATAAGCGTAAGACGCTCGAAGAAGTGGAGCAGTTTTTCCGCCTTTGCGCGGATGGACTGCTGGACGGCTTCATTGAGATGTCCATGCCGCACGGCAATCTTAATTTGCACAATTCGATCCTCACACGCTTCAATGGCCCCGCGCTCCGGGTTGAGGGAATTGTAATCGACGCACGGGGTTTCTTCAATGGGGCGAAGCGGTTGTTTAGCCGCGACCCGAAGGGGAGCGCGGGGGAAACGCGCTCCCCTTCGGGTCGCGGCTAAACATTTTTCCTGTCACCCCACAGCCACCCACCGCTGTTCGCGATGACTCTTGAGGATAGCGTCGCACAGAACGATGGAATGGTGCCCGTCGGCGAAGGTCGGATACGTCGGCGCAGCGGCAAAGTCGCCCTTGTCGATGTACTCATAAAAAGAGCGGAAACATCCCTTGAAGGCGTCGGGAAAGCCTTCGTTGTGGCCGCCGGGGTAGGTGCAGAAGTGTCGCGCCAAATCGGACAGCAGCGACGGATCGCGGATCAGGGATTCGTTCGCCTTGGTGCGATGACCGATGCGCATTTCGTTCGGCGCTTCGCTGTTCCACGCCAGCGAACACTTGGAACCGGCGATCTCGTACCGCAGACAGTTCTTGCGACCGGCGGTGACTTGGGAGACGTGAAGGCTGCCCTTGGCGCCGCCCTTGAAGCGGAAAAGCACGGCGCCGTAATCTTCGGTGCTGATGGGGACGCCTTCGGTCTCCATCGGCGCCTGCGCCTTGCCGGTGTAGGTCTGGACCTCGCCCTTGGGCCGTTTGCGCACCGGATGGACCGTTTGGAGATCCGCGAACACTTCCTCGACGTGCAGGCCAGTGATCGACGTAATCAGGTCCATCCAGTGGGTTCCCACGTCGGAGATGGCCCGCAGTTCGCCGCCGTGTTCTGCCAGGACGCGCCAGTTGTAATCGGTGTCGAAGTAGAGCCAGTCCTGACAGTAGCTGCCGTTGACATGGTAGATTTGGCCCACGTCGCCGCGACGCATCATGTCGCGCGCTTCCAGGTTGAGCGGGTAATAGCGCACGTTGTAACAGACGGCCGCGGCCACGCGCTTCGATTTCGCCAGTTCCACCAGCTCGGCCGACTCCTTGGAGTGCATCGCCAACGGCTTCTCGCATAGTACGTGCTTGCCGGCCAGCAATGCCTTTTTGGCCAACGAATAGTGAAGCACGTTCGGCACCGCCAGATGGACCGCCATCACGGTCGGATCGGCCAGCACTTCGTCGATGTTCTTATACGCCTTCGGTAGACCGAGTTTCTGCTGGGCCGAGTTCGATTCCTTCTCATCGACGCCGAGAATGCCGGTGATTGTCACGCCTAATCGTCGCAACGCCTCAACGTGAACGGGGCCGATGAAGCCTGCGCCGACGACGGCCGTTCGGATATTGTGCAGCATGGTTTGCTCTCTTGGGTGTCTTGCTCTTGGAGATTGGTTTTAGACGCGCGGCGCCTAGATTCAAGTACCTACAAGCCCTGAGCGCAAGCGAGGGGTTTGGCGAAACCCCTCGCTTGCGCTCAGGGCTTGTATGGGCTGCTTCATCCGCGTAACTCGCGCTGCCAGCGCTTAACCAACTCTGCGATCTCCTCTGGCCCCATCCCGTTCAACTCCGTCTCACGCAACGCCTGCAGCACCGGGTCTTCCACGCCAGCAAAAAGACTCTTCGGCGTCAGCTTCGGCCGGCGGATGCGGCCGCCCTTTGCCGGCGGCGCGTTGACGTGATGCGTCTCCAACTCCGTCAGCACTTCGCGCGCGCGACTCAGCACGTCCGCCGGTACGCCGGCCCGCTGGGCGACGTGGATGCCGTAGCTCTTGTCGGTCCCGCCCGGTGCGATCTTGTGTAGGAAAATGATGCCATCCGCGCTTTCATGCACCAGAGCGTTGTAGTTACGCAGTCGCGGCAGCCGCTCCGCCAGCTGGGCGAGTTCATGGTAGTGCGTGGCGAACAGCGTCCGGCATCCTACCTGATCGTGTAAGTATTCCGTGATGCTCCATGCCAAGGAAACGCCGTCGTAGGTGCTGGTGCCGCGACCGATCTCGTCCAAAATGACCAGGCTGCGCGACGTAGCGTTATTGAGGATATTTGCGGCCTCCGTCATCTCCACCATGAACGTACTTTGCGCCCGGCTTAGTTCGTCGCTGGCGCCGACGCGCGTGAAGATGCGATCCGCCAATCCAATGATCGCGCTTTTCGCCGGCACGAAACTGCCCATCTGCGCCATCAGCGTCAACAGCGCGGCCTGACGGATGTAACAGCTCTTTCCGCCCATATTAGGTCCGGTAATGAGCAATACCAAACCCTCGTCCAGTGACATCATCAGGTCGTTGGGCACGAACGTCCCCGCCGGCATCGTCTGGTCGAGTACGGGATGCCGGCCGTCGTGGATGCGCAACACTGGCTCGTCGGACAATTCCGGTCGGCAATAGCCGCGCTCCGCCGCCAGCTCGGCCAACGCCGCCAGCACGTCCAGCCCGGCCAACACCTCGCCCGCTTGCAATAACCGACCCGTCTGCGCCGCCGTGCGCTCGCGCAAGGCGGTGAACAACTCAAATTCGCGCTGCTGAATCTTCTCCTGAGCGGAGAGGACTTTTTCCTCGTATTCCTTTAGTTCCGGCGTGACGTAACGCTCGGCGTTTTTCAACGTCTGTCGCCGCTCGTAATTGGGCGGAATACGGTCGCCGTGGGTGTGCGTGATCTCGATGTAGTAGCCGTGGACTTGGTTGTAGCCGACCTTGAGGCTGTTGATGCCGGTGCGCGTGATCTCTTCGGCCTGGAAGCGGGCGATCCAATCTTTGCCGTTGGTGGAAATGGCGTGCAATTCGTCCAAAGCGGCGTCGTAGCCGCGGCGGATGACGCCGCCTTCCTTGGCGCTCAACGGCGGCGCGTCCACCAAGGCCGACTCGATGGCGTCTCGCAAATCCGGGCACAATTCCAGCCGTGATTCCAGGTCGCGCAGCAGCGCAGCGCGGCGGGCCGTGACTTTGGCCTTGATCTTCGGCAGCAAGGCGAGCGTGCGGCCGACGGCGGCCAAGTCGCGCGGCGACGCCCGGCCGGTGCTGACACGCGCCGTAAGCCGTTGCAGATCGAAGCCCTCGCTCAGGCGCGCTCGCAATTCTTGCCGCAGAGCATGTTCCTCTTTCAACTCGGCCACGGCGTCGAGGCGTGCGTCGATGGCGGCGTGATCGGCCAGCGGCGCGACGATCCACTCTTGTAAGAGACGCGCGCCCATAGGCGTCGTCGTCCGGTCAAGCACCGCCAAGAGCGAGCCGGCTCTGGCGCCGTCGCGCAACGTGCGCGTCAGTTCCAGGCTGCGGCGCGTCACTTCATCGAGGAACAGAAAGCGATCACCCGCGCGCGGTCGTAGGCGTGTGAGATGTCCGAGGTCCGCTTTAAGCGTTTCGCGCAAATAAAGCAGCAGCGCCCCGGCCGCGGCCAGACAGGGTTGATGGTCGTCGAAACCAAAGCCGGCCAGGGTAGTGACGCCGAAGTGGCTCATCAGGGCGGCGCGGGCCGAGTCGGCGTCGAAGGTCCAGTCGGGTCGCGGCGTGACGGACAGGCCCGGCAACGCCTCATGCAGTCCCTCCAAAAGCGCTCCCACCTCGGCCGACTGCACTGGCGCTTCGGAGTAGAGGACTTCCGCCGGCGCTAATCGGCCCAGCTCGTCGGCGAGTTTGTCGCGCGGAACGTCGGCGGCCTGAAACTGGCCGGTGGACAGGTCCACCCAGGCGGCTCCCGTTGCGCCTTTGCCGTGAGCGGGCGCCAGGGCGACGAGGAAATTGGACCGTCGCGGGTCCAACATATCATCTTCGGTGAGAGTGCCGGGAGTGACGACGCGCGTGACTTCGCGCTTGACGAGACCCTTGGCGAGGGCGGCGTCCTCGACCTGATCGCAGATGGCGACGCGTTGGCCGGCGTGGAGCAATTTACGGAGATAGGCGTCGAGATCCTGATGGCGAAAGCCGGCCATAGGAACGACTTTATCGCGGCTGGTCAGCGTCAGGCCGATGAGGCGCGAGGCCGTTACGGCGTCGTCATGAAAGAGTTCGTAGAAATCGCCCATCCGGAATAGAAGCAACATGCCAGGATGGCGCGCCTTGGCCTCCTGGTACTGATCCATCATCTTCGGAGTGGTCATGGCGGAGGGGTCAGGGGTCAGGGCTCAGGGGTCAGAGAAGACAGGAACAGCCAGCAGGTTCTTGCTGACCCCTGACCCCTGGCCCCTGACCCCTTTATTTCTTGCTATTGCAAAGGACTTTGCTCATGGCGACGCAATTGCCACTGCTGCTGTAGCACACCTCGTTCATGTAATGCCGCATGAGCATGAGGCCGCGACCGCACGGCCGTTCGAGGTTCTCGACGGCGGTGGGGTCAGGCACATCGCCGGGATCGAAGCCGACGCCTTCGTCCGTGACGCGCACTTCAAAAAAGCCGGCCATTACCCGATACAGTACGCGCACTTTTTTGTCGCGATCCATCTGGTTGCCGTGCTTGATGGCGTTGATGAGGGCTTCTTCCAGGGCGAGTTTGATGCTGAAGATTTCTTTAGTGCTAGCGTGAGAGGATTGCAACAGAAATTGCTCGAGTTCTTCTTGAAAGCGGCGCGCCTCGGCCGGGTCGCTTACCAAGACGACTTCCTCGAACGGACTCGGACCTATCTCGCTTTGCTGGTCCATCGTTACCGAAATGGGTAAAGGCACAGGATGGGGCCTCCTGACGAACGACCGCGGCAGTGCGGCCTGGCGCCCGAACACCGGCATTCCGCCCGCCGGCGGAGCCTCGCCTCCGATGCGTCTCTTATCCCCACGCGCTAAAACGCCTGAAGAGCCGTCTGCTCTTCCTTCTGAATGTTGAAGAATTTGTCGAGCTTGGTGATCTCGAACACTTCATGGATCTGCGGGTCGATGTTACACAAGATCAGCCGGCCCTTGGCCGTCTGAAGTTTCTTGTTCAGCGTGATGAGCTTGCCCAGCGCCGCGCTCGAGAGGAACTCAACGTTGCCGAAATTGAGCAGCAATTTGCGACACGCGTCCTCGTCCACAAGGCTGAACAGTTGCTCGCCGATGATCTGGATGTTTTGCTCGTCCAGGATCTTGCGGTCGATGAAATTGACGACGGTAACGTCGCCGATTTGCTCCACCTCCAGGCGGCGGCGTTTAGGTTGCGCTGACATGAAGAGACTCCTTGGCTGCGCCGGATGAAACGCCTCCACCCCAGGCTCCCGGCAGGCGAGACCACGGTAGCAGGTAAGCGGGGGAACAATTTTATGATGTTAGACGATGGCCACGGGAAGTCAAGCGCTTTCCACCATTTTCCTACGGCGCCCGCTGGGCCAACCGCGCCCGCGGCCCGCTCCCCGGACTCGTGAGTACACTTCGCCCGGGGCTTTATTTGGATCGTCCTCCGGACTCAAGCCGCAGCTTGTTTGCTTGTCTTGGAGCCCGGTTTAGGGCGACTGAAATAAAGCCCCGGGCGAACGTACTCGTGAGTCCGGGGGCGACGACCGCCTACGGCGCCCGCTGGGCCAACCGCGCCTGAGCCGCCGTCACAATCAACTCCGCACAAACGTCTTCGCCGAGCATTCCGGTGTTCAGAAGCATATCGTATTGATGTACGTCGCCGCCGCAACGGTGGAAATGCGTTTTCAGGAATTCCACGCGCCGCTCGTCGCGCACGCGCACCATCTCGGCCGCCTTTTCCACCGGCAACCGCTGCCATTGGCTCATGTATGCAATGCGCTCTTCCAAGGGGGCCACAAGCCGGACGTGCAGCGTCGAGACCCGCGGCAGAATGAAGCCGGAACCGCGGCCGATCAGCACAGCTTCGCCCTGCGCCCCCAGCGCCAAAATCACACGCGCCAACGCAAGGATGGCCGGGTTCTGGCTGATGTTTTGCTCGCGCAGCAGCTGTTGTAGCCTTTCCTCGGCCCACACCGTCGCCGCCGGTTTCAGGCTGTCCAATACGCCTTGACGCACAACGCCGTCCTGGGCCATGTACTCCAACAGTTCTTGGTCGAACACTTGCCAGCCGAGTTTCTGACCGACGCGCCGGCCGATGGCGCCGCCGCGGGCGCCGGCCTCGCGGCTCAAGGCGATGGTCAATCCACACGGCATCAGGGGAGGGGGAAGCGTGACGCCGCGGTCGCCCTGAAAGCCGTGACGCGGACTTTCCCCCGCGTCGTCCGACCCGGCCGGCGACTCCTCGCGCTCCATGAACGACGGTTGCATGACTTCGCCCTCTTGCGTTCCCGTCCGGCGATCAAACGCTGTCGTGATACTGCGTCCGAGAGAAAACGACCATGCCCATAACGAGCAGCGTCACCGTGGTTGTCAGCAAGACTATTATGGCCGTCGTTCCGTCCACGGGCCAGTAAACATTAGGTCGGTCGATCTGGATGCCGTGGCGATCGGCCGCTTCGAGCATCATGCAATGGGCGTAAAAGCCGATGCTGACGCGCTTCATCACGCCGGGCATGTTGCCCAGAATGATTTCCAGAAAAAAGGAATAGCCAATGGCGACAATGGCCGGCCGGCGAAAGGCGGCGCCCATCAGCTGGAACAACGCCGCGAACGCCAGTGTAGCGCATAGCACTGCTGGCCAGAACAGACGTAAGGCCGTTAGACCCGGCCGGCCGGCGGCGGCGCACACCAACGCGAAGCCGCCCATGTTGAGACCGACGGTCCACGGCAGCAGGGCGACGAACTTCGCCAGATAAACCATCGGTCGCGGCAACGGCCGTGCCAGTAGCCAAATGAGGCTGTTCTGTTCGCGGTCGCCGCCGATGGCTTCGGTGGCGAAGCTAAGACTCCATAGCGGCAAGAGAAAGCCGAGGAAGATCGCCGCCACGACCCAGCGCGCGAACACCTGCGCGGCGGACTGGTCCGTCAGGACGGCAACGCCGGCGGCGCCGAACGTGGCGTCGGCGACGGCTTGCGCCGGCGACCCCGGCACAAGGGCGTCGAGCATCATCTGATCCGCGACGGCCAGCTGACGGAAGCGCGGACGATGCCACAAGTCGGCGGCCGTGGCAACGGCGGTCATGGCGGTGGTGAACGCCAAGAGTCCCAAGGCGATCCACACCATTTGCCGCGCTCGCGCCTGCCGGCGCCAGCTGAGCAAAACCAGAAACCACCAGGCGCGAAGCAGCGAGGTTTGCGGTGCGGCGGTGGGACGCGGTTGCTGAATAAGCGCCATAAGGTATCCTCGTTCCCACGCTCTGCGTGGGAACGCCAGCCCGGACGCTCTGCGTCCCGACTCGCCAGACGCGACGCAGAGCGTCCAAACACGGGTTCCCACGCAGAGCGTGGGAACCAGAACAACGAGGTTATCCCCTCCCGCCGAGCAAATAACCAAGCACCGCCTCGGCCGATTCGTCCAGTGTTTGCAGGCGGCGAACCTCGAACCATTCCTCCAGCACCAACCGCGTCAAATCTTGGAAAAACGTCCGCGGATTGCGGGCGCGCACCAACAACCGGCCGACGTCCTCCTCGCCCGGCGCGTCGTCCAGCAACTCCACGCCCACTACGTCAGGCAGACGCAGCAGCGCCCCGGCCAGTTCGCGCCGACGATCCTTGCCGCCCTCCTCGGTAGTCCTCGCCACGTCCACACGGACGGTCAACGGATGGTCGTCGAGGCGGTCGCGGATCTGCGCCACGGAGCCGACCGCGGCAATGCGCCCACGCGCCATGACGGCGACGTGATCGGTCAGCTTTTGCAATTCGTCCAGCTCATGGCTGGAGACGAGCAGGCATTTGCCCTGATCGGCCAGGTCGCGGAACAGCGAAATAAACTCCGCCCGACCGACCGGATCAATACCGCTGAGCGGTTCATCAAGGACGAGCAATTCCGGGTCGTGAAGCATCGCCTGGGCCAGCTTGATGCGCTGGCGCATGCCCTTGGAATAGCCGCGCAAGCGCCGTTCCGCGCGTCCGGACATGCCGACGCGCTCCAACACGGCGCCAGTCCGACGCCGCGCCTCGCCGGAAGTATAACCACTCAGCCGGGCCATCGTCTCGATGAACTGTCGCCCCGACATTTCCTCATAAAACGAGTCCACTTCGGGACAATATCCGATGTGCCGTTTGGCGGCCGCGCTCCAGGCGTCACGGCCCAACACTTCGACGCGGCCGATGTCCGGCCGTACGTGGCCGGTGATGAGGCGCATGAGCGTACTCTTGCCGGCGCCGTTGGAGCCGACCAATCCCGTGATTCCGGGCCGCAGTTCCAGCGTCACTTGATTGACGCCGATGACGGGGCCGTACCACTTGCTCACGCGCTGGCAGAGCAAGACGGGAGTAGGTAGGAGTTGGCGAGCCGGGTCGCGTGAGCGCCCGGAGGTCTTCGCGCTCCCCTTCGGGTCGCGGCTAAACTCTTTCTCTACCCCACGATTTCCACCGCCCGCAGCCGCAATGCTAGATAACTCAGACATGCTACGCTCACTCCTCCCAGGACTAGGGCCGCTTCGACCCATCTCGGCTGGCTGGCCGGATCGAAAGCCTCTGGTCCCATTTGTAGGCAGGCGCCGCCCACCAACCACGTATTGTTCCACAGGTCGATCAGCCGCCAACGCGGATCGAGATGCAATCCGTCTACCAAGGACGTCGCCAATTGACGACACAGCAGAAACAGGGCGGTCCACGTCATGATAAGCGGCACGGTGCGCCGCAACCACACCGCCGTCGCCAACAAAATCAACGTCAAGCTCACCGTTAGTACGGCGCCATAGGCCAGGATGCCGGCGACAAGATAACTATTGCGAGTAAAATGATCCCATGAGTAGATAAGGCCGTATTCCACGAACAAGGCCAGGGCCGGCAACGTCGTCAGCAAGTTAATGAACACGGCCACGGCCAACCCCTTGCCGAGCAGATAGTGGCGGCGCGACAACGGCTTGGACAGGTAGAACGGCAAGCTGCCGTAACGGAAGTCGTTGCCGATCAGGACCGATCCGGCCAAGGCCAGCACGATCATCACCATGTAACCCTGGTAATGGATGTAATTCCGGTAGGTCGCGGCGGAGCCGTTGAGCTTGAGTTTGTCGGCCAAGATTTCGATGAGTTCGCCTGGATGGATCGCCAGCAGGCCGACGACGACGCGCGACTCGCCGGCTTGCGTCTGGAACCAGGCCAGCAGATATTGCCCGAAAAAGTACATCAAAAAGATCATCATGCTGAGGGCGTACAGCCCCCAGAACAGTCGGCGACGCAGAAGCATCAACAGGCCGGTGCGCGCGATGGGCCAGACCGCGGCGATGGGTGGACGAAACGCCCCCTTCCAGGGTCGGTAATGGAGCAATTCAGGGGCCGCGCCGCGGCCGCTGCTGTCACCCATGACGGCTTTCCTCCGGCGGGGCGGGCGTCGCGGCCAGCACCCGGTGGAAGAGTTCTTCGAGATCCTCATCATCGGGCAACACGCCGCGCAGGAGGACGGCGTGATTGTCGGCCAGCGCGAAAAAGGCGCGCGTCGCCCAGCCGGGCGGCGCCGCTACGCGCAGCTCGCCCCGACCATTGTCGTGCAGGACGACCGCGCCTTCAAGGCGCAGCTCCTCCCGAAACGTCGCCGAATCACCCTCGACCTGTAGACGGTAACGGTCCTGCCGGCGCGTCCGCACCTCATCGACGCCGCCTTGAAGCAATACGCGCCCCTGATGCAAAATCAGCACCGTCTCGCAAACGCGCTCCACGTCGCCGAGCAGATGGGTGGATAGGAGGATGGATTTGCCATGTTCACGGCCGAGCGCGAGCAATAGGCGCAGCATGGCTTCGCGGCCGGACGGATCAAGGCCGCTGGTCGGCTCGTCGAGCAGCAAGAGCGGCGGGTCGTGAACGAGGGCTTGAGCGAGCTTGAGGCGCTGCTTCATGCCGGTGGAGTATTCTTCGAGCCGGCGATAACGGGCGTCTTCCATTCCGAGATAGGTCAATACTTCATGGGCGCGGCGCTGAGCCTCGCGCCGCGGCATTCCGTACAGCTCGCCGGCCAGGGCGACGTACTCGGCGCCGCGTAGACCGGGAACCAGGGCGTCGGCTTCGGGCATGTAGCCGACGGCGCGGCGAAGCTCGACGCCGGAACGGCCAAGGTCGAGGCCGAGGACGCAGCCCGTCCCCGACGACGGCGGCAAGAGACCGAGAAGGATTTTGAGCAGGGTGGACTTGCCGGCGCCGTTGGGGCCGAGCAGACCGATGCGTCCGGGCGCCAGGCGCACCGTGAGGTCTTTGAGCGCGTGCTGTGTGCCGTACCAGCGCGATACATGATCGAGTTCGATCAACGGCGGAACAGACGCCACGATGCGCACCTCTTGGACCTTGATGCCGACGGGCTATTGTACCGCAGCGAGGCAAGGGCGATGCGCGGAGCGGGCTGGGTCGCTACAATAGGTTCGGCTTTCGGTATCAGGCAAGGCGGGCGTGGAAGGCTGCGCATGGCAAGGCATCCCAACAAGGAAATCGAAGCGGCTCTCAAGTACGCGCGGGAAAAAGGATGGACAGTTATTACCTCGCTCAAAGGTCACTGCTGGGGGATACTTCGTTGTTCCCATGGTCGCGGCGGTTGCCAAAAGTCCATTTGGTCAACGCCGAAGAACCCACAGAATCATGGCAAAGCGATTCGTCAATTTGTGGATCATTGCCCGCATCAGGCGAATGGGACTGAAGAAACATGAAAACCCATACCTTCACTTTGGTTCTCTCGCGGGTTGCGGAGATCACTCCTGAATTGGCCGACGCCTTATATGCGGCAACGCAGGGCGATATCGAATTGAACCTCCGGGACGGGGTCGCCTTTGCGGAATTTGAACGGACGGCGCCGACGCTGCGAGAGGCCATCCTCGCCGCCATCCGAGAAGTGGAAAGGGCGGACGTCGGCGTGCGCGTCGTGCGCGTGGAATCGGAGGCCGCCAACATCGTTGCCAAAATCAATGCCGATCTCTTTGGGAGTGGTCAGCGGCTGATGAAATGGCCGAAGAACCTGACGTTGGAAGGGGAGACATGAGCGACTATCACATCAACATCTTCGCCAGTGCCGCGGATGGGGGGCTACGTGGCGGACATTCCGGACCTGGCGTGCTGCTCGGCGTTCGGGGCCACGCCGGAGGAGGCACTCGCCGAGGTGCAGCGCGCCAAAGCGGCGTGGCTGGAGGCGGCGCTTGCGTCGGGCAAACCGATCCCTGAGCCGAGGCGCCGACCGGCCATATATTAAGTGGCGTGAGCGGATGGCATTGTCAAATGGACCTTTGATGGCAGCATTACAGCGGGAGAATTGGAGAACAATCATGGATTCGACCAAACGTCGCTTTACCAAAGAAGAGTTCGCTCGGCGAGGCGATGCTGTTTACGAGAATGACATCCGCCCCAAACTTAAATCCGAGGACGAAGGCAAGTTTGCAGCCATCGACATCGAGAGCGGAATCTATGAGATTGACATTGATGAGTTGGAAGCAGGCAACAGATTGCGCGCACGCATTCCCGAGGCGCAGATCTGGATGGTGCGGGTCGGTTTACGCTATGTCCATCGCTTCGGCGGTCGGGAACGGCAGGAAACCTCATGATTGCCGGCGTGGTCAAATCCGAGGAGGGCCGTATTCGTTTGAAGGTAAAGGGAACCTTGGGGCGCGAGGAGGAATTTGAGGCCGTTATCGACACAGGTTATACCGCGTCGCTGACGTTGCCTCCCGCCTTGATCGCCGCGTTGGGTCTGCGTTGGCGAAGCGTGGACCGTGGGTTGCTAGCCGACGGCAGCGAATGTCTCTTTGACGTGTACGAAGCCAAGGTGGTGTGGGACGGCAAGGTGCGCAATGTACTCATAGACGAAGCCGACGCCGACCCGCTGGTCGGGGTGAGGCTCTTGCGGGGTCACGAATTGAAAATGCAAGTCCGCGCCGGCGGCAAAGTCACCATCAAACGGCTACCTTCGAGGTAGTACAATGGAACTGGAATCGCCACGGCAAGACCATACAATACAGAGATATTTTCGCCCTTACCCATCCGCAATCCACGGTCGCTCTCTTAAAGGAGACTCGCGATGCTTCACGCCCGTTCGCCGCGCCGCGTTCTGGCCGTCCTGCTCGGAACCTTGGCCGGCTGCGCCTTCCTGGCGCTTTCCACCCGCGCCGCCAGCCTCGACGACCTCCAGACTTCCCTCAAACTCATTCCCGCCGACGCCGCTTTCTATTCCTCCATGCTCCGCAATAAGGAGCAGGTAGATCTCTTCGCCAAGAGCCGCGCCTGGGCCAAGCTCTGGTCGATGCCGTCTGTACAGGAGGGTTGGAAATACCTGGAAGGAGAATATAAGCGGCCGGGCGGTAAGCTCGCCGTACTCCGCCAACTCCTCGACGACGAGGACAACCAGGAGCTTCTCGCTCTCTTCAGCGACATAGGCTCCAATGAGATTTTCACCTACGGCGACGACAGCTGGGTCGGCTTCTTCGACCTGTATCAGGACGCCTACTCCACGATGCAATATCAGCCGCTCGTCGCCAAGTTGGAAGACCCGAACGGCGACCGCAGCCCAACGGAACTCCAAGAGCGGGCGGTACTCACCGTGCTGGCCAAGGATCTCGACCGGGTCAAGGTTCCTAACTTCGTCCTCGGCTTCAAGTTATCGGACGCCAAGCGCGCCGAGAACCAAATCAAACGGCTGGAGGGTCTCGCCGACGCATTGACCGCGTCCTTGCCAAAGCTCAAGGGCCGGGTCAAGCGCGCCAAGGTCGGCGACGCCAGCTTTCTTACGCTGACGATGGACGGCTCCCAGGTTCCGTGGGATTTGATTGCGTGGGATAAGGTGGAGGACAAGCCGGGCGAGTTCAAAGCGTTGCGCGAAAAGCTCAAGAAGATGACGCTGACGATCAGCCTCGGCGTTCATCATGATTACTTGATGCTCGGCATCGGCGCCTCGGCCGATCACCTCGCCCGCTTGGGCGGCGACGGCCCACGCCTCGATCAGCAGGCTGAGTTTAAGCCGTTGGCCAAGTTCGCCGACCGAAAGCTGACTTCGATCAGCTACAACAGCAAGGCGTTCCTCAAGCTCGGCGCCCAGACAGGTACATGGACAACATCCTCAGCATGGCCAAGGCCGGCATGGCGAAGGCCGACTTGTCCGACGAACAACGCAAAACCCTTCTCAAAGTACTGACCGATTTTACCAGCGGCGTTAAGGCCGCGGGTTCCGAGGCCGGGGCGGCCATGTCGTTCAGCTTCCTGACCGACCGCGGCTTCGAGGGCTATGCCTACGATCACGGCAAGCACCCTGGCCTCGACGGCTCCAAGCCGCTGACGTTGCTCGATCACCTCGGCGGCAATCCGCTCTTGGCCGTCGTGGGGCGCGGCAAGGTTTCCGTTAAGGACTATGAAGATGCGATTAGTGGGCTAAAGAAGGCTTACGAATCATTGGATGAGATCGTCAAAGACAAGCTGCCCGGCGAGGAAAAGGAGCACTACGCCAAGGCGAAGACCGACTTCCTGCCGCTGCTGGAACGGCTGAACGAGACGACGGCCAAGCTGTTCCTGCCGGCGTTGGCGGACGGCCAAACGGCCCTGGTCCTCGACGCCAAATGGAAGAGCAAGCAGTGGTCGAAAGCGATGCCGGAGTTGGAAAAGGCCATGCCAGGGCCGGAAATCGGCTTCGTCTTCGGCGTCAGCGACGCCGCGAGCCTGCGCAAGGCGCTGGCCGAATATCGCGTGATCGTCAACGACGCGCTCGTCAAAATCCGGTCTTGGCCGGGGGCGGAGAAGTTCGCTGGTGATTTCCAAATACCGGAGCTGAAATCGGAGAAGACGAAGGCCGGGACGCTATACTCCTATCCGCTTCCAGAAGAATTGGGGATGGACGCCCAAGTCGCGCCCACGGCCGGGCTGTCCGACAAGGTTGCCGTGCTTACGGCGTCGAAGGAACACGCCGAACGACTGTTGGCCCGGAACCCCCTTAAAGTAGAGGGCGGCCCATTGGCGGACCTCGACCGTCCGTTGGTTGCGGCGGTTTACTGCGATTGGGCGGGAATAGTGGACGCTTTGTCGCCGTGGGTGGAGTGGGGCGCGAACGAAGCCCTCGAAAGCCAAGGGGCGGACATGCCGGCCAAGACGCGCGAAGGCGTGGTGCGACAAGTGCGGACGGTGCTGTCCGTCCTCAAGTGTTATAGCGGCGCCTCCAGCGCGACCACTCTCGAAGACGGCGTTTTGACGACGCATAGCGAGTCGGTCTTCCGTGATTTGGAGAAGTAAGCGGGTTGCGCTCAAAGGCCAGGGTCGCCTCTTACTCCCTCCCCCCTTGCGG
>DHJA01000040.1:1124-3315 GCA_002404095.1 Planctomycetaceae bacterium UBA4732 | reverse complement strand
ATCGCCATCATCGCCATCCTGATCGGCCTGCTGTTGCCGGCCGTGCAAAAAGTCCGTGAAGCGGCCGCCCGCATCTCGGACGCCAACAACCTCAAGCAGATGTCGCTGGCGTTGCACTCCTGCAACGACGCCAACCTCAAGCTGCCGTCCTGCGCCAACAATTTCCCTGGCTCTGCCGCCTCGGTGGGGCCTCCCGCCGGTCACGGCACCGTACACTTCATGATTCTGCCCTACATGGAGCAGGGCAACATCTACAACAACCAACCCAATAACTCCTGGGGAGCGGGGACGGGCTGGAACGGGTCCACCGCGAATGGCATCGTGAAGAGCTTCATCAGTCCGGGCGATCCCAGCGCTCCAGCCAGCAACAATTTCAACGGCCGTGGGGCCGTCAGCTACGCCTCCAACTACTTCGTCTTCGGCGGAACCAACGGCGGCCTGGCCAGCATTCCCAGGACTTTCTCGGACGGCCAGTCCAACACCATCGTCTTCGCCGAGTGGTACACGCTGTGCGGCGGCGTTCAGCGCATTTGGGCCGAGGACGGCCAGGGCAACTTCGGCAACAACAAGGCGGAACCGGACTTCTGGTTTTACAACCCTCCTCCCTTCACTTATAATGTTAACCAGCAGCTGCCCCTGCCGCAGTTCCAGCCCAGCGCCAACATTTGCGACCCCCTTCGGGTTCAAGGCCCGTACGCCGGCGGCATCCAGGTGGGCTTGGGCGACGGCAGTGTGCGTCTCGTCAACTCCGGCGTCAGCCAGCTGACCTGGAACTACGCCATCTACCCCAGCGACGGTAACGTGCTCGGCTCGGATTGGTAAGAGGAAAGGTTCGCTCATCAAGCTGTTTCAAAAGGCTCCCCGCCGGCGACGGCGGGAAGCCTTTTTCTATTTCTCCCACGGGGTGTGCGTCTTTTACTTGGGTGACTTTTACGTTGGGTGCCATGCTTTCGCGGCCCTGTTCTGAACATAGACAGCAGCAAGGCCGCCGCGAAAGCATGTCTACCTCGCGCGGCAGACATGCTTTCGCGGCGGCGGTTCCTGGGATTTCTCGCCTCGACTGGGGCCGCGAAAGCATGGCACCCGATTTACTCTGTGGACTGCGGAGACGAGAAGAATTTTCCACCCAAGTACCAGATGCACACCCCTCCCACGGGGCGAGAACGCATTTTGCTTGACAATTGCCGCCGCGCATGAAACCATGATGCCTGTCGTGCGAGAGATTCGCGGACGTCGCGCTTGCCCTACAAGGATCTTTCGTCGTTTTCGCGATGCGTACATCGCTCGCCGCGTCCTCAACGTCGGGGCGACGGCTCACGGTACAACTTGAGTTGGAGTATCCATGAACACGGTTCGAGTGACTCGGAGATTGCGTTCCCTGGCGGCTGTCGGCGCCTGCTTCGCCCTGACCGTCCTGGTGGGCTGCGGCAGCGGCGACAGTACCAAGGCGTCGCTCAAAGGCAAAGTGAACTACAAGGGCGCCTCCGTCACGGGCGGAACGATCACGCTGGTTCCCGCTTCGGGCTCTCCCTTCCCGATTACCATCAAGCCCGACGGCACCTTCGAGGTCGGCGACGCCCCCCTTGGGTCGATGAAAGTGACGATCGAAACCGACTCCGTACCGACCTCTACGGGTTACACCATGCCTCCGAACATGCCCAAGGACACGAAGATGCCCGAGATGCCCATTCAGGACACGGCCAACCAGCCCAAGAAGGTGGTGATCCCGGCGAAGTATGCCACAGCGGAGACCACGCCTCTGACGTGGGACACCAAGACGGAGAAAAACAAGACCTTCGATCTGACCGACTGATCCGGAAGTCGTTTAGCCGCGACCCGAAGGGGAGCGCGTTGGTCTCGCGCTCCCCTGCGGGTCGCGGCTAAACGATTCATCTCCCAAGAAGTAGCTTTCTGTACACTTCTTTTTCCTTTTTTCTCGCCCCCGCGCCGGTTCTCCTTGACAAATGCGCGCGCCCATGAAACGATATGGCTAATAGAGTTAGTTACGGCGTCATCATGCGTTTTAATGCGCCTCGTTTCGGTGAGATCGGTTTCTTCGTTCCGGATGTTCCAGGACGATTCCTTGTTTTCGCTCTTTCCCAACGGAGGAGTCATGGCCAAGTTGCGTCAGTGGGTGAGGCTCAGAGGCTTCACGCTCATCGAGCTTCTGGTCGTCATCGCCATCATCGCC
>DHJA01000040.1:611-939 GCA_002404095.1 Planctomycetaceae bacterium UBA4732 | reverse complement strand
CAACCTCAAGCAGATGTCGCTCGCGCTGCATTCCTGCAACGACGCCAACGGCCACCTGCCGGCGAGTTGCGGCGGCTTCCCAGGCACGACGTGGTCGGGTGGCAACTTTGCACAAGCACCACCGGGTTCGCCTCCTACATCAGCTACCGCGCCTCCTGCTCATCGTGGTACGCTTCAGTACTACATCCTGCCTTACATTGAGGGCGGCAACATTTACAACAATATCGAAGGCGTTTCGCCAACCGCAGCCCCGGCGTGGGGGGCCGCCACCATCAGTACGGTGGTGAAGTCCTATGTCAGTCCGGGCGACCCGTCGGCGCCGGCCAAC
>DHJA01000040.1:0-467 GCA_002404095.1 Planctomycetaceae bacterium UBA4732 | reverse complement strand
GGCGACCCGTCGGCGCCGGCCAACAATCAGGTCGCCACCAATTGGGGCAACCGCGGGGCTACGAGCTACGCCACGAACTGGTACGTTTTCGGCGGCGACGGCGGCCAGGACGACAACAACGACATCACCGGCAACGCCAGCATCCCGAAGTCTTTCCCGGACGGCCAGTCCAACACGATCGTTTTCGTGGAGCGCTATGCCATCTGCCAAGCCGCCCAAAACTCCTGGTGCAACGACTCCCAAGCCGCCGGCCCGTCAAGGACAATCCCCAACAATGACAACCAGGCGGCGCCAGCCTATTGGGACCAAACCATCAAAGGTTGGGGCATGCCGTTCAACGGGGGGGCGGCGCCGAACCAAACGACAACGCTGACGAGATTGCCGCAATTCCAGCCTAGCGCCGCCACGTGCGATCCCCTTCGGCCTCAAGGGCCGTACGCGGGCGGCATGATGGTCGGCCTGGGCGA
>DHJA01000295.1:21725-23041 GCA_002404095.1 Planctomycetaceae bacterium UBA4732 | reverse complement strand
CCGGGCGCTTACGCGACCCGGCTCGCCAAGCGCGAACGCCTTGCGGCCGTGGACGGCCATTGATAGCCTAACCTAGCGAGCCGCCGGGTTTATCCCAGTAGGTTCTACACAAATGGGGTGCCATGCTTTCGCGGCCTATTTTCCGCACCGTCTGCCCGCCTAAGCCGCCGCGAAAGCATGAGTCCCGCGCGAGGACTCATGCTTTCGCGGGGTCGGGACTGGATGAGGTCTCGGGACCAGCCCGCGAAAGCATGGCACCCTCGACCGAAGACGGTGTTTGTCTCGCCTTGGCAGTCTTCATACTGGACTTAATAGAAGACCGCTTTCATCTCGGAGCATCGTTGCCATTTATCGGTGAATCTCATGCACGAAGCCGGCCGCTGCGATCAACCTTGCGCCCTGGCCTGTCCCGATGTGTGTCCGCTGCACGCCCCGGCCGCGCTTCCGCCCATCGACTTACACGACGCCCTACGCCGCTTCGAGGCCGAGGCCGTTCGCGGCGTGTGCGACACTGGCCGTTATCGCATGCCCTACTTCGTCTGGGGCGAAGGGCCGCCGCTGGTGTTCATTCACGGCGCGATGGATTCCAGTCGCGCGTGGATCATGGCGGCCTCCCGGCTGTCGGCCCATTTCCGCTGCGTCGCCTACGACCTGCCCAACGGCCGCGACGACGGCGCCCGCCTCGGCCGCATCACGCACGCCGACCTCGTGCAGGATTTCTGGACGCTGCTGGACCATCTCCACCTTTCGCGCAGCTACGTTCTCGGCTCGTCCTTCGGCTCGACCATCGCCCTGACGGCGATGCACCAACGGCCCGAACGTCTGCCGCGCGGCGTCCTTCAAGGAGGATTGGCGCTGCGGCCGTTGCGGCGGATGGAGCGATTCCTGGCGAGGCTCGGCCGTATCCTACCCGGCGCGACCGGCCGACTGCCTTACCGCGAGAAGGTGACGTTCAAGGTCAACGGCGCCGGCTTCAGGGACAAGCACGAGGCGTTGTATCGGTATTTCGTGGAGACGACGGGGCGCACGCCGGTCCAAGCGTTCGCCCGCCAGGCGCTGCTGTTGGATCGCGTGGATTTACGGCCGCTGTTGGCTGAGGTGAAGCAGCCGGTGCTGCTGTTCTGCGGCGACTTGGACGTGGTGGCCCGGCCGATTCACGCCGAGATTCTGCTGAACGGTCTGCCGAACGCCCGGCGCGTCATAATCGAAGGCTGCGGCCACGTGCCCGGCTATAGCCATCCCGAAGTGTTGGCCGAAGTGGTGCGGCAGTTCCTTACGCCGGGGGAGTCGCCCCCCCCGGACTCGTGAGTACACTT
>DHJA01000295.1:8226-21555 GCA_002404095.1 Planctomycetaceae bacterium UBA4732 | reverse complement strand
CTCCTGAGTCCGGGGTGCGAGGACGCTCATTCGAGAGGCACACCGCCCTCCGCCGACTCCCCCTGTCATTCCGCCGCCGGTTTCGCTATGGTATTAGGACTTGGGTTCTGTGAATCGGCCATGGCATGGATGTGCCTTGCATCATCTTTCCATCCCTTTCCCTGTCCCTTGTGAAGCGTCAAAGAAGAACCGAAACCCTTACGTTGAGAGCGGTTCGTCCGCGGCTTTTCGGGTCGCGGGAATGAACCCATGAGGAGGCCGTTTTCGCAATGGTGAATCGCAATCTGCTCCGCCAGTACGACCTGCCTGAAAGTGAATTGGAACAGGAACTGAACGATGCGGCCTTCGGTCTGGCCGGCGCCGACTGGCTGCCGGCCGAAGAACAAGAGTTCCGCGACAACCGAGTCGTCACCGGCCGCGTCCGCAAAGTCACCGCCGACATGGTTTGGGTGGACGTCGGCTACAAGAGCGAAGGCGCCATCGAGCTGCGCGAATGGTACGACGAAGGACTCGGCCAACTCGTCCCGCCTCAGCCCGGCGACGAGGTCGAAGTCCTGCTCGACGCCGTGGAAGACGATACCGGCGCCGTCGTACTGAGCTACCGCAAGGCGAAGCGGCAAAAAGAATGGGAATCGGTCATCCAGAAGCACAAGGAAGGAGACGTCGTCTCCGGCCTCGTGACGCGCAAGATCAAGGGCGGCCTCCTCGTCAACATCGGCGTCCACGTCTTCCTGCCCGCCTCGCAGGTGGACATTCGCCGGCCGCCCGACATCGCCGACTACGTTGGCAAGACGGTGGAATGCAAGATCGTCGTCATCGACGAAGCCCGCCGCAACATCGTCGTCAGCCGGCGGCGGTTGCTGGAAGACCAGCGCGAAGAGATGAAGAAAAAGCTGCTGGCCGAGATCGAACCGGGCCAGATTCGCAAAGGCGTGGTCAAGAACATTGCCCAGTTCGGCGCCTTCGTGGACCTCGGCGGCATCGACGGCCTCTTGCACGTCACCGACATGGCGTGGAGTCGCGTGGCCAACCCGAGCGAGGTCGTCCACATCGACCAACAGCTCGAAGTGTACATCATCAAGGTGGATAAAGAGAAGGAAAAGATCGCTTTAGGGTTAAAACAGAAGTCGGCCAGCCCGTGGGCCACGGTGGCGGACAAGTACCCTGTGGCCAGCCGGCACACAGGCGAAGTCGTCAACGTGATGAGCTACGGCGCCTTCGTCAAGCTCGAACCCGGCGTCGAGGGGTTGGTCCACATTTCGGAAATGAGTTGGACGCAGCGCATCAACCACCCCAACGAACTGGTGCAGACCGGCGACCAGATCGAGGTGCAGGTCCTGAACGTCAACAAAGAGAAACAAGAAATCTCTTTGGGCATGAAGCAAGTTCAGCCGAATCCGTGGGACAAGGTGGCCGAGCGCTATCCGCCGAACACGGTCATCAGCGGCGTGGTGCGCAACCTGACCAACTACGGCGCCTTCATCGAGATCGAAGACGGCATCGACGGCCTGCTGCACGTCAGCGATATGAGTTGGGTGCGCAAGGTGGCCCATCCGAGCGAAGTCGTGCAAAAGGGCGATAAAGTCACCTGTATTGTCCTCAATGTGGACCAAGAGCGCAAGCGCATCGCCCTGGGTCTCAAGCAGATGAACAGCGATCCGTGGGAAGGCGACATCCCCGGCCGGTACAAGCCGGGCGACGTCAAGAAGGGCAAGGTCACGAAGCTGACCAACTTCGGCGTGTTCGTCGAGCTGGAGTCGGGCCTGGAGGGGTTGCTGCACATCTCGGAACTGGCCGACCACAAGGTGGAAAGCCCCGAGGATGTGGTCAAGGTCGGCGACGAGATCGAGGTCAAGGTTCTGCGCGTGGACGTGGCCGAGCGAAAAGTGGGGCTAAGTCGCAAGGCGGTCGGCCAGCCCGACGAGGTGGTGGAAGAGACGGCCGGCGGCGAGGCCGGCGCCAAGACCGCTAAAGCGCGCGGCAAGGAATTGCGCGGCGGGACCGCCGGCGGCGGCGGCCAACTCTTCAACGTGCCCGAAGGTGAAAACGAGGGCGAAGCGGCGGCGGATGACGCGGCGCCGGAAACGGTCGCGCCCGAAGCGTCCGCCGCGGACGCACCGAAAGCAGAGGCGGTCGAGCCGGAAGTGGCAGCCGAAACGCCGGCTTGACGCTGGCGTCAATGGGACGAGGGAATCGTGTGCCACGGCGGCGTCCGCCGTGGCACACTCCGTTTTAAGACAAAATGGCGAACGGCCGGCGTAAGCCGGCTGGTACGACGCGCTATCCGCGATAGCATGACGTACCAGCCGGCTTACGCCGGCCGTTCGCCCATAAAGTTATTGCTTTAAGTGAAATTCCCCATCCTCTACCACAAGGATGCGACAGTTCTTGTAGCGGTCGCAAACCTTCTCCATCGCCGGAACGTCGTCGAAAAAACCGACCGCGTAAGCGGCCCCGAACGTCTCACCGGCCTTGACCTTGCGCCGGTGCATTTCCTGGATGAAGCAGATATAGCCGCGTTGATGGCACCACGCCTCCGACACTTCGGCCGGGTCGAACGTCAGGCCGCCCAGCCACGGACCCGGCTTGCCGTCCACCTTCACCTGATACGCCCGGATCATTCGCGCGGGAACCTTGTCGTCTTGGCGTTGATAGAGGAATTTCGCGTCCGGGGCGAAGTCCTCGGCGAACTCCGACGCCGGCACGGGCTTGTCGCGGTAGCTGAGATAGACCTGATTAAACGTGTCGCCGCCTGAATGGCGGATGTGGCCGGGCATGTCAATGCGATAAAAAAGATCGTCCACGTCGTTGACGCTGGTGATGCGCTCGCCGCTCAGGAAGTAGCGCAAGCCGGGTTGGAACACCAAGGTTTGCTCCCAAAGCGAGCCGGCTTTGAGGCCAGCGCCGGGTTTGGTGAAGCGGTAGCTCATGCGCACCGCGACGAAACCCTTGCCTTGGATGACTTCCGGCCGCAATTCCTTCGCTTGGGTGCAGATCTGCGGCCCCTCTACATAGTGCTTCGGCAGATCGCCGTGCAGCTTGGCGTCGCGCGGATAGTCGTCGTCGGCCCAGCCGGGCGCCATGAGGAAGTCCATGATGTGCAAGCCGAAACCCACGTCGCGGGCGCCTGTTTTCTTGTCCAGAAGGGCGCCGGCCGCCGCGCCGCTGACGTATCCGTTTTTGTTGATCCGGGCCTGCAAGGCGTCGGTGTCGATCTGGATGTATTTATCCGTCTCCGTGACCTGGAGGGGCGGCGCCGGAGAGGACGCCATCGTCAGGGCTAGTAATGCGACGTACATGCGTTCGCTCTTACTAAGGCATGGGACAAGCGACCACCGTCAGGCGTCAGGCGTCTTTTCCTGTTGCAATAGGTCGTAATCGTAGGCGCACGAGGGGCAAGCCGCGGCGTGTTCCCATTCCTCTTCGGTCAAATCGCGGCCGGACGATATTTCCAGCAGTTGCCTCGATTTGAAACATTCCCGCTCGTCATGGGAGACGAAGTACCAGCACCAGGCGCACGCCTGACAATGGTCCTCTTCCTCGGGCTTCCACGATTTGCCGCGGAAAAGCTCTTGGGCGCGGAGGAGCGTCAAACACTCGTCGCCTTTGGGCACCGGCTGGTAGTCGGCGAGACGGTGTTTGCGCTTGCGGCGCGAAGGAACGCGCGGGACGGCGGCTTCGAGAACGGAGACGGAATCGACGTGCATAACTTTCACCGCCTTGGGGGCGGCTCCGGTATGACTGCGATGCCGGCATGGGCCTCCATACCGCCGGGTGGGAAACGGCTCCCAGAGCATAGTATACAAAACGGTCGGGTTTCTGTTCAGAGACAATACCATAATGCGAACCGCCAAGCTCGTCCCGGCGGGGATAAACCCCGCCGCTCGCCAAGCTGCCAGCCCGCATAACCCGCAACCTTTTCTCATCTCCTCATGTTTTATTCTCACAACCTTCGTTTCTTTTTGGAGGGATTATATGCTTTAATATCCATAGGGTCTTGGTAAGAGTACTGAAACCCGCGCGTCCCAAGGGGGAAGCGTGAGGCGGCCGCCTTCGGTCGATCCAGGGGCGAATGTCACACGGAGGAATGCACCCCGGCAAGGAAATGGATTAAAGCCTATCAGGACTGCTTAAAGCCAGCCTCTTGGCGCGACGAAGTAGACGATGGAGCGCACGCGGCGAGATCGTTACACAACGAACCTCGTAGCGGCGGCACGACCCACTGTATAATGTTACAGTGTTCGTCCGTGCAGTAGTCGTCCTAGCCGGGAGGCAGACGTGACTCAAACCCTTCAGCGCGATCTCTTCGGTCTCGACGAACCGCCGGAACCGCCTGTCGCCGGGCTGTTTGCCGACGTTGTCTTCGACCGGCCCCTCGACCACGCTTTTACCTACGCGGTGAGCGACGATCTCGCGGCGTCCATCGCCGTGGGCAAGCGCGTCCGTGCGCCGTTCGGCCGCGGCGACCGCACGACCATCGGCTACTGCGTCCGGCTCACCGAGACGCCGCCGACGCGGCCGGTCAAGGAACTGACCGCCGTTCTCGACGACGATGCGCTGCTCGACGACCACCTGATGCGCCTGACGCGCTGGATGGCCGACTATTATTTGTGCGGGTGGGGCCAAGTACTCAACGCGGTCGTGCCGGCCGGCGCCCGTGACAAAGCAGGCACCCGTCTGCGCATGTTCATTGAGGCCGTGGCGAGGAAGGAAACCCCGGCCCATCTGCCCACCAAGCAAGGCGCCGTCCTTCAGTATCTGCACGAGGTTCATCATCCCGTGGAGTTGCGCGAGCTGACGCGGCGCATGCACTGCGGCCCCGGTCCTGTCGAGGCGTTGGTGTCCAAAGGGCTGGCTCGGCGCATCGCGCGCCGCATGGACCACTTCATCGACGCTGGCGAGGAATCGGGCGAGCCGGTCGGACCCATCACTCTCAACGCAGATCAACGGCGCGTCTGGGCGGAACTGGAGCCGGCCCTTCACGGCGGCGGTTTCCAGGCGTTTCTCTTGCACGGCGTCACCGGCAGCGGCAAGACCGAGATTTACCTGCGCGCCATTGAAGAGGTGGTGCGTCAGGGCAAGGAAGCACTAGTGTTGGTGCCGGAAATCAGCCTGACGCCGCAGACGATCGCACGGTTCCAGGGCCGTTGCGGCGAGACGGCCGTGATGCACAGCCACCTCGGCGACGCCGAGCGCGGCGGTCATTGGCGCCGCGTCGCGGCCGGCCAGGTGCAAGTCGTCGTCGGCGCCCGTAGCGCCGTATTCGCCCCGGCGCGCAATCTCGGTCTCATCGTCATCGACGAGGAACACGAAAGCACGTTCAAACAGGAATCGACGCCGCGCTATCACGCCCGCGACGTGGCGGTGATGCGCGCCCGCCTGGAAAACATCCCTATCCTACTCGGCTCGGCCACGCCGTCGCTGGAAAGCTGGCACAACGCCCAACGCGGCCAATACACGCTGTTGACGTTGCCGCAACGGGTGCTGGACCGGCCGTTGCCGCCGGTGACGCTCATCGATCGACGCCACGAAGAGCCGCGCCGCGGTCGTGTTCCGGCCCTGAGCGCGGGGCTGGAACACGCCATGCGCGACGCCTTGCGTGAGGGCGGCCAAGTAATCCTGATGCTCAACCGCCGCGGCTTCTCGACGCACATCCATTGCCCGTCGTGCGGCCACATCGAGTCGTGCCGTTTCTGCGACCTCGGCCTGACGTACCACAAGCAGCGCGACGTCATGCTCTGCCACTACTGCGGCTACGAAGAGGCGCCGCCGAAGAATTGCCAACTGTGCGGACAAGCGGCGGTGCGCTATCACGGACTCGGCACGGAGAAATTACAGACGGAGGTCGAGGAGCTGTTTCCGAACTACGTGGTGCGGCGCATGGACAGCGACACGATGCGGCGTCCGGGCAGTCACGGCCGCACTCTGGCGGCGTTCCGCGAAGGGCTGATCCACATCCTGATGGGCACCCAGATGATCGCCAAGGGATTGGACTTCCCGAACGTGACATTGGTTGGCGTGGTCAATGCGGACGTGGGGCTGCACGTGCCCGACTTCCGCGCGGCGGAGCGGACGTTCCAGCTATTGGCGCAGGTGGCGGGACGGGCGGGCCGTGGGCCGCGCGGCGGCCGCGTGATCGTGCAAACGCTGACGCCCGAACACCCGTGCATCGCCCTGGCGGCGGCTCACGACTACGCCGGCTTCACGGCGGCGGAATTGATTCATCGTCGCGCCCACAATTACCCGCCGTATCAGCGCATGGCGCGGGTGATCGTGCGCAGCCACGACCAGCAAGCGGCTGGCGCCTTCGCGGATCGGCTGGCGGCGGCGTTCGCGGAAATCCTTCAGAAGTTGGCGGAGAAGGGGCCGGCGGAGGTGCGACTACTCGGCCCGGCCGAGGCGCCGGTGTTCCGGCTGAAGGGATACTTCCGCTATCACTTCCAGCTACAATCGCCGAGCGCGGCGACGCTGCATCAGGTGCTGCGCGCGGTGCTGCCGATGCAACGGCCGCCGACGGGGGTGGAATTCACGCTGGATGTGGACCCGTTTAATATGTTGTGAACGGCGTTTCAAAGTTGTCTTGAGCCGCTAGGATTTGGGCGCTAGCCGGTAGGTGTTACCCTCTTTTATAATCAGGCCCTTCTCGGCCAACCTGCAAAAGAAGCTGTAGGTGGTGTGGGTTATTCCAGTTTCGTTCATGATTTGTCGCATGGTCTTAGGCTGGTCAGTCAGGGCAGCGTAAGCCTTAGCCCTGTTGCTTCCTCGCCTGCCTGCAGATGGGTTGCTGCCAATCCGCGCCCAGATCAAGTCCATTGCCTGCCTGTGCTTCTTGTAGATTTGCTGACAAAGTTCGTCGATTTTCGGGTCGTTCATAAATCGAGTTCCGATCAGGTTGAGATAGTGGTCGAGGAACACGAGTACGTCTTCGCCAATCGCATTTCGATACGTCGTCAGGACGCGCGTGAACACGTCATAAACGTCCTTGTAACTGTACGGCATCCAGTCGCCGACCGTGGGACCGTCGGCGTCAGGCAGGGTCAAAAAGACGAACAGCGCCGGTTGGGAGTGGTGTTGTAGCACTTTCTCCTTGTAGCGGCTCAGCTGGTCCGGGCCTTCTTTCGCCCCAATCTTATTCTCGATGACAACGACGAACGACGGCTGCCGGCAGGAAATGAGTATGTCGATGTGTTCCCACTCGCGCCTGACCTCGACGCCGAGTAATTCGGTTCCTTCCAGATCAATAGGGGTGGGCAGATGCTTGTCCGGTGGTACCTGCTTGAGAAGATCCGCGAGAAGCGCCTTCAAAAAGAGCTGGCCCTGTCCGTGCGACTCCGCCGGATCGAGGATGAAGGCAAGGAAGTTGGAGTGACGGATCTCGGCGCGTGCGATGCCGAGAGCGTCAAAGATATTAAATCTACCGGTGCGTGATTCGAGCGCGAGCAAGTCGTCGTTATCGACGACGAAGCCTTCCAACGCCGCCATTGCGGCAGCGGCGTTTATGGCGGGCGGCTCCTGTTCGGCACTCATCGCAAGTGTTCCTCCTTCACGGCCTCAAGGCTCGCCATTTGGATCCCCTTTGCTCGTCAATTCCAGCGTCTGTTCCGCAGGAGTGTTAGTAAACGAAACTTGGAATTGCACCAACGGATTCGCACTTTGCGAAAGCTCACCTTCTCCACCATAAGGCGAAACCGAGTTCGGCCTTTGTTCGTTACAGAGTACAGCAATGCGAGCAAGGATCGCCCGAAAGACCGACTTGCGTATCGGAAGATCAATCGCCTCTTCCGAATCTCCTGTGCGACAATGAATCAGGCAGTCGTCCGCTTGCCAATCGAGTCGCAGTCCCTGTTCAGGGCACAACCTCAACAGATCATCGACTATGCCGACGACGCCGCGCGTCGGATGTTCGATGGCGGCGCGGAACGCCTCTGTAAGTTTGGAGGTTGTGTTCATAGGCATTTAACCTTGTCGGATTTCCTTAGGCAGCGTTGACCAAACGGCTCGCAACTCCTCCAAACCTGCCCCCGCGTCAAATTGGACGACGCCTTGGCTGAGGGGGAAATACTCGTCAACGGTCAACGCGATGACGCCATCTGGTACGTCCACCGCCAGTATAGCGGGGCCGCCCTCGTTTGGGAACAAAGCTGCTTTACGGCGGGCGTACTGCTCTGGTGTACCAAGGTGAAAAGGGCCGGCGTCAAGACAGGTCGAGAACTCCTCGGCCCTCGTGCCATCGCCCGGTTCGACGAAATTCGCGTCTGGACCGTTTGCCTCGATCCGTTTCGCGCGCAGCATGGTTGTGCCGTGAAGTAGGATCGGCATCGTCAGACCCGTCCCGACTGAGAAATGCTTCCGAAGCGATGAACGGCGCCGCGGCCGATGCGGACGCACCAAATCTGAGCATCCGGGTAGGTGATCAACAGGCGGTCGCAAGCCTCAAGCGTAGTATCGGCTACCTCGAACGCGCCGCTGTCCACATCAATGGCGACGATTTTCCCGTCATTGCCGGGTTCGACCGCCGCCCGGACTTTCTGCTCATACATTTCTCCGCCCCGTCGGGCGTGTTCCTCTATGGTGTAGCGCGGCTGCCGGATCGTCATAATTCGTCTCCTTTGGCAGGTGGAAAGGAATAGGCAACGCCGATCAGGTTAATATAGAGCGCCCATAAGCGCCTACAATGCAAGCGTAGAGACAAGGTGTTACGACAATAGGGGACATGGAAATGGCGGCCGACGACTTCGTCGTCGCGATCACGGGCGCCAGCGGATCGGCATACGGCGTGCGCCTGCTGGAAGTGCTGTTGCGCGCCGGGCGAAACGTCCATCTGACGATCAGCCCGGCCGGAGCGGAAGTGATTGAACACGAGCTGGACCGCAAGGTACGGCTGGACGCCTTCGACCCAGACGAATTGCTCGGCGACACCGCCGACATACTGAACGAACCGCCGCCGTCGGCGTGGCGGCGTCGGCTGCACTATCATCACTACCGCGACTTCGGCGCCGGCATCGCCAGCGGCTCGTTCCTGACCGGCGGCATGGTCGTCTGTCCGTGCAGCATGGGCACGGTCGCCGCCGTCGCGCACGGCCTATCGCAGAACCTCATCCACCGCGCCGCGGACGTCCACTTAAAGGAGCGGCGTAAGCTCATTTTGGTCCCGCGCGAGACGCCGTTGCACTTAATCCAGCTGCGCAATCTTGTCGCGTGTGCCGAGGCCGGCGCCGTGGTGCTGCCGGCGATGCCGGCGTTCTACACGAAGCCGCGGACGTTGCAGGACATGATCGACTTCGTCGTCGGCCGTATCGGGGACCAGCTAGGCGTTGAACACCATCTGTTGCGGCGATGGGGCGATAACATTGACGAGCCGCGACCGTTAGGGAGCGGGGGAACCTCCCCCGCTCCCTAACGGTCGCGGCTCGTAATAACCCCTAGAGGACGGAAACGCATCCGCTCCTTTACTGCTCCATAATCTCCTTCGTCTTCTTCGCCGCCATGTCCTCGACTTTGGCTTCGTAAGTCTTCAGGAGCGTTTGCACCTCTTCTTTACCTTTATCGCGCTCGTCCTCGGTCATCTCCTTGCCCTTCTCGGCGGAGTCGTAATGCTTGTTGCCGTCGCGGCGGACGTTGCGACACGCGACCTTGGCGTCCTCGGCCGACTTCTTGATGCGCGACGCCATTTTCGTGCGCTGGTCCCCGCTCATCGGCGGCACTGTCAGCCGGATTAGCTTGCCGTCGTTGTTCGGCGACATGCCCAGGTCGCTCGAACGGATCGCCTTTTCAACGTCCTTGAGGACGCTGGCGTCGAACGGCCGGATCACGATCTGCTGCGCGTCCGGCGTACTGATCTGCGCCAACTGCTTGAGCGGCGTTGGCGATCCGTAATATTCCACACGCAGGCCGTCCACCAGGGCCGGCGTCGCCCGGCCGGTGCGCAAGCCGCGCAGCTCGTCGCGGAAGACGTTGACCGCCTTCTCCATGCGCTCTTCCGTGTCCATCAGGATTTCGTCGCTTGTCATTGGAATACCTGTTGGGGAGAGAATCATAGGACTTATGGGACTTATGGGACCTATAGGACTTATAAGTCCTATAGGTCCTATAAAACTCCGTCAAACCGTTTCGCCCACGACAGTGCCGACCGGATAGCCGGCGATGGCCCGTTCGATGTAGCCGGGCCGTTTGAAGTTGAAGACCAAAATCGGCATCTTGCCCTCGCGGCACATAGTGATGGCGGTCATGTCCATCACTTCCAAATTATCGCGCAGCACCTGGCTGTAAGTCAACTTGTCGTAACGCACCGCGTGCGGGTTCAGTTCGGGATCTTCGCTGTAAACGCCGTCCACGCGCGTGGCTTTGAGCAGAATATCGGCTTCCAACTCGCGGGCGCGCAGGGCGGCGGCGGTGTCGGTGGTGACGAACGGTTGCCCAGTGCCGCCGGCCAGGATGACGATGCGCCCCTTCTCCAGGTGACGGCTGGCGCGGCGGCGGATGTACGGCTCGGCCACCATCTCCATGCGGATCGCGGTGAGCAGGCGCGTCTCGCAATTGAGACTTTCGAGAGCGTCTTGGAGCGCTAAACCGTTGAGGACGGTGGCCAACATGCCCATGTAATGAGCGGTGCCGGGCTTGATGGTCTCGCCGCCGCCGCTGAATTGGGCGCCGCGTAGGATGTTGCCGGCGCCGATGACGATGGCCAGCTGTACGCCTCTCTGCGCCACGCGTTGCACCTGCCGGGCCAGGTCGAGCGTTTCATCAATGCTGATGCCGCTCTTGCCGGGATGGCCGAACGCCTCGCCGCTCAGCTTGAGGATGACGCGGCGGTACTTGGGTTTGAGGGAATCGCCGGCCTGTTCGTCCATCGCGGGGTTCCTGTGCGGGTGCGGGAATCTACGCCGCAATTATACGGGATGATCGGACGGCGGCTATGCGGAGGGTTGGGCCGCGCGACTACGGATGTTCATTTCTCCGGCCGCTTTTCCGTCTTCACCCAGCGCACCGAATCGGCAATGACGTAGCCGTCCGTGCCGTCGTTGCGAATCGTGACGCCGCCGTCGCGGCCCGCCTTGAACTTGCCCGTGAACACTTTCACCCAGCCGCCCTTGTCGCGCTGGCTGACGCTAACCTTGGCCGTACCGCCGGCGTGGACAAACTCCACCGGCACGTTCGTGGCCCGGTTCGGAGCGCTCGACCAGAGCAAGTAAACGTCGTAAACGCCCTCCTCCGGCAGGTCCGGCGTAAAGCGGACGCTTTTTTTGCCTTTGTCGGAGTTGCCGTCGTGCAAATATCCGTCACCGGCGAACGGCGGGATCGCGCCGCTCTGTTGCCAATCGCCCTTGACCTCCGCCTTGTCATGGCGCACCTCAACGCCGGGCGGTGGTTGCACGGCCGGGAGATGTTTGTCGTCGAGTTTCGCGTCCCACTTCAGGATTTGTTTGTCGGCCAGGAGACGCTCGCGCAACTTGGCGTAATTCACTCTTTGAACGCTCGTTTTACCGTCGATAGCGAGCGCCGCGGCCGTCCCCGCCGACTGGCCGAGGATCATGTAGACCGGCTCCATGCGGATCGAACCGTAGGCGATGTGCGAAGCCGACAGGCAGACGGGAACGAGCAAGTTGGCGCATTCCTCCTCTTTCGGCGTGAGGCTGCTGTAGCTCACCGGATAGGGTCGCGGTACGCGAATCTGCACATCGCCTTCGTTGCGCGCCGCGCCGTCAATGACAATGCGTTGACAGTTATGCGAGTCCATGGTGTAACTGGCGAGGCCGACCGAATTTTCCGCCTCCACTTCGCCGGCGCAATTTGCTTCGGTCATGACATAGGCGCCCACCGTTCGCCGCCCTTCGCGCACGTACAGTTCATGCGGCCAACCTCCCGTCTCCTGGAACTCGTCCTTGGGCAATCCGAAGGCGCGGACCTTGGATCGCATGTCTTCGGGGACTTCCGGGTCGTTGCCCATGAACCACATCAAGCCCTGCTGATAGTTGACGTGATCCTGATAGATATTCTCGCGCGCGGTGTTGTCGGCCAGCGGCCAGGCGTCGGCGCCGCCGATGTAGTCGGTCGAAAAGCCGCCGGAATTGTTGCAATCGCCGCGGTTGAGCTGAAACGGCAGGATAGGTTTCGGCTGCTTTTGCAGATAGCGGAGCAAAAGAGCGTAATGCTCACGGTCGTAACCGGCCGGCTTGGGGAAAGGCAGTCGGTCGGCCGCGTCGGTCAGCCACATGCGGAAGTTGTACGCCTGCACCTTTGCATCACCCTGGCCCTGCTTGCTCGGCGCTGCGGCGGAGACGCCCCATAGTAGGCCGCTGTCCGCCTTGCCTTCCACCTTATACGGATCGACTTTGACGTTGAAATTGTGAAACGGGCCGAGGAAGACGCCGTTGTGCGCCTCGCCGTACTTGGCGTTGTCTTCGCGGCCAACGTGAAAGGAGACTCCCGCCGCGGCGAGCAAATCGCCTTCGTAGCTGGCGTCTACGAATACCCGCGCCTTGAACGCATTGCCGTTCTCGGCGCGCAGCGTTGCGATCTTGTTGCCGTCCTTCGTCACGTCTTTCAAGCGATGCTCGAAGTAAATGGTTACGCTGGCGTCCTTGAGTAGCGCGCGAAACGCCGCCTCCGCCTCCGACGGCCGAAAGCCGCGCAGCTTGCCGACGCGGCGATAGAACTCCGTCGCCATGCCGCCGAGCGCTTTTTCATTGCCGGTATCCGTGGCGGTTAGGCCGCCGGACGTCATGCCACCGACGTGCTTTCCAAAGACAACGAAGACTGTTTTCATCCCCATTCGGGCCGCTTGCACCGCCGCGGTCACGCCGCCGGGTGTGCCGCCGTAAACGCAGACGTCCGCCTCGACGACCTGCGGCGCCTTGACCGACGGGACGGGGTAGTAATAACGCAATCCTGGCGAGTCGTTGGCGGCGTACAAGACGGGCGCGGACAAGAGAACGGCGAGGACGGAAAAGCGGAAGCGGATCGGTTTCATTGGTTGCACCCGGGGTTCGGGACTGTGAGCTACGGGGCGTATTGTAGTCGCCCCCGGGCGAACGTACTCGTGAGTCCGGGGTATCCTTTTGCTAATCCTTCAGCGGTCGGCCGGCCGATCTATTGGTTTGTCGCCCGCCGGCCTCCCCTTGCCGGCAGGCGTCTCCGCCGCATCTCGGCGGAGCGTTCAGGCTGGCGCCGCACCCCGGCACGGAGCCGACGGCCGAAAGGCCCGCTCCCACCCCCGCCGGGGTTGACCCCCACCCCTTTGTCATGCGGCGCCAGCCGTGTTCTGTGGAAACCACTATTCTCAACCTAAG
Source organism: Planctomycetaceae bacterium UBA4732 (assembly GCA_002404095.1). Taxonomy (GTDB): domain Bacteria; phylum Planctomycetota; class Planctomycetia; order Gemmatales; family Gemmataceae; genus UBA4732. The sequence goes on along the minus strand of DHJA01000295.1, from coordinate 8,266 downwards.
CGGCACTTACAGAATAAACTACAAGCCCGGAGCGCAAGCG
>DHJA01000295.1:6623-8110 GCA_002404095.1 Planctomycetaceae bacterium UBA4732 | reverse complement strand
AAGCGACGGGTTTAGTCGAAACCCATCGCTTGCGCTCCGGGCTTGTGGGCCAAAAGAGGGGAGATCGCATTGGGACTATTCGCCGTGATGTTTATGATCGTGGGCACGACCCTCGTTAACCCCACGACGGCCGCCGACGTGAAGGAACCCGTCTTCAAAGGCAAGCCACTGAGCGCCTGGGTGGAACAGTTGAGCGACCGCAGCGCCAACGCGCGGCAGGCGGCCGCCGTAGCGCTGGCGAAGATGGGCGACGCCGCGAAGCCGGCGATTGGTCCGCTCATCGCGGCCCTCGGCGATACCGACGACAGCGTGCGCGACACGGCCGCCGAAACCCTGTCTCTCTTCGGTAAGCAAGTGATCGGGCCGCTAACCGGCGCCCTCAAACACCCTGACGCCCAGGTCCGGCGCGGCGCCGCTCAGGCGATTTCCCACATGGGCGCCGACGCCGGCGAGGCCGTGGGTGCGCTGATCGTCGTGCTGAAAGACGACCTGAACCCCGACGTGCGCGAGACGGCCGCCTACGCGCTCGCGGCGATCGGGCCGGCCGCGAAGGACGCCGTCGAGCCGCTGGCGGCCGTCGCCGTTGGCAAGGACGCTAATCTACACGGCCCGGCCTTGATGGCGCTTGGCGGCATTGGCAAAGCCGCCGTGCCCGCACTTGTGAAGCTGCTAAACGAGAAAGCCCCTGACGTGCGAGTCGGCGCACTACTTGCTCTCGCTCTGGTCGGTCGCGGTGCGAAAGAGGCAGTCGAACCGTTGATCGTCCTTCTGAAGGACGACGATGTGGAAGTCCGTTTCAGCGCGGCAGCGGCGCTGGGAAGCATTGCGACTGACGGCCCAGAGGCCGTGGGACCGCTGGCCGGCGCGCTTCACGACAAGGAGGCGAAGGTTCGGACGCAGGCCGCGGAGTCGCTAGGACGTTTCGGCGTCGAAGCCGTCGGAGGCGTTGGAGCGCTCATAGAATCCTTAAAGGATGGGAATAAGGATGTAAGTCGGACGGCGGCGGACGCTCTGGGCGCGATCGGCCCCGCCGCGAAGGACGCGGCGCCGGCGCTTACCGCTCTTCTAAAAGACAACGACCCGGTTCTCCGCGCCAAAGCGGCGGCGGCGTTAGGCAGGATCGGACCGTCGGCCCAAAGCGCGACGGCCGCGCTTATCGTCGCGCTAATGGATACGACCAGCGACAGCGTCGCGGCCAACGCGGCCCGCGCGTTGGGTAAGATCGGCCCTGGGGCCAAGGATGCGGTCCCAGCCCTGGTCGAGTTGGCGAAGGATGAGAGGTCGCCCATCCGAGAGGCGGCAATCACAGCTCTGGGCGGCATAGGTCCGGATGCGAAGGGCGCAGCCCCCGTTCTGCGCGCGGCATTGAAGGACAAGGACGTGTATATCCGCACGGCGGCGGTCAATGCGCTCAGGCGCGTTGAGAAAACAGAGAATAAAGAGTAGGAATCATTTCGCGGCGCCGTCTCCATTTGGCGAGCCGGGGG
>DHJA01000295.1:0-6450 GCA_002404095.1 Planctomycetaceae bacterium UBA4732 | reverse complement strand
CCCCCGGCTCGCCAAATGGAGACGTTACTCACTTCGCGGAGAACTTGTACACCGTCGTCTGCGTGTAGGTCTTGCCCGGTTCCAGGATCGTGGAGGGGAAATCCGCATGATTCACCGAGTCGGGAAAATGATCCGCCTCCATGCAGAACGCCTGATGCTTTTTGTACACCACGCCATTCTTTCCTTTCAGTTTGCCGTCCAGGAAGTTGCCGGTGTAGAACTGTAAACCCGGCTCCGTCGTGTAGACCTCCATGGTGCGGCCGCTCTTCGGCTCATGCACACTCGCCACCAGGGCCCGCTCCTTGTTGTCGCCGCGCAGGACGTAGTTGTGATCGTAACCGCCTGGATTGGCCGTTGCATCATCGGCCTTCAGCTCGTCGATGCGGGCGCCAATCGTTGTCGGCTTGGTGAAGTCCAACGGCGTTCCCTTCACGGCCTTGATTTCGCCGGTCGGAATCATTGTGCCGTCCACCGGCGTGTACTTGTCCGCCGCGATCATCACTTCGTGACCGAGAATATCGCCTGAACCGGGTCCGCCAAGGTTGAAATAGCTGTGGTTCGTCAGGTTCAACGGCGTCGCCTTGTCCGTCGTCGCCGTGTAGTCGATGCGCAGCGCGTTTTCGTTGGTCAGCGTGTAGGTCACGTGGACGGTCAGGTTGCCGGGGTAGCCTTCCTCGCCACTCGGGCTGAGGTACGTCAGTTTGAGCGACACGCTGTCCTTGTCGAAAACGTTCTCGATCGGCTCGGGCCTCCATATCACCTTGTCGAATCCCTTTTCTCCGCCATGCAAGGCGTTCGGGCCATTGTTGACGAACAGTTTGTACTCCTTGCCGTCCAGCGTGAACCGGCCCTTGGCGACGCGGTTGGCGACGCGGCCGATGAGGGCGCCGAAGTAGGGGCTGCCGGCGAGATAGCTTGGAAGGTTGTCGAAACCGAGGACGACGTCGCCCATTTTTCCTTCACGATCCGGCGCGTCCAGCTCGGTGATGATTCCGCCGTAGGTGATGATCTTGGCTTTCATGCCGTGGGCGTTGGTCAGGGTGTACAAATCGACTTGTTTCCCGTCCGGCGTTTTGCCGAACTCCGTCTTCGCCACGCCCAAGCCCATCGGCGTCGCCTCCGGCGCGGCCGACGCGGACGCGCATAAGTACCAGACAAAAGAGACAGCCAAAACGACAAATCCGAGACCGTGCCGCATGGTGAAACTCCTGGCGATAGGTCGTGCTTGCGTTTTCCGTGAGCCTCCCGCTGAGGCCGGAGAATAAGTGCGATCACCGGGAGACATTGTACACAACGGCAGCGCGGCCGGCCGCAATCCTCATTGGCCGGACGGTTCGCACCGGCAGTCGTACAATCGCCTCAATGGGGGCGTGTCAAGAAAGAGGACGCAGGAAGTGGCTACGTTGTGAGTAAGATCACGAAGACACTGGATCGCATCCTACGTGGAAACGCGGATGCGAACATACGCTTTGGTGATCTCTGCGCTTTGCTACAGCACTTGGGTTTCGCCCGGCGTATTCGCGGCGACCACCATATCTTCAGCCGCGACGGTGTGGCGGAGATACTCAACCTTCAACCGCGAGGGGATAAGGCCAAAGCATACCAAGTCAAGCAAGTGCGGACAGTTATTGTCTCCTATAACCTCGCTGGGGAACCTCCAGCGGCGGATGACGCAGGCCAAGCGACTTCGGAGGGCGAAGATGAAGGATAACATTCGCTACGAAATTATTATCTATTGGAGTCAGGCCGATCAGGCCTTCATAGCCGAGGCTCCAGAATTGCCCGGATGTGCCGCTGACGGCGCGACGTACCAAGAGGCCGTTGCGAGCATTGAGGTCGTTATTCGAGAGTGGATTGAAACCGCGCAAGCGTTAGGCCGCCCGGTGCCGGAGCCGCGCGGACGGCTGATATTCGCCTAAATCCTGTGGCGGTTCAAATATCGCGCCGCCGGACGGTTCGCGCCGGCGGTCGTATAATCGCTTTCATGTGGGCGCGACTTCGCCGATGGATGCCGGTGCTGAAAATCTTATTCACTTTCGTCGTCCTGGCGGGAGTGGCTTGGTTCTTCGCGCGCATTCTAACTAGCGACGAGTTGCGGAAGACCGATCTGTCGCGGTCCCCGGCCCAAATCCTCTGGGATCAGACCCGCGCCGCCCGGCCCGGCGATCTCGTCCTGGCAATGGCACTTTATCTGTCTGGCATGGCGTTTTCCGGTCTCTTCTGGGTCGGATTGCTGCGCGCCGCCGGCGCTCCTATTTCCGTCGGCGTCGGCCTTCGCGCCTATTACATCAGTCATTTGGGGAAATATACGCCCGGCATGGGCCTACCGACCGTGTTGCGCATGACGATGGCCGCCGCCGCCGGCGTCCGTCCCGGCACGGCCGCGCTGACGGCGGCCTACGAAACACTGACCACGATGGCGGCCGGCGCCCTCGTCGCCGCCGTCCTCATCGGCTGGAAGACGGCCGGCGATCCGACGATGGTATGGAAAGCGTTGGGTCTGCTCGTCCTGGCCGGCGTGCCGGTTCTGCCGGGCGTCTTTAATCCGTTGGTGCGCCGGCTTTCTAGCCGCTTCACCGCGGGACAGCCCTTACCGCGTCTGCCCGCCGTCGCCTTGCCGATTGGCCTGGTGGTGACGGCCTGCGGCTGGGCCTTTCTCGGCGCCAGTCTGTTCGCGGTGACGCGGGCGCTCCAGGCGTCGCCGGCGCCGTGGTCCGTCTACGAATGTCTCGATTGCACCGCCATCGCCGCCCTGTCCTACGTCGCCGGCTTCGTCGGCCAGACGCCCGGCGGCCTCGGCGTCCGTGAAGTGATCCTGCAACAATTCCTCGTTCCGCGCCTCGGCGGCGAGGCGCCCGCCGTGGTCGCCGTGCTGCTGCTTCGTGTCCTGTGGACCGCCGCCGAACTCGCCGCCGCGGGCGTCTTGTTCTGGCTGCCCGTGAAAAAGAGAGGGAGTGAGGTGTGATTTCCGCCGTCATTCCCGTGTTTAACGAGAGGGATAGTCTGGTTCTCCTCCATGCCGAGATCGTGGAGACGGCCAAGCAGGCGAACCTCGACCTGGAAGTCGTTTTCGTGGACGACGGCAGCAGCGACGGCTCATGGGACGTGATCGCCGAGTTGGCCCGCACTTACCCCAATGTCCACGGCATCCGTTTTCGTCGCAACTTCGGCAAGGCGGCGGCCCTTGTCGCCGGCTTCGACGCCGCCCACGGCGACATATTTCTCACCCTCGACGCCGACTTGCAAGACGACCCCCACGAGATCCCGCGCTTTCTCAAAGCGATGACCGATGGCGTTCCCGTGGACGGCCGGCCCGTCGGTCGCGGCCTCGACGTGGTGAGCGGCTGGAAGCGCGTGCGCCACGACCCCTGGCACAAGGTCATTCCCAGTCGCGTCTTTAACTGGATGGCCGGCGTTATGACCGGCGTGCGCCTGCACGACCACAACTGCGGCATGAAGTGCTACCGCGCTGAAATCTTCCGCGAGGTGCGCTTGTACGGCGAACTGCACCGCTTTATCCCGGTGCTGGCGGCGGCGCGCGGCTTCCGCGTCGGCGAGATCGAGATTAATCATCGCCCACGCCGCTACGGCTATTCCAAGTATGGGGTGCGACGCTTTATCAAAGGCTTTCTTGATCTTTTAACGGTGAAATTCTTAACAGGATTCGGTCGCCGGCCGCAGCACCTCCTCGGCAGCGTCGGCCTGGTATCCTTCCTAATAGGCGGCCTCGGCTTGGCGTACCTCGGCGTCACCTGGGTGATACGCATCTGGCGCGACGACCTGTTTCCGCCGTTGCACGAGCGGCCCATGCTCATTTACTCCTTGGCCGCGCTACTTTTGGGAGCGCAAATGATGACGATGGGCTTTCTCGCGGAGCTCGTCATCGCCTCGCAAGGGCGCCACGACGATGTATACAGCGTGGCGGAGCGCACTCCGAGCGGCGATGCGAACCAAGGCGACAAGCTCTCTCGTTTGGCGGACTCCTAATGGATCAGACAAAATCTCTCCGCCAACAGGTTTATTGGCTGTTGATCGCCCTTGCCGCGGCCGTCGCCGGGGGACGCATCCTGTCGGCCGAACGGCTCTACGAGCCTAGCCGGGCGGTGCCGCCGGGCGGTCAGGCCGACGGCAGCTATCAAGTCTGGCCCGACAAACAGCCGCGTCCCATGCCGACTTTCGGCTCCAACGACCGTTCGCGCTGGGACACGGTTCGCGCGCTAGTGGACGAGGGAACCTTCGTCATCGGCCGCCGCGACCTGGAGCATGTCACGGCGGAAAATCTTTACGGCGATTACGGCATCGCTTTCGAGGACGGCTGGACGACGGTGGACAAGGTTTTGAATCCGGAAGAGAAGGCCGCTTCACCCGGCAATTCACCCCTAATTCGAGAGTATTACTCCAGCAAGCCGCCCCTGCTGACGGTGCTGATGGCGGGCGAGTACTGGCTTGTAAAACACGCCTTCGGCTGGTCGATCAACGAACACCCCAATGAGATCGTCCGCGTCGGCCTGCTGACTTTCAACGTGCTGCCGTTGATCTTCTATCTGTGGATGATTGCCCGGCTGGCGGAGCGCTACGGCGCCACCGACTGGGGCCGGCTGTTCGTGGTCGCCGCCGCGGCCTTTGGGACGCTGCTTACCCTCTTTCTAATCACCTTCAACAACCACGTCCCCGCCGCCTTCGCCGCCCTGGCTGCCCTGTACGCCGCGCTGCCGCTTGTCTTCCTGGATGCGCCGGACGGCGTCCCTCGCGCGGGCGGCGCGGGACGGTTTCTCGCCGCCGGCGTCGCCGCCGGCCTGCTCGTCAATTTTGAGTTGCCGGCCGCCGCCTTCGTCGCCGCCCTCGGCCTGCTCCTGCTGATCCGCGCTCCCCAGCGGACACTCCTCTGGTTCCTGCCGCCGGTGCTGCTGCTGGTCGCGGCGTATTTTCTGCTTAACCATCTGGCCACCGGACAATGGCTGCCTGTTTACGAGAAGATCGACACCCCCTGGTATCAATACCCCGGCAGCGTCTGGGCCACGATCCATCCCGGCTCCGGACGAGGCATCGAGTTCGCCAAGTACACCGAGAGCCGGGGCATGTACGCTTTTCACCTGATGTTCGGCCATCACGGCTGGTTCTCGCTGACGCCGGTGAACCTTCTGGGAGCGGCCGGCATGGTCGCGGCGCTGGTCGGATTGTCAAGACGCCGGACGCTTGGCGCCGGCTGGGACGTGACGGTGGTTGGTTCGCTCGCCGTTTCCCTTGTGGTCTTCGTCTTCTATGCCTTCGTGGTCGGGACCGCCAACTACGGCGGCTGGACGAACGGCCCGCGTTGGCTTCTATGGCTGACGCCCCTATGGCTGTTCGCCATGTTGCCGGCCGCGGACTGGCTCGGCCGGCGCCGCTGGGGCCGCGTCCTTTGCTTGGTGCTGCTGGCGCTGTCGGTGTTGTCCGCCAGTTATTCCGATTGGAATCCTTGGCGCCATCCGTGGCTCTACAATTGGATGGAATCGAACGGCTGGCTTTCTTACTAATTCGGACTGTCAGAATCCTTTTTCCGATGTCATTGCCGCGTCGCGGTTTGGGGCGACGGCCGTTGCGGTTGACAGGCGAAGGCCGTCCGTCATAAGCTATGCCCCGTCGCACACGGAACGGCAGCGCGGCAACGCACGCGGCCGGCCGACTTCCCTCCTTGAGGAGGGACTGCGCTATCGCCAACCAACAGAGGCGGTCCGAACCGGACCCTCGCAGGGGCCGTCCGCGCCAATCGAGTCAAAGCCTCACAGAGGAGAAAGGAGCTTCACGGATGCGATATAAGCCGGCCGTCCTTTTTGGGATAGCCCTCTTTTGCCTGAGCGCCAATGCGGCGCGGGCCGACCACATCCAATGGTCGTACAGCTGGTCGCGCAGCCCCGATCAGGTCTACGCCGACGGTTCGACCACGAGCTACGTCGCTCTCACGAGCGAGAGCGAGGTGGGGGCGGGCGGCAACACAGACGTGGTGGCCGCCAACCTGAGCGTATTCAGCGACGCCCCGGACGCGGCCCCCGCGAATTTCACCGATAAACCCTATACTCTAACTCTTACAGTCACGGACGGCGATTCCAACGTCGCTGGCAGCCTCGCCTTTACCGGCGAATTCAACGGGCAGGTTTCTTCGCAAAGTTCCAACGTCAGTATTTTCTTCACGGGACAGAACACCCAATCGCTAACGCTGGGCCAGCACCTTTACACGGTGACGATTGACGCCTACGCGCCGCCGGGGCCGCCGGGTTCCACGAACGTCGGCAGCATCGGCGCCCACGCGGTCGTGGCGGTGCAGACGCTGCCGGAACCGTCTTCGATCTTCCTGGCCGCAATGGCCGTGCCGGCGGGCGTATACTGGAGACGGCGACGACGAACAGGCTAGCGACCGTGGCACGCCAAACGAAATAGGGCGGGGAGACCCCCATAGCGATCAACTTAAGG
>DHJA01000071.1:7999-12609 GCA_002404095.1 Planctomycetaceae bacterium UBA4732 | reverse complement strand
AAGTACTCCTCACGCTCCGCGTGAGGAACAACGAACGCCCAGAATGTACTCCGCACGCTCTGCTCGCCGTTCCTCACGCGGAGCGTGAGGAGTACATTATGAAAGTACTGGTACGCTCCCGGCTCGCCACATTCGCACAGATGAGCGCATGGAAAACGTCAACCGTCGTATGCCCTGGGCCGAGCCGGACCCCGGCAACACCGAGCCGCTGCTGACCCGTGAATGGCTGCTGACCAACGGCCTCGGCGGCTACGCCTCCGGCACCATCGCCGGCGCCGCCACGCGCCGCTACCACGGCCTGCTCATCGCCGCGCTGCCGGCGCCGCACGGCCGTACCATGATGTTCAATCATCTCACCGAACAGGTCCGCCTTCCTGACGGCTCTCTCGTCCGCTTCGGCGGCGCCGAGTGGGCCGACCGCTCCCTGGAATTGCACGGGATGGGACACCTGAAAGAGTTCCGGCTCGACGTGGGTCTGCCCGTCTGGCGCTACGAAGTCGGCGGCGTCGTCTTGGAAAAAACGATCCTCCTCGTTCACCGCCAGAACACCGTCCACATCCACTACCAGCTCGTGGAAGGCGACGGCCCCATACGCCTGTGGTTGCAGCCCTCGCTGCACTTCCGGCCGCACGACGCCGCGGTCAGCACGCGCTTGCCCGGCCCCCACGTCCTGACGGCCATTGATGGACGTTATGAGATTTCGGATAAAAGCGATCTCCCGCCTTTGCGAATGATGCTCCACGGACAGCGGGCCGCCTTCACCCTCGAAGGAAAGAAGACGCCACAAGTCCTTTATCGAATCGAAGCCCGGCGGGGTTATGAATCCACCGGCGAGTTGTGGATCCCCGGCTATTTCCGCATCGACCTGGCGAAAGGGCAGGACGCCACGCTCGTCGCCTCGACAGAACCGTGGGACGCCGTACAGGCGTTGAGTCCGGCGGAGGCGCGCGAGGCGGAGCGGCTGCGCCTCAACCGGCTGGTCGCGCAGGCGCCGCCTGAGGCGCAGGCGGGTCTGGCCGGCGAGCTGGTGTTGGCGGCCGATCAGTTCATTATCACGCCGGCGGGCCGCGTCGAGGACGCCGCCCGCGCGCGGGCGGCCGGCGACGAAGTGCGCACGGTCATCGCCGGCTACCATTGGTTCACCGACTGGGGCCGCGACACCATGATCTCGCTGGAGGGGCTGACCCTCTGCACCGGCCGTCACCGCGAGGCCGGCTACATCCTCCGCACTTTCGCTCATTACGTCCGCGACGGCGTCATTCCCAATCTCTTCCCGGAAGGTGAGAAAGAAGGGCTGTATCACACCGCCGACGCCACCCTTTGGTTTTTCCACGCCGTTTATCGCTATGTCCAAGCCACCGGCGACCGTGCGACTCTACAGCTCATCCTGCCGAAGTTCCGCGACATCCTCGAACACCACCTGCGCGGCACCCGGTTCGGCATCCACGTGGACCCGGCCGACGGACTGCTGCATCAGGGACAAGAAGGATACCAATTAACTTGGATGGACGCCAAGGTGGGCGATTGGGTGGTGACGCCGCGGCGCGGTAAGGCGGTGGAGATCAACGCGCTTTGGTACAACGCCCTGCGCCTGTTGGAAAATTGGCTTCGCGAAGAGGGTGACGAGGCGGCGGCGAAGGAGGTGGGCGGACACGCCGAGAAGGCGCGGGCGTCGTTCAACCGTCGATTCTGGAATCAGGCGACCGGCTATCTCTTTGACGTGGTGGACGGCGAGAACGGCGACGATCCTTCCTGTCGGCCGAATCAGGTGTTCGCGATATCGCTCGACCATCCCGTCCTTGACCGGGAACGGTGGGCGCCGGTGTTGAAGGTGGTGCGCGAGCGGCTGGTGACGCCGGTAGGCCTACGCTCGCTGGCGCCGGGAAGTCCGGACTATAAGCCGAAATACGACGGCGATCTCCGCTCGCGCGACGCCGCCTACCATCAGGGGACGGTCTGGGCATGGCTGGCCGGCCCCTTCGTGGACGCCTGGCTTGCGGTGCATCCCGGCGACCGCGCTGGCGCCCGAGAGTTCTTATCCGGCTTTACCAACCATCTCGGCGAGGCGTGTTTGGGATCGATCAGCGAAGTCTTCGACGCGGAAGAGCCGTTCACGCCGCGCGGCTGCATCGCTCAGGCGTGGAGCGTGGCCGAGGTGCTGCGGGCGTGGCTGAAGACGGTGCCGTGACAACGGCATGTCATTGTTAGGCAAAAAGGGCAAATACATGGTAGAATAGACGAGGAAAAAGAGTTGTATCTTAGTTTGTCCTATAAGTCTTATGAGTCTTATAAGTCATATGGGACATATAGGACATATAAGACTTATAGGGGTGCTGCCAGACAAAGGGGTCGTTCATGCGCATTTGGCCGGGCCGTCCATATCCTCTCGGGGCCACCTGGGACGGGGCGGGCGTCAACTTCGCCTTGTTCTCGGAACATGCCACCAAAGTGGAACTGTGTCTGTTTGATTCCGCCGATGCTCAAAAGGAATCGGAACCGCCGATTCCTTTGACGGAATACACCGACATGGTTTGGCACTGCTATTTACCGGACGTGCAGCCCGACCAACTCTACGGCTATCGTGTGCATGGACCGTATGAACCGGCCAACGGCCACCGTTTTAATCCGAAAAAGGTTCTCCTCGATCCCTACGCCAAGGCCATCGGCCGCGACTTGCGTTGGGACGACTCGCTGTTCGGCTATAAGATCGGCGACCCCAAGGCCGACCTCACGCCCGACGACCGCGACAGCGCGGCCTTCGCCCCGCTGGGGGCCGTGGTGGACGCCGCCTTCACCTGGGGCGACGACCGGCCGCCGCGCATCCCCTGGCACCAGACCCTTATTTACGAGCTGCACATCAAGGGCTTCACCAAGCGGATGCCCGACGTGCCCGAAAAAATCCAAGGCACTTACGCCGGCGTTGCCTCCGAAGCCGCCATCCAACACTTACTCAGCCTCGGCGTGACGGCCGTCGAGTTGATGCCGGTCCACCATCACGTCGATGACCGCCATCTGCTGGAGATAGGCCTGACCAATTATTGGGGCTACAACACCCTGGCCTTTTTCGCCCCCGACACTCGCTACGCCGCGGGCGGGACTGCCCGGGAATCGGTGCATCAATTCAAAATGATGGTGCGCGGCCTGCATGCCGCCGGCCTCGAAGTCATTCTCGACGTGGTTTACAACCACACTGCCGAGGGCAACCAACTCGGGCCGACGCTGTCCATGCGCGGCGTCGATAACGCCTCGTATTATCGACTGTCGCCGGAGGACAATCGCTACTACATGGATTTCACCGGCTGCGGCAACACGCTCAACATGGTCAACCCGCGCGTCTTGCAGCTCATCATGGATAGCCTGCGCTATTGGGTGCTGGAAATGCACGTGGACGGCTTCCGCTTTGACCTGGCGAGTACGCTAGCCCGCGAGCTTCACGCCGTCAATAAGCTGGGCGCTTTCTTCGACATTATCCAACAGGATCCGATACTGTCGCAAGCGAAGCTCATCGCCGAGCCGTGGGACGTGGGCGACGGCGGCTATCAGGTGGGCAACTTTCCCGTCCTCTGGACCGAATGGAACGGCAAGTACCGCGACAACGTCCGCCGCTTCTGGAAGGGCGACGGCGGTGTAGCGTCGGAGTTCGCCACCCGGCTTGCCGGCAGCAGCGACCTGTACGAGCAGGGCGGCCGGCTGCCGCACGCCAGCATCAACTTCGTCACTTGTCACGATGGTTTTACGGTGCAGGACCTCGTGAGTTACAACGAGAAGCACAACGAGGCCAACGGCGAGGACAATAAAGACGGCTCCAGCGACAACCACAGCTGGAACGGCGGCGTCGAAGGACCGAGCGACGACTCGGTGATCAAGGCGTTGCGGGAGCGGCAAAAACGTAATATCATCGCCACGCTTTTCCTCTCGCAAGGGGTGCCGATGATCTGCGGCGGCGATGAGTTGGGCCATACGCAGAAAGGCAACAACAACGCCTATTGCCAGGATAACGATCTCACTTGGCTGACTTGGGAACTTAACCAGGAGCAGCAGGACTTCCTTGAGTTCGTCCGAAAGGCCGCGCGCATCTGGCGGGAGCAGCCGGTCTTCCAACGTCGCAAATTCTTCTTGGGCCGCACCATCCGCGGCTCGGGCGTCACCGACATTTCCTTCTTCGAGCCATCGGGCAAAGACATGTCGGACGAAGCCTGGAGTACCGGTTTCATCCGCTGCATGGGAGTGCGGCTTGCGGGCGACCTGATCGGCGACGTGGACGAGCGCGGCGAAAAGATCGTGGGCGATACGCTTTTGCTGCTCCTTAACGCTCACTACGAACCGCTGCCTTTCGTGTTGCCGGCGGCCAAAGCGGGACAGCATTGGGAGCGCCTGCTGGACACGGCCGATCCGAAGGATACGTCCCAGGCTTGGAAGAACGGCGAGCCGTACCCGCTTAAGGAACGGTCGCTGGCGGTGCTGCGCACGCGCCTTCCCGAAGAGGCAGGCCAGACCACGTCCGCGAGTCAGGCGGATACGCTTTCCAAGGCGACGCACCGATTGCCGCAACCGTCGTGACCGCGGCGGCGATGTCGTTTAGCCGCGACCCGAAGGGGAGCGCGGGGAGA
>DHJA01000071.1:357-7909 GCA_002404095.1 Planctomycetaceae bacterium UBA4732 | reverse complement strand
CGCGTCCCCCCCGCCCCCCCCTTCGGGTCGCGGCTAAACGAGTTTGCGGAACAGAATCCTAACGGTAGAAGCGCCATGACGACGGACCCTCAAGTGGAAGCGAGCGACCAACTGCTGGCCGAAGTCGCGCACGAGGTCGCCCGTCGCCGCCTTCCGGAAGCGACTTACCGTCTACAGTTCCACAAAGGATTCACTTTCCGCGACGCCCGAGCTATCGTTCCGTACCTGCACGACCTGGGCATAACCCACTGCTACGCCTCGCCCTATTTGCAGTCGCGGCCCGGAAGTATGCACGGCTACGACATCACCAACCACCAAAAGCTCAACGCCGAGATCGGCACGGAAGAGGAATACGACGCCTGGGTCGCCGCTCTGCGCGAACACGGCATGGGCCACATCCTTGACGCCGTGCCCAACCACATGGGCGTCCTCGGCAACGAGAACCCGTGGTGGAATGACGTGCTGGAGAACGGCCCGGCGTCGCCTTACGCCGCCTATTTCGACATTGCCTGGCAGTCGTCGCCGCGTCCGGAGTTGCAAAACCGGCTCCTCGTCCCCATCCTCGGCGACGCCTACGGCCAGGCGCTCGAATCGCAGCAAATCCGCCTCGGGTTCGCCGACGGCGCTTTTACGATCCATTATTTCGACAACAGTTTGCCCGTTGCCCCGTGCAGTTACGAGTTGATCCTGAGCCGGCGAACCGACGAGCTGAAGGCGGCGCTCGGCGAGGACTCGCCGCCGATGCTGGAATACCTCAGCATCCTGAGCGCCGTGGGCCACATACCGGGGCGCATCGACGCCGACTCCGCCAAGGTCGCCGAGCGCCAGCGCGAGAAAGAAGTCGTCAAGCGGCGGCTCGCGGCTTTGACGGCCGAAAATGATAAAGTCCGGGAATTCATCGAGCAGACCGTCGCCCTTTTCAACGGCAAGCAGGGAGAGGCGGCCAGCTTCGACTTGCTGGATAAACTGCTCGACGCGCAAGCGTACCGTCTTTCGTACTGGCGCGTCGCTTCCGACGAAATCAACTACCGCCGCTTCTTCGACATCAACGAGCTGGCGGCCCTGAGCATGGAACGGCCAGAAGTATTTGATGCGACGCACGACTTGATCTTCCGCTTCCTGCGCGAAGGCAAGATTGACGGCCTGCGCATCGACCATCCCGATGGGCTGTACGACCCCAAACAGTATCTGCAAAGGCTGCAACGACGCTTTGTCCTGGAACTTGCCCACAACGCATACGACTCCCGATCGGACTTGCAAACCTCGCCGTGGGAAGAAGTGCGCGAGAAGCTCCGCGAACAATTGGACGAAATTGGTCCGGATAGTCCACTATGGCGACCGCTGTACGTCGTCGTGGAGAAAATCCTTGGGCCGGGCGAGCCGCTGCCGCCGGACTGGCCGGTTTACGGCACGAGCGGCTATGAGTTCATTAACGCCGTCAACGACTTGTTCGTAGACCCCGAAAACGCCCAAGCCTTTACGCGCCTTTATTACGACTGGGGCGAGGTCGATCCGATCTTCGCCGTGACGGTCCGTCAGAAAAAGACGCTCACGCTGCAAGTCTCGCTGTCGAGCGAACTGCAGATGCTGGCCTTTCAGCTCGACCGGCTGGCGCAGAAGAATCGTTGGTCGCGCGACTTCACGCTTCACAGCCTGCGCCATGCCCTGCGTGAGGCGGCGGCCTATTTCCCTGTTTACCGATCCTATATATCGGAAGAAGGCGTTTCGGACCGTGATCGTCGTTACGTCATCGCGGCGGTCAACCGGGCCAAACGCGCCAACCCGGCCATCACCGCGTCGCTGTTCCACTTCGTGCGCGACATGCTATTGCTGCATTATCCGGAGACGGCGACCGAAGAAGAGCGGACGGAGCAGCGGCGTTTCGCCGGCAAGTTCCAGCAGGTGACGGCCCCGGTGATGGCCAAGGGCGTCGAGGACACGGCGTTCTACATTTACAACCGGCTGGCGTCTCTGAACGAAGTCGGCGGCGACCCTAGCCATTTTGGCGCGGCGCCGGGCGACCTCCATCGCTTCTTCCAGGATCGACAGGCCCAGTGGCCGTTCGCGTTGTCGCCACTGGCGACGCACGACACCAAGCGTGGCGAAGACACGCGCGCCCGCCTAAACGTACTCTCGGAAATCCCCGACGAGTGGCGCGAGCGCCTGGCCCGTTGGCGCGAGCTGAACGAAACGTATCGCATCCAGATCGAGGATGATTTGGCGCCGGACCTGAACGAACAATACTTGCTTTACCAGACCTTAATTGGGGCATGGCCTCTTGAGGCCCAGTCGGCGGAGGAGGCCGTCGAATTCGTGGGCCGCATTCAGGCGTACATGCTCAAGGCCGTCCATGAGGCCAAAGTCCACACCAGTTGGGTCAACCCCAACAAGGCTTATGACGATGGCGTGCTGGAGTTTGTAGCGCGTATTTTGGACGAGAAGGCCAACGGACCATTCCTTCGAGATTTCCGGGCATTGCAGAGTCGAATAAGCCATTATGGGTTGTTCAACAGCCTATCGCAGACCCTGTTGCGCCTTATGGCGCCAGGCGCGCCCGACTCCTACCAGGGCACGGAATTATGGGATTTCAACCTGGTCGATCCCGACAACCGCCGGCCCGTGGACTACGCAAAACGCCAGGAAATGCTTGGGACGCTGAGGAAGCGTATCGAGATGGACGGCGAAAACTTGTGCGGATTGGCGCGCGAATTGGTCGAGGCGCGACAAGACGGACGGATCAAACTGTACGTCACCCACCGCGCCTTGCAGTGCCGACGCGAGCCCCCGGGCCTCTTCGCCGATGGCGCGTACACGCCGTTGGAGGTCGATGGGCCGCGGAAAGATCACGCCTTTGGATTTGCGCGTAATAAAGAGGGAAAATGGGCCTTGGTAGTTGTGCCGCGATTCATGACGCGATTGGCGCCTACGACGGATTCGTTGCCAACGGGCCGTGTATGGGAAGAGACGACGTTGCGCCTGCCGGAGACGGGATCGGCAAGTCGTTGGCGGAACATCTTCACGGGCGAGGTGCTTACTCCGTCGGACGGCCAGCCGCTGGCGCTGCCGCTGAAAGCAGTGTTCGCGCATTTCCCATTGGCATTACTGGTCGGAGAAGACGGTTGAAACAGAGCCTCGCACCCCGGGCGAACGTACTCGTGAGTCCGGGGGCGACAATCCCCGCCTCACCTCTTTCGCTCCATCGCCGCCCTCGTCAGAATGGCGCTCTTCGGCTCGTGCAGCCGGCGCAGATAGTCGCCGGCCACGTCATGCCGTTCGCCGGGGCATTCCCCATGCTGGACTCAGTATCACGCGCCCCGCCGCCATTCCACCAGCAACTTGCGCACCTCCGCCGATGTACGCCGGCATAACAAATCTGCACTCACCCCCGCAATTCTCGTCGGATTTACCGCGAATACCGCCTGCCGGATCGCCAGCCATTGGGTCACTGGTACGCTCAACGAATCCACGCCCAGCGCCGCCAGCGCGATCGACCCAAGGGGGTCGGCCGCCATCTCGCCGCACACCGACACCGGCCGATCCGCCGCCCGCGCCGCCGTGATCACGCCGTCCAGCACGCGCAACAGGCCGGGATGCAGCGGGTCCATCTGCGCGGCCGCCGCCGGATCGTCGCGGTCCAGACCCAGCGCCGACGCCGAAAGGTCGTTCGTGCCCAGCGCGAAGAAAGCGGTTCGCGGCGCCCAATCGCTTACCAGCGGCGCCGCCGCCGCCGTCTCGATCATCAGACCGAACGGCACGTCCGCCGCGAACTCCAATCCTTCGCTCGTCAGCTCGTCGCGCGCCGAGGCCGCCGTTTCCACCACGAAATCTACAATTTCACTCCGCGTTACCAGGGGAATCAGGATACGCGCCGGCCCTTGCGTAGCCGCGCGCAGGATAGCCCGCACCTGTTCGTGAAAAAGTTGGCGCAACGGCAGCGACTCCAGCACCAGCCGCCAATCATAGGACCGCGCCGCCGACGTACCGAGCCGGCCATACGCCGCCACCTTATCCGGCCGCAAGTCGAAGGTGCGGATCGTCACGGGCCGGCCGTCCATCCGGCGGAGCAGCTTGCGGTAAATGCTGACCTGCTCGTCCTCAGTCGGCAAGGTGCGCCGCGCCAGAAACAGGAATTCGCTACGGTACAGCCCCACGCCACCGGCGCCCATCGCCACGGCCGGCCCCGCCTCCGCGAGCAAATTGAGGTTCACGTCCACGCGCGGCAGCCCGATCGGCGTCGGCACAGGCGGCGACGCCTTCGGCGCGGCGACGACGGCCGCGATGGTTTCCGAAGGGGCGTCAAGCGTCACTTCGCCCGTCGTGCCGTCCACGCGCAGCCGTCGGCCGGGGTGCAGCAGCCGCGAGAAGCCGACAACTTGGCCGACCATCGGCACGCCAAGGCTGCGCGCCAGGATGGCGGCGTGACTTTGCGGCCCGCCGTGTTCCACGACGACCGCCGCCAGTCGTTCCAGGTCGGCCGAGAACAGCTCCATCACGGAAGCCTCGCGCGACACCAATACTTGCCGCTCGCCGGCCCCGTCCGCCGTCTGACGAGGCCGCAGCCGCCATAAAACGCGGTAAAACACATCTTTTATATCGTAGACTCGTTCCTGGAAGAACGGCGTCGAGAGTTTTTGAAAAGCCGCCACGTATTTGTCGAGCGTGTCGAGCAGGGCGGCTTCCGCCGTGGCCCCGGCGTTGATATAGCCTTCGAGGTCGCGCTCGATGGAGCGGTCTTGCAGGATCATCAATTGGGCGTGCAGGATGGCGCCGTGGTCTTCGCCAACCAACTCCGAGATGCGCTGGCTGAGGCGGACGATCTCCTCGCGGGCTTCCTCCAGCGCCGCGTTCAAGCGGCGCCGTTCGTTTTCCGGGTCGGCGCTCTTGCGCGGCACGGTCTGGCGCCATTCGTCGAAGTCCCCTGCAATATAGGCGTCGCCGACTCCGACGCCGGGGCTGAGGGCCGTCCCACGCAGGATTGAGGTTGCATCCTCTTCGGCCGGCGGCGGCGGCGCGGAGGGCGGTTCATTGGCGGCGGCGGAGGCCAACTCGAGTAGGTGGGCGTCGCCGACGAGCGAGGCGACCTGGGCGGCCACCGTGACCAACATGCGGATTTCGTTCTGGGTAAAAGTACGCGGCTCCATGGTCTGCACCACGAGCACGCCTTGCAATTCGCCGCCCTCGACGAGCGGTACGCCGAGAAAGGAGTGGTAGGGGTCTTCGCCGGCCTCGGGGAAGTATTTGAAGCGAGGGTGGCTAAAAGCGTCGGGGACCATGACTGGCGCCATCTTCTCCGCGGTCAGCCCGGTGAGTCCTTCGTCGATGCGCATGCGCACCCGGCCAACGCTTTCGCTTTTGAGGCCGACGGTGGCGCTGAGGACGAGTTCGCCTTTTTCCGCGTTGAGGACGTACACGGAACAGACGGCGGTTTTGAATCGGCCCTGGATGAGGCGGACGGTGTTGAACAGGGTTTCGCTGGGGTCGTGGCTGTGCGCCACCAACATGCTGATCTCTTCGAGCGTCAGCAGCAGCGAACTTTCGTAACTGGCGCCGGCCTGGGTCATGGTTTCTAGCAAGCCTCCTGCTGCTAGGATTATGAATCTGGTCGTCGTCCGGCGACCAAAAGGCGGCGCGTGTCTTAATTTGTCCTATAAGTCTTATCAGTCCTATAAGTCTTATGGGACTGATAAGACTTATAGGACTTATAGGACGCTATCTTAAACTTGGGTTTTGTCATTCCGCGTAGTAGGCGACGATGGCGCTGATGCGGTTGACGGCTTTGCGTTGGCTGACGTTGTAATTGCTGGAGATGTCCGCGGCCGCGGCTTGAACGGCCTGATGTTCGATGATTTCCAGAGGTATGCCCTGTTCGGCGGCCTCGACGCGCAGGCCGGGGGAGCTTAACACGAGGACCGCCCCATGGACGGCGACGGCCGCTTCCAATTCCGGCACCCCCTGATTGGCCAACCAGGTGTATTGCTGCTGAAGAAGGGTTTCAAATCGGCGCGAGAACTGGTCGTCGTCCAGTTCACCCGAACGGTAACGCCGCAGCTGGCGGTTGAGCCGCTGGGCCAGACGGGGCAGGACAATGTCCATCAGCTCTCTGCTCATGGCAACCCCTCAGAGATGCGGCGAGCCGCCGGGTTTATCCCGGCGGAAGGGCGTCCTGCCGGCGTCCCCACGGCGAGTGGCGGAGCGATTTCCCTTCCCTGATTGTAGGGCGTAGCAAGGCCATAGGCAAAATCCTTTTCCCGTTAACAAGCGCCGACGGCCGGAAAATGCGCGAACGCGCCGTAGGCAACGATCCTTCCAGCCCCTTCCCCTTGCAATACGCCGTCACGCGCCCTAAAAAACAAGTTCGCCCTCGTTCCCACGCTCTGCGTGGGAACGCGCGTCGGGACGCTCTGCGTCCCGTCCCCTGTGGACACTAGGCGCGACGCAGAGCGTCGCGTCCTTGCGTTCCCACGCAGAGCGTGGGAACGAGGGTGGCTTTTTTTGCCTCGCCATAAGGCCGCAGCCGGGTTGACACGAACCATGATCCACGTCGAACGACTGACCAAATACTTCGGCAACGTCCTGGCCGTCAGCAACGTCAGTTTCCAGGTCGAAAAGAACGAGATCGTCGGCCTGCTCGGCAACAACGGCGCCGGCAAGACCACGATCATGCGCATCCTCACCACCTATTTGCCGGCGTCCAGCGGCGTCGTCAAGGTGGATGGATTTGACGTGATGAAAGACTCGCTGGAAGTCCGCAAACGCATCGGCTACCTGCCGGAGAGTATTCCGCTCTATGGCGAAATGCGCGTCGATGAATATCTCGATTACCGGGCCAAGATTAAGGGCGTCGAGCGCCACCGTCGGCCGGGGCGCGTCGCCTACTGCATCGACCGCTGCCGGTTGGAGGGCGTGCGCCGCGCCTTGCTCGGTACGCTGTCGAAGGGCTTCCGCCAGCGCGTCGGTTTGGCCGACACTCTGATCGCTGATCCGCCCCTGCTGATCCTCGATGAGCCGACCGACGGCCTTGACCCCGGCCAAAAGCAGGAAACGCTCGGTATGTTGCGCGAGCTGGGTCAGAATCACACCATCATGCTGTCGTCCCACTTGCTGACCGAGGTGGAGACGATCGCCCAACGCGTCATCATCCTTCGCCGTGGACACTTGGGTTTAGCGAAAAAACTTTCCGAGTTGGAAGCCGACGCGGTGATCGTATTGGAAGTACGCGGGCCGGCCGATCAGGTGTTGCACGCTCTTCGCGGCGTGGACGGCGTGACCGAGGCGACGAGTCGCAATCTCGGCGACGGGCTGAACGCTTACGAAGTGCGTACCCGGCATTCGGCGGACTTGCGCGAACAGATTTTCCGTGTGGTGGCGAACAATAACTGGGCCGTACGCCGGCTCGACCTGCGGCGCCGTGGGCTTCAGGACCGCTGGAACGAGATCAACAATCAGGACGACGCCGCGCTGCAAACGTCGGTCGCGCCCGTGCCGGCCGTGGGCGCCGGCTCGGTGAACCCAAAGGGGCAATCCATAGTGGGCGACTCGCTCCGCGAGTCGC
>DHJA01000071.1:0-233 GCA_002404095.1 Planctomycetaceae bacterium UBA4732 | reverse complement strand
CGCGGAGCGAGCGGCCCACCATAAAAACGGAAAACATTCAATGTCCAAAACGCTAGCGGATAAAACGGACCAATCCATCACCAATACGACCCTCCTTAGCGGAGGGGCGGGGCCGTCCGCGCGGGTGGATGACGAACCGACGTTCGCACGAGTCTGTGCCCTTGTCGGCGCTTTTTGCACGGTCGTCGGCGGCGTCGCCCTCTATATGGGCGTTTTCACCATCAAGACGCTGC